>JAQWNI010000053.1 GCA_029268645.1 Myxococcota bacterium
GGGCCGCCGCGACCAACACGCCCATTCACGAGGTCGTATATGACTACCTCCTCGAAAACGACGGGAACTCGTTCGCAATCTTGCTCGGCGCAAACTACGTCGGGTTCAATCACGATGCAATTCACACCATGCTGATGGATCGATGTCCCACGGTGCGCGAAGTGGAAAATCCAACTGCACCGGCCCGCATAGCCTCTTCAACCATCGCGCACATGCGGGCCAAGTCTTCTCCACGCGGGTCTTCATTGTCGCGACCGCGCTGTCCCATCACGTAGTTACGCAGGGCACCGTGTGCGAGCTGGGCACCGATGTCGAGGGCATACTCTCGTGTTCCAAGGAAGTCGAGGTACTCGGGAAAAGTTTCCCATTCGCCCCAGGGCATGCCTTCGTGGAGGGCGGTGCCCGGGATATCCTCAACGCCTTCCATTAATTCGATTAGCTCGTGTTCCGCACCTTTGTGAACAGGTGCGAAGCCGACACCGCAATTGCCCATGATAACCGTCGTCACACCGTGCGAGGCAGACGGGTCGATCTGATCGTCCCAAGTTACTTGGCCGTCATAGTGCGTGTGAACGTCGACCCAGCCCGGTGTCATCAGCGTTCCGTCAGCATTCACTACCTGCTTGGCATCCTCAGTCACCTTCCCCTTCGCCACGATTCGACCGTCTTGAATTCCGATATCGCCGGTCTGCGCCGGTGCGCCGGTTCCATCCACAATGTTTGCGCCTTGAATTTTGATATCGAGCATGGAGATCTCCTATGTGCAGAGGGCGTGCGGGGTGGGTGAGGCGATACAAGTTCTTCTTGGGAGTCATCACGTATTTTACGGCAACTGAGGTCGGTCTGCCGGACTACCTGCGAGCGTGCAGCTGCCGCGCCTAGGTCTAGATTTCGAGGGTCGGGCAAAGAGCCGGGCGTCCGGTAGAACATCGGACTATGGCGTTTGCTTAAATCTTGCTGGGGAGTCTGGTGGCCGGGCAGAGGAGGAATAGGCGGGGTGCACTGATGGGTCCTCGGAGCCGAGGTCGCTCGCGGCTCTTGCATTAGAGGATGAGACTTTGGACGAAGCTGGAGATTCGGGGCGGCCGACGACCGTGGCATCAAAGAGTATGTTTGAGACTCTGCGACGAAGTTTTCAGACAAGGACCTCGCGATATACTCGCCCCGCTGGAGCTATGATAAAATCATGTTTCTAGTAAACGAGGCGATAGCCTAGCGAGAGCAAAGGAATCGGCTGAGTCACGCAGGTTCGAGAGGGAGATTGCCATGATGATGAACGTGTTTTTCGTGCTGATGTCGGGGGTGGCTCTCTTGCTCGTTGCCTGCGATAACGGTGGACCGGGTTCTGAGATTTTGAGCTTTGATGAATGCATTGTCACCGTGAGAGCCGATACAGAGAAGGGGACTTACACTGGGAATCGCACCAACAACGGAGCGAGAGAATCTGTCAATTTTCTTTTGTTTGGAAAGTGTACCGACGCGAGCGGTAGCGTCAGTGTCGGTGCTCAGCAGGGCACGATTACTCTGAGCTGTGGAGGCCCAGTGCGCGTTTGCCCTGTCGATGGAGGGGCTCCTACAACCCTGGCATGCGGCAAGCCTCCGGACCCCGACGAACCCCCTCTCACCTCCGAGCAGGAGGACATAGCTGCCTCGATAGAGTGGATACTGAAACCGGAGCCATCCAGGCCTTGGGTAGACTGTGTCGGCGCCCCAGCGGGTACGGTTTGCCCCTGCGGCGAGCCGAGCGAAGGGACAGTAACGACGTCCTACCTCTAGCCAGTGAGGCTGCCATCACAGTCCCTCCCTGGATAGATCGGTCCCTCACTGCGCCCAGCACCCGAATTGCACTGCGCAAGCTCGTAGCGTTGGGAGTTTTTTTTTAGAGTAATCGCGAAGCTTTTTTCCTCAGGTTCACCCACTTTGACTTGGGCTCAGCCTGGCGCAATGCGGCGGGCTTGGTCAGATCGCCTAAGCCCGCGGCCGTTCTGCTCGTGTGCCTGGAGTACGACGGAGGCCTGAAGGATTCAACGCGACGAGCCTACGCGGAGCCTGTGTGGGAATTCAGCATCCCCTTGAGATGTCCAGCCTTAGCTTCGAGGTGGGTGCTTTATAACACTATTGGTCACTATTTTTACGGATCGATTTGCGGCGGTAACGCTCGCGCTCGCGCACTCAATCAGTCCGCTGCTACCTCGAGAGTCACTGAATGGTTTTTGAGGGCACGGCCCGAGCATTAATCAAATGTTCCTCTTTGAGTCTTCCCGATCTCATCGGGCCCATGATAGGCTCGAATGGACCATTCAGATAGGAACATCGACTTGATCTACTCGAGCGACGCTTTCGAGATTGATTTGGAGCGAAGGGAAATTCGTCACAAGGGTTCCCCAGTCGCCGTCCAGCCTAAGGTCTTCGCGGCTTTGGCCGAGCTGGTCGTCGCGTATCCGAGGGCAGTTCATCACGATGAATTGATCGACCGGCTATGGCCCAAGGAGTCCGTCACCCATGCATCACTCAGACGGTGTATTCGGGAACTGCGCAGTCTATGGACACGCCTGGACGAAGCCAATCCGATTGCGAGCCTTCGCGGTTACGGATACCGATTCGATCGTGTGGTCTCGCGCGCGCAGGGGTCTGCACAGCAGGGTCCAAGTCCCGAAAGTTCGGCTTTCGAAGACCGATCGGGTGATATAAACGACCCCTTCGTCGGTCGCGAAGTTTCCATGCGCCCCGCTCTCGCCATGCTGGATGCCGCTCAACGTGGCGACGGGGGCTTACTCCTGCTTTCGGGGGAAGCGGGCATCGGTAAAACGCGACTGGCGGAAGAATTGGTCATTCAGGCTCGCGGAAACGGCTTTGACACGCTGAGAGGCGAATGGCATGAGAGTGAGGGCGCGCCGGCTTATTGGACCTGGTCACATCTCCTACGCGAACTGGCCGAGATGCGGGATGATGAGAATGGTCAGGGGCCGATTCTTCGTGCCCTGACGGAACTTCGCGACTCGCGTTCCGGTGATTCACAGACTGCCGGAAAAGTCGCACGCTTCCAGCTCGTTGATGCAGTGATCAACTGCCTTCGGTTGGCCTCTCAGCGGCGACCGTTGATCATGGTGCTTGAAAATCTGCATCTGGCTGATCGACGGAGCCTCCGGCTATTGGTTTTTCTCGCTCGTGCGCTCCACCGCATGCCGCTTCTCGCAGTCGCAACCTTTAGACCGTTTGACATGCAGCGAGATCCGGACAGATCCAGCATCCTGCGGGAACTCGTTGGCGATTCGCGTTGCCGAGAAGTTTCGCTCGCTGGGCTTGAACGTGCCGACGCGGCTGCCCTCGTTCAGGGGATCTGCGGTCACCCAATCCATCCAGACCTGATTGGAGCCCTTCACCGAGCCACTTCGGGCAACCCGCTCTTTCTTGGCGAGACCACTCGAATGCTGTCGGAGCTCAACCATCTGGAAAGCGTGGAGGACTTAAAAGCTCTCGCAATCGAACTGCCCGAAGGCGTCCGCGCAGCTATTTTTCGAAGAGTTAGCTTTGTCTCGGACTCGTGCCGAGCAGTGCTAGAGGCCGGCTCCGTTCTGGGCAAGACCTTTTCCTTGAGAATGGCGACAGACCTGTCCGACGACACTTTGGACTCTGTTCTTGCGGCCGTTGATGAAGCCCAGGCCAATCGTCTCCTGCGCAAGGTGCCCGAAGGCAATGACGAGTACACATTCTGGCACGATGTCATTCGAAGGACCCTCTACGAAAATCTCCCCCGGAGTCAACGAACATCTCTTCATCGACGAGCCGCTACGCAATTGGAAGCCAGGGGTTCACTCAGCCCAAGCCCGCGGCTTGCCGAAATCGCCCACCACTTCGCGGAAGCCGGTTCGCCTTCGGACTTGGAAAAATCGGTTGAATATTCGCAGCGAGCCGCGCAAGAGGCACTTCGGGTTTTCGCTTACGACGAAGCCGCCGCTTGCTATCAGCGCTCCATCGACCTGCTCGATCTTCTCGGCTTGTCAGACGAAGAGAAACTGTGCGAGCTCAGCTTGGCTCTCGCGGAAGCCCATTCGCTGGCAGGTGAGCGAAAGTCGGCGGAGGTGGCCTACCTCCGGGCTGCCGAAGTGGCGCGAAGGCGATCGAGGCCGGACCTGTTAGCCCGTGCCGCACTCGGATTTGGTTGGCACGCCGATGAGGGCCCACTGATCGGCGACGAAAAAAGACGACTGGTAGAAGAGGCTGCGGGCCGCCTCGGAGACGATCAACCGAAACTCAAGAGTCTGCTTCTCTGTCGGCTGACGACAACCCCTGCAGAGCGATCGCCTCAAGTAACTCGCTCAATGAGTAGGCAGGCCCTCATCCTTGCACGACGTTCCGGGGAGCCGCGGGTTCTCGCCAACGCCCTCGCAGCGCGGGCCGCCAACTACAATGGTCCAGGCGATGAAGCAATGCGCGAAGAGATTAAGGTTGAGCTCGATCTTTTGAGCGAACAATCTGAACTGGCTGAAGTTCATCTTCAGGCCGCGAGTCTCCGCACTACTTTGGCGATTCAGCAGGGCGAAATTGAAACTGCGCTGATTGAAAGCCAGAAGTATCAAAAGCTGGCCGAGTCGGCGCACCGGGCTGTTCATGGTCTTTTTGCACTATGGCACCGTGTTGGTTTCTCGATCGCATCGGGCGAATTCGACGTCGCAAGTCGATGTATTGCGAAAGGCTTCGAACTCGGCACTCGATTAGGCTACCCGCAGGCCAGTCAGGTGGCGGCCACTCAGGTCTACCTGCTCGTCAAGTTACGGGGGGGCTTTGAAAACGTCGATCCTGGTATGGCCTTGCCTTTTCGTCACCTGGTTGAGAGAGCCCCCAACGCCCGACTTCACTTTGCCCGGGCGTGCGCCGACGTCGGTCGCGAGGAAGAGAGCCGCCTTATTTTTGAAAACTTCCAAGCTCAAGACCTGCGCACCCTTCCCCGTAATCAATGGTGGATGTTGTCGGCCGCGCAACTGGCCGAGCTGAGTGTGCACTTCGCGGATGAGATGCGGGCCGAGGTCGCCTATGAGATCCTTGCGCCCTACGCTTCGCAAAACGTTTACCACCCGCACATTCGGGTCTATTTAGGTCCCGTCGCTCATTATCTTGGCATTCTGTGTCGCGTCCTCGAGCGGCCTAAGTCAGCACGGGCTCATTTTGAAAACGCGTTGCAGCTCACGCAACGTCTGCAGTCTCCGGTGTTTCATGCACGGGCCCAACTTGAGCTCTCTCAGGAACTGATTTTCGACTCAGATGAAGAAGCAAGGATACGAGGCCGGACTCTCCTTGGCCGCGCGAAAAAACTAGGACAGGGTCTCGGCATGAAATGGCTGACCGATCAGGCCAACGCAATCAACGAGTAAAGTCTTAGAGTTCAGTCTCAGGAGGCGATGCCAAGAGGTTCCTTCGATACAACGACTTGCTCTCTCATTCGAACGCGGAGAATGACCCACAAGAGAAACGCGACACTTCCGACGACAAGCGGAATGGCCGAACGAAGCGCGACCGGTTGAACAAACGCGCTCTCTCGAAAGAGCTCAAGCGTGGCGCTCGAAAGAGCGACACAGACTACGCCCACCAGACCGACCTCACCCACG
>JAQWNI010000054.1 GCA_029268645.1 Myxococcota bacterium
TGAGGCGGCTCTGGAGCGTTGCGCAGACCGCAACCCCCGGCTGAACGCGGTGGTCATCGAAATGGAATCCTATGCCCGGAAGGCGCTCCAAGCGGGCCTTCCCGATGGCCCGTTTCGAGGCGTTCCCTTTCTGGTCAAAGATCTCGCTCTTCAAATCCAAGGGGAGCGCACCACCAACGGCTGTCGACTCTTTGCCGATCACATTGCGAACCACGACAGCGAATTAGTCAAACGCTACCGGCGAGCCGGCCTCGTCATATTCGGTCGCTCGGCCTCTCCAGAGTTCGGTTTGACGACCACCACCGAATCAACTCTGTTTGGCCAGACTCGAAACCCGTGGAACCTCGAACATACGGCAGGCGGATCTTCCGGCGGCGCCTCGGCGGCAGTGGCCGCGGGCCTCCTGCCTCTGGCGAATGCCAGTGACGGCGGGGGCTCGATTCGCATTCCCGCGGCTTGCTGCGGGCTGTTCGGCCTCAAGCCGACCCGAGGTCGGACACCCTTCGGCCCCGATGCGGGGGAAGGATGGAGTGGGATGTCCACCGTGCACGCCCTTTCCCGATCCGTACGAGACAACGCGGCCCTTCTCGATGTCAGCGAAGGTCCCGAGGTCGGTTCCCCGTACTGGGCCCCTCCCAAAGCCCGACCTTATCTTGAAGAAGTGGGCCGAGACCCCGGCCGTCTTCAGGTGGCCTTGCTGACGGAAAGCACCAACGGGACCGAAGTCGACCCGCTGTGTGTCAGCGCCGCAGAAGAGAGCGGCCAGTGGCTCGAGTCGCTCGGCCACGCCGTCGAGAGAATTCAACTAAAAGTCGACAGAGAGGGGCTCGCCGATTCGAGCCAAGTCGCAATGGGGGCCAACCTGCTCGCCACTCTCGAGGATCAAGCCCGCCAAAAAGGTCGCTCCCTGGGCCCGGACGACGTGGAGCACTTCACCTGGCTCTCCATCGGACGCGCGAGAGAAAGAACCGCCGAGGACTACGCCCGGGCCATTCGCGGGCTGCATGCCACCGGTCGGCAAGTCGACGCATGGTTTGAGAAATTCGACGTCATTCTCTCCCCAACCCTGGGGGCTCCGCCCCAAAAGCTCGGCGTTCTTTCCCTCGCGAACCCGAACCTCGAACAGATGCTGCCCGCGGTCCTTCAATCCGTTGGATTCACCCAAGTTTTCAACGCCTCGGGACACCCTGCGATGTCGGTCCCCCTCGTCTGGAGCCCTGACGGTCTTCCCATCGGCGTCCAAATCGCTGGCCGATTCGGAGACGAGGGAACTCTTTTTCAGCTCGCTGGCCAACTCGAAGCCGAACGGCCCTGGGCCGACCGCCGCCCCCCGGGCTAAGGCGCCAAACGAACCTTCGTCACGGCCAGCGTCCACCCGATTCGAACTCGAAACGGTGGTATGCTCCCGTCCCTTTTTATATCAACACGCTCCACCGGAGGAACTCATGGCTCGAGAAGCCGTCATCGTCGACAGTCTACGCTCAGGACTCACCAAGGCCAATCGCGGCTCTTTCAATATGACCGAACCCGCCGATTATCTCGCACACGCTTTACGCGAGGTGGTGGCCGCCCAACCTAAACTCGACCCGGGTGAAGTTGAGGACGTCATCACAGGTTGCGCCATGCCCGAAGGCTGTCAGGGCATGAACGTTTCACGGATTGCGGCCATGGGAGCTGGCTTTCCTAAAGACGTTGCCGGAACGACGGTCAATCGCTTCTGCTCTTCGGGGTCTCAGGCGATTGCGATGGCGGCTCATCAAATCATCCATGAAGGCGCAGAAGTTGCCATCGGGGCTGGCGTCGAGACCATCACGATGATGCAGGATGGAACACAAAACACCCATCGTATGGTGAACGCGGCGGCCAAGGAACGGTTCCCCGGTCTTTACTTCCCAATGGGAATCACTGCCGAAGTGGTCGCTGAACGCTATGGCATCTCCCGAGAGGATCAGGACGCCTACGCGCTGCAGAGCCAGCAGCGCTACGCCGCCGCCAGCGATGCCGGCTACGTGGCCGAGGAAATCGCCCCCATGAAGGTCACCCGCAAGGTGATCAAGAAGGGCGAGGATCCTTACGATGAAGACTTCACCGTCGAAAAGGATGAGTGTAACCGTGCAGAAACCACCCTCGAAGGCTTGGCTTCGCTGAAGCCCGTCTTCAAGCCCGCCGAGGAGGGCGGCACGGTGACAGCCGGCAATGCCTCACAGCTCTCGGACGGCGCTTCGGCAACGCTCCTGATGTCTTCCGACCGAGCCAAGGCTTTGGGAGTCGAACCCCTGGGCATCTACCGCGGGACGGCGGTCGCCGGATGCGGTCCCGAAGAAATGGGTATCGGGCCTGTTTTTGCCGTGCCCAAGCTTCTGAAACGACACGGGCTGACGATGGATGACATCGGCATCGTGGAGCTCAACGAAGCCTTCGCCTCCCAACTGCTTTATTGCCAACGCGAACTGGAGATTCCCAACGAGATCCTGAATCCCTCGGGCGGATCCATTTCGATCGGTCACCCCTTTGGGATGTCCGGGTCCCGGATGACGGGGCTGCTTCTGCGCCAAATGAAGCGCCAGGGAAAGCGCTACGGAATCGTCACCATGTGCATCGGTGGCGGACAGGGTCTCGCCTCGCTCTTTGAGGCGGCCTAGAGCCCACTGCGGACGTTTTGCCGGTTTTTTGCCGATGGCGGCAGGAATCACTTCGGGCAAGCAGCGCATCAACCGATAAAGAGCGTAAAGCCGGCCGGCCCCTCCCCAAGCTGGGGGGGCCGACCGGTTCTCGCCGACCGCCGCCGTCTCGCCGCCCCTCCCGGGCAAGAGTCGACGGCATCGAACGGAGCGCTTCGCACCGATGCATCACGAGCCCAGTCAGCCACCGCTGCCCTTCCCGGCCACCCGGTCCCCTCACGACCTTCGCGGCTCTCAAGCAGGGGCCGTTGTTCAGTCAGAGCCGAGTGCTTCCGGCCCGACCGTAGACCGACGCCAAGGGGTCGACCGACGCCAAGAGCCGACCTCCCCGTGGGCCCCTTTCCTCGGCCATCGAAACCGAAAACGTGGACGCCGTGCCGGTGAGAATGCGAACACCTACGTCGACCGTTTCACTTCGGTCGATATCGCACTCGTCGTCTCCGTCCTGCTGCTGAACATTCTCGATGCACTCTTCACGATGCTTTGGATTCAACGGGGCGGCAGCGAGGGCAACCCGGCCATGGCCTGGGTTCTGGAATTCGGAAACAGCGCGTTCCTTGTCCAGAAATGCTTGATCGTCGGAATCTGGCTGATCTTGCTCCTTGTCCACAAGAACTTCCTGATCGCTCGAATCGGCCTTTGGGTACTGGCCAGCGTGTATTTTCTTTTACTGCTGTACCACATCGCCCTTGTGCTATTCGGCGTTCCAAGCACCGACCCTCTCCTGCTGCAGAACCCCGTTCGTTCGCTATAGAAGGCGGGCGATCAAGGCCGGTACGGCCGTTTCCACTCTCAATGCGCGGGTTCCGAGGCCGAGAGGCGTGAGACCGGCCCGAGTCAGCCGCTCCCTCTCCCCTTCGCTCCAGCCCGCTTCTGGTCCAACCGCGAGAAGAGTCGGCCTCGACCCCGCTCGGGTGGACTGGATCGGAGCGGGATGGGCGAGATAGCCCTCGGCCCCCTCGAGCAGAATTGGCAGGCTTTCATCCACGAACGCCGAAAATTCACGATGCAGCGAAACGTCAGGCAAAAGAGTGTCCCGGGCTTGCTCAAGACCGAGCATCAATTGCTCTCGGATGGATTCCGCCCGGACGCCGTGACTCTGCCAGAAACTCTTTTCTACAGCCTCGGCGTCGATCAAAGAAATTCGCTTGACCCCCATGGCCGTGACACCCGACAAAACACGCCTAAGAACGGGCGGACGCGGCAGGGCCAGAACCAAGCTGACGGGCAAAGGCGGCGGTGGACTCCCATTCAGTTCTACGGCAAGAATCACTTCTTCCGGATCCAGTTTCTCGACCCAGCCTTGGCCAACTGCCCCGCCCACACGGCCGACCCTGATCGAATCCCCTACGTCGACCCGAAGGATTTTTTTGAGGTGACGATGGCGTCGACCCGTCAAGCGCACTTGGCCCGGGGCCACAAAATCGCTTTCTTGCAGAAGAACCAAATTCACGAGGTCGACGCGGAGACCGCGGGAACGATTTCAAGCAACTCAGCGAGGTCAGCAATACACCAGTCCGGCGAAGGCCCTTGAAAATCAGTCAGAGCCTGATCGGGGTCTGCGATCCGTCGGGTGATC
>JAQWNI010000055.1 GCA_029268645.1 Myxococcota bacterium
CCTAGATCTGCCACCCCCCCGGGCCAAGAGATGAGCTCAGCGAGCCCTGAGTGCGCGCTCGGGCTGTTCAGTCGGTGCGGAATGATTTAATATAGGTGTGGTTATAAACCCATCCCTCAGAGGGATCGTCCCCCCCCCCGACCGGCGGAAAACCCTTCGGTCCTCCACGGAAGTCAGGCCTCCCCATGAAGACCCAAAATTTTCGAATGCGCCCTCTCCTCTTCTCGCTGGCCATCGGTCTCGTCATGTCTTTGGCTTCGACTGCTTCAGCGACTTCGAGTTTCCTCTACATCCAGACGCTTTTGACCGAGCCCCTCGCCAATTCCGGGTTGTCTTCCCTCCTCAATTTTGAACAAGAAATCGAGTGTGAATATTGCCAGACCACTTCTTTCGTTGAGGTGTCTGACAGCTTGGGAAACGGGTATGTCAGCCGCCGTGGACCCGCTCTGACCTACCGACATACCTTCGAACCGAACGCCCCAGTGCAAAATCTCGACCTCGCGGCCCTTCACGTATTTGTTCGTGACGACCAATGGTTCGACTGGAAAGAAGAAGTTGTCGTGTCCATTAACGGCGACGTATTTGACACCGAACAGGTCACCTTAATCTCTGTACTCGGAGGCTTTGTCGAGACTTCACTCTTTGCCGAGGAAGGATTCTTGGACGTCCGTGTGGAGGCCACCTCGGGAGACTTCCAAGTGATGGCTTCACTTTTCGCCGTGTCATACGACTCCAACGCAGCGGCCGCCGTCCCCGAACCGGGAGCCATGGCGCTCTTCTTTGCGGGAGTCAGCGTCGTCGCCGCATCGAGAAAGAGCTGGAGACGCGAAGGAGCCGTCTAAGGACGGAGCTCTTTCAGCCCAACGGGCAGAAACGAAAAAGGCGCGGCCTTATGGGGTCCGCGCCTTTTTCTTTTGTCGATTTCTGGAATGCTCCCCCGCTAAAGCAACTCCTCAGCCAAGATTTCTAGAGCCCGCGGTTGCCCTCCCCCCATGAGAAGCGTGTCGACGTGGCGCTTCGCCCCAGCCTCTTTCCAGGCCTGGAGACGATCCCGAATTCGGTCCTCAGGACCCACCAACGCGACGTCATCCACCAGCGCGTCGGGCACCGCCGCGGCGGCTTCATTCTTTTTCCCAGCCAGGAAAAGGTTTTGGATCTCGACCGCCGCCGCTTCATAGCCGAGACGCTTCGCGTAGTCGTTGTAGAAATTCTTGTCCCGTGCCCCCATGCCCCCAATGTACAAGGCCATGTTCTGCTTGACCGGCATTCGACACTTCTCAAGGTCGTCACCGAGGATGGTCGTCACGAAGGGACAAATCGCAAAGTCATCCAGTCCCTTGCCCCCACCGGCCTTGGCGAAACCTTCATTCAGAGAGCCTTCGAAGAGGTCATACCGCTCGGGGTTCATCCAGACCGGAAAAACGCCGTCGGAAACCTCACCGGCGCACTTCATACCGGCCTGTGAAATCGAAGCGGTATAGATCTTCAGAGCAGGGTCGCCATGGAGAATGCTTTTTAGCGGCTTACCGAGACCCGTTGCCCCTTCGCCTGTGAAGGGCATTTGGTAATGAAATCCGTCATGGGTCACCCCTTCCTTGCGTTCGAGAATTTTTCGGATGATCGACACATATTCCCGAGTTCGCGTCAAAGGTCGGCCATAGGCAACCCCATGCCATCCTTCCACGACTTGAGGTCCCGAGGGCCCAAGCCCCAGCACAAATCGCCCCCCCGAAAGCGCGTACAGAGTCATGGCCGTCATCGCGGTGGATGCGGGCGTTCGCGCCGGCATCTGCATGATGGCCGTACCGACATGAATCTTTTCGGTCTGAGCCAGAATCCAGGCCGCAGGCGAAACCGCGTCGGAGCCGTAAGCCTCGGCGGTCCACACGGAACTGAATCCAAGGCTCTCGGCCCTTTTAATAAAATCCATCGGGATCGAGATGTTTGCGGGGGAATAGCCGGCGATCAAACCACACTTCATCGGAGGGCCTCTCTCTCTCTAGTCAGGGCAAAGGAAAGTGAAAGACTACGAGTGGCAGCCTCATTCGTCCAGCGGAGAAGCGAGAACCTCAGGCCCCGTCTTCGACCGCATCCAACGGCAGGTCGATCACGAAGGAGGCCCCCTGGCCGAGCTCCGAAGACACGAGGAATCGACCGCCGTGTCGCTCAATGATGCCGTGAGAAAGTGAAAGACCTAAGCCTGTCCCCTTTCCCACCTCCTTCGTGGTGAAGAATGGGTCGAAGATGCGACTCTGAACCTCAGGTGATATGCCGGGCCCGTCGTCTTTAAATTCAAGTCGAACGCCCAGGTCAATTTCCCGGGTCTTCACCGTAATCGTGCCCCCACTGGCCCCAATCGCATCGCATCCGTTCATCAACAAGTTGAGAAATACCTGATTGAGTTGGCCCGGGTAACAGCGCACCTGGGGAAGCTGGCCAAAATCGCGAATAATCTGAACGCCGCTCTTCAGGCGTGGTTCCATCAAGGCCAGAGTTCGATCGATCTCCTCGTTGAGATCGGCCATCTGGCTCTCCGCCTGGTCCATTCGAGAAAAAGTTCTCAGGTCCTGGACGATTTGCTTGACGCGTTCCGTGCCTTCGCGGCTTCGAGTTAACAGCCGGCTGATGGCATCGCGTATCTGTTCGACGTCTCCCTCTCCATGCTCTGCCCGAACCAATTTTTCGATGAACTCATCGAGCAACTGAAGGTTGGCGTGCACAAATCCGATCGGGTTATTGAGTTCATGGGCAACCCCCGCAACAAGCTGGCCCAGTGCGCTCATCTTTTCACTTTGCATCAGCTGATTCTGAGTATCCCGCAACTCCTGTGTGCGTTCCTCGACACGCGCCTCAAGAGATTCGTTGAGCTTGGCAATTTCATCAAAAGCCTTCGCATTTTCGATAGCGATAGAGCTTTGATTGGCCAGCGTCCGGAGGAGTTCTCGGTCATCCGGAGCGAGACGCTCGCCCGTCAGTTTTCGTCCAACGGCAATCACACCCAGTAGGTCGACACCGAAGAGAATGGGCACCAGAAGCTCGACCTCAAGCGTGTCGTAAACGTCCCAGCATTGTTCGCGCCGTTCAAGGTCCGGCTCTTCGTCGAAATCTGCTCGAACCAATTCCTCTCGACGTATCCACATTTCTTTCCAGAGGGGGTGCTCGCTTGGAATCGCAATTCGGCTGCCCTCCTCATCCCAATCTCCCCGACGGGCCGAGGGGCGTAATACTTTATCTGTCTCGTCCAACAAGAGCACCATCGCACGACCGACGCCCATCGTATCCGTCACCGCCACAAGAATGCGATCGCTGATTTCGTTCAAAGACAGCATCGAAACCATCGCTTCGGAAATGTCTCGAACCGCTTGCCTATACCCAGCACGATCCCGATCAAAGAGTCGATCGACGAGGCCTTGCAACCGTTCTCGAAGCGGGTTGAATGCCAAGATGGCGAGGAAGAGAAAACCGACTTGGACGGATCGGACATTGACGCCAATGCGAGTGATCAGCTCGTCGGAAAATGTGATCGCAAAGGCAAACAAAGCCGTGATGGTGAAGGTCGCTACACCGTAGGCTGCAGAAGAACGGGCAATAATGCGGAAATCAAAAAGATCGTTTCGCAGCATCCCGTAGGAGACCGCTATCGGAAATGCGGCAACCCAGATCATCGCGAAGTACCAAGGGATATTCGCCTGCAGGAAATATTCGGCGAGCATTGCGAGGATCGCCGGCAGAAAGCTCGAAATTCCTGCCAGCAGCATCAAGTCTGCTCGGTCTCCAAGACCGGCCAGTCGAGCCGGTTTGCGCTGCGCGGCGAGAATGAAGATCGAGCCGATCGATAAAATCACGCCATAAAAAAATGCGACGCCGATCATCCACTCGCTTGTGTTCTCCAGAATTCGCTCACCCACCAACACGAACAGAATCGCGAATGCGCCCAGGTAGGGCAGTGCACGAAGCCGGCTGCGCTGCACCAACCAACTGGGCTCAATCGGATAGGTGGTGAAGAGATGAAAAGTCGTCGCTCCAAGCAGGGGCAGATTGCCGATCATGCGCCAGGCCGACCACGGAACCAATTCGGCCCTCAATGCAGTCGACAACATCACGGACATCGTCGAGCAAAAAAGGAGAAAGGCCCAGGCTGGTGCCGTGCCCGGTCGACTCCACCACACCGCAAGGCCGACCCCTACATAAACCAGGCTCGCGATCACGAGAGCGATATGAAGAATCGTATCCATGGGCCGAAGAAGGCCTCGAACAGGGACTGGGCTGAGCGCAACGAAGATGCGACTCCCATCTCGCTTCTCGATCTCATAGGTGTTGGCCACACCGAGGGCCAGATTCGGCATGTCGCTTTGGAGCATCTCCAAGGCTGGGCGTCCGTCGATGGCAACGATGCGGTCACCCGGTGTCACCCCGGACTGGACGGCTGCCGGGCTCGCGCTGTAGACCATCGCTCCGGCGCCCAACCAAGAACTACTGATCGGCATGATGGGGCCGCGGTCGTTGAGCAGGGCAAAGAAGACCGCCACGATCCCGAGAACGGCCCACAAGACAGCCACCATACCTGTGAAGCGACGGAAGCGCAGGGTCGAAGCCGGGGTCATTCCACTCTCCGAGCAGTGCCCATCCGTCTTACATCGGGAAGAAGGGTGGCACCCTCAGAGCATAGGCCGACCCGGTGCATCCGACCCGCATGGCGACCTCGGCGACCCTCAGTCTCAGATCAAAAAGGGCGGTGGCTCAAATGCCCGATCCGCCTTCCTGTTCGTCCGGAAGGTGAAGACCACATTCCCGGGTCTCGTCATTTTCCCACCACCAGCGCCCGGAGCGTGCGTCTTCCCCGGGGCGGACGGCCCGTGTACAGGGCGCGCAACCAACAGATGGGAACCCCTCTTTGTGGAGGCGGTTGATGGGCACTCGATGATCATCCACGTAGTCCATCACCCGCTCGCGCGTCCAATCGGCGATTGGGTTCAACTTGATGAGATCGCCATGACCCACATCCAGCTCGACCTTGGGTGTTTCTCGCCGGTTCAGGTTCTGATCCCGGCGAAGGCCGCTCACATAAGCGTCAAGCTGTGTCAGATAACGCCGCATGGGCTCCACCTTGCGGATCCGGCAGCAAAGCTGTCGCTGCTCTTGGGATTCGTAGAACAAATTCATGCCCCGCTCGCGGACCAAAGTCTCCACACGGCTGGCCTCTGGAAAGATCACCTCGACGGACTTGCCGTAGCGATCCCGAACCCGATCGATGAGATCGTAGGTCGCGGAGTGCAGGCGCCCGGTATCAAGCACAAAGACTCGGCTGCCGGGCTCGATGCGATGCATCATGTCGAGCAAAGCCATCCCCTCTGGCGCCCCAAACGAAGCGGACAAAGCGAGCCGGGGATGAAAATTCTTGATTGCCCAGATCAACAATTCTTCAGCGGACCAGGATTCCATTTCCAGGCCGTCGAAGCTCTTTAATGTTTTGATCGTATTGGCTTTTTTTGAAGGTTCCGCAGAAAGCGCGCAGGCCATTGCTGAGGACTCCCCAAGCGCTCTCGCTTAAACATTCCAGCGCTTGATCTCATTCTTTAGTACCGGAGTCGGAATAACACCGCAAATTCCCTACTCTGTGGGTATCTAATTTTCCGGCGACCAGGGCTTGCAGCCGAGATTCGCAGGCAGAGGCTGCATCGACCAGCCCGCGGCGGAGCCGGCCCAGGGACGAACCGAGCCGGAAAACGACGGACACGCGGCAAGCAACTCGGCGACTGTCTCAGAACCACCGGGCGGCTGAAGTTTGGGAACGAGTTCGTTCAAGGGGGCGAGAACGAACGGCCGCTCGCGAAGGCGCGGGTGGGGGACCTCTAGACCGGGCTGGTGAATTCGTTCCGAGCCAAATAGGAGAAGGTCGAGATCAATCAAACGCGGTCCCCAGCGCGGAGAAGCTGGATCTCGACAGCGCCCCAGCGCACGCTCGACATCCAGGAGGAGCTTGAGCAAAGCGTCAGCCTCCAGAGAAGAGTCCAAGCCCAGCACGGCATTCAGATAGGGCCCCTGTCCTGGCGGGCCGACCGGTTCGGTCTCCCAGAGCCGAGAAGCGGCCCGCAGACAGATCCGATGATGCTGGGCTAGGCGCTCACGGGCTTGCTCGAGGGCCCAAACCCGGTCTCCCAAATTCGACCCCAATGCAACCCAGGACCGCCTCGACTTGGTCATGCCTGTGCCCCCGGGCACCAAGCCCGCCGGTCCAGTCCGCCGGCGGCTCCCACCCTCAGAGGCAGGCTAGCGTGATCGCACCCCGTTTCTCACATCAAGGCCAGCTCCGCCGCGCAAGTTGGTGGGTCACACGGCTACACTGCCGAGATCATGTCTGTCGAGCTCTCTCCATTCAACGATTCGCTGCCTGAGCTGACTGGAGCCATTCCGGGGCCAGCCTCCCGTGCCCTCGCTGGGCGGCTCGCGAACGTCGAAAATCGAAATGTGACGTGCCTACAGCCCGAAGTCCCAATTTTTTGGGAACGAGCCGGGGGCGCCAACGTGTGGGATGTGGATGGCAACCGCTATCTGGATCTGACCGCCGCGTTCGGCGTCGCCAGCACCGGACACGCCCACCCGCAAGTCGTCGCGGCAATCGCGAACCAGGCCGAGTCCCTTTTGCACGGAATGGGAGACGTCCATCCTTCCCGAGCCAAGGTCGAACTGCTGGAGGCCCTGGCTTCCCGTTACCCAGGAGGCGTCGCCGCGAAAACCGTGCTGGGATGCTCCGGCGCGGATGCCGTCGAAGCGGCGTTAAAAACGGCCCTCATGGCAACAGGACGTGCGGGAGTCGTCGCCTTCGAGGGGGGCTACCACGGACTCTCCTTGGGCGCGCTCGACACGACGGCCCGAACCGACTTTCGCCAACCTTTTGGAGATCGCCTGGCTCACGCCACAGGCTTCGCCCCCTACGGCGACATCGAGGGAGTCGTCGAAACTGCGCGAGAGCTCCAAGAGCGAGGCCACCCGGTGGGGGCAGTGCTCGTCGAACCCGTTCAGGGACGAGGCGGAGAACGCGTGCCGCCGAAGGGGTTCCTCCAAGACCTTCGCCAGGCCTGCGACCGCGCGGGCTGGTTATTGATCGCTGACGAAATCTATACGGGCTGCGGTCGCACCGGTCGATTCTTCGCCTGCGAGCACGAAGGCGTTGTGCCGGATCTGCTTTGTGTCGGCAAAGGCCTCGCCGCCGGCATGCCTATTTCGGCCTGCATGGGGCGGGTTGAGGTCATGGATCGCTGGCCCGTGTCCCAGGGCGAGGCCCTTCACACCCAGACTTTTCTCGGACACCCCGCGAGTTGCGCGGCCGCCCTCGCCGCATTGCGCACGATCGATCAAGAGGGTCTCGTTGAGCGGGCAGAACGATACGGGCTGGCACTCCTCCAACGCCTGAGAAAAGCCTGTGAAGCATTTGAGGGCGTGGCCGAAGTCCGCGGGCTCGGCATGATGATTGGGATCGAGTGCACCACCCCCGAGCGGGCTCAACGCGTGACTCGTCGAGTTCTGGAAGGGGGGGTGATCGTCCTGCCCTCAGGCCCGGAAGGCCGCGTCATCTCCTTGACGCCCCCCCTCTGCATTGGACCCCAACAACTGGACCTCGGAGCAAGGGTTCTCATCGAGGAACTCCGCCGCGAGGAGGGGACCCCCAGATGAAGCGAGCCTTCAACATCGAGGTCCCGCGCCAGGACCTCGACCGGGAGGTCCTGGCCTGGATGGCCGAACCGCGCTGGCTCTTTGACGAAAAACGCTTTGATTCGCTGGCCCGAAGACTTTTCTCCTTTCAGTTCGAGCATTGCCCAGCCTATGGTCGATACTGCGAGGGTCGGGGGGTCAACCCTGGAAACCTCTCGCACTGGACGCAAATTCCTCCGGTGCCAACGGGCGCTTTCAAAGAAATCGAGCTTCGTTGCTTTCCGGCGGAGCAAACCCTTCGCACCTTCCGCACCAGTGGAACCAGCGGCCAAAAGCAGGGGGCGCTGCATCTCGACACCTTGGAAATCTACGAGGCCTCGCTCATCCGCACCCTCGAACATTTGGTTTTCCCAGACTATGAAACCCACCCAACCGGGTCTTGGCGTCTACCCATGTGCATCCTCGCACCCACCGGGCTCGAAAGTCCAAACTCTTCCCTCTCCCACATGTTCGACCAACTCGTTCAGGCGCATGGGTCGGCGGAGACCGAGCACGTGGTCCGCCACGGGACCCTCGATCTTAAAAGTCTCCAGCAAACCCAAAACCATGTTCATGCAAGCGGGCTTCCATGGATTCTTCTCGGAACCGCCTTCTCCTTCGTGCACCTCCTGGAAGACATGACGAAGCGCGGCGAGCAATGGAAGTGCCCTCCGGGCTCTCGAGTGATGGAAACGGGAGGCTTCAAAGGCCAATCTCGAGAAATCCCCCGCGCGGATCTGCATGGATGGATCTCGGAACGGATGGGCATTCCCCTATCGCGGATCATCAACCAATACGGCATGACTGAACTCGGAAGCCAGTTCTACGATTCGACCCTGGTCGACCCCGGTGGGCCCCGTCGAAAACTCGGTCCGCCTTGGGTACGGGTACGCATTCTAGATCCGAAGACACGCCAGCCGGTGGAGCCAGGCGAAACCGGTATGGTGGTCATTCACGACCTAGCGAATACCGGAAGTGTCGCGGCGATTGAAACAGCGGACCTCGGCCACCATATTCTCAATCCCCAAGGCAAGCCCGTTGGTTTCGAAATCCTGGGGCGAGAGCCGGATGCCGAAAAACGGGGCTGCTCGATCGCCGCGGACGAAATGCTGACTCGGCCCCGCGGACACCGCTAAGTCGCCAAACCGCCCGGGAGAGCACACGACCAGCGTGCCTCAACCGCCGGAGGGAGCCCTGTGAAAATCCGCTGGCCCGATGAAAGCCAAGAGCGACTGACCGCCGCGCGAGGGCGTCTTGAAGTCGCCCGAGAGATCCTCTCGGACCGAGGCGCCGACTCGGTCTTAGGTGTGCTCGCGGCGGTTTTGGATCGCTGGCAGGACTCGGAATCGCCCTGGCGAGCCCGGCTGGCGGAAGAACTTGAGGCCGCGGGCGGTTTCCCGGTTGCGCTCACGCTGGCTGGATTAAAACTCGGCTTGGAACATTGGTCTGGGGATGCGCTCCGCGAAACCATCGAGCGGGAACGATCAGCGTTGCTCTGCGGGCCGGGCCGCCGCTGGATTCCCTTCTCAAGTACCCACATCTTGCTGGGCGGCTCGATCCCGATGCCCTCTCTTCTTCAACCGATCCTTTCTATGGCGTGCCTCTCGCCGGTTCTGGTCAAATCATCATCCCGAGACCCGGTCACGGCCCCGCTTCTGGCCGAATCCATTCGCGTCATCGACGAGGAAATCGGCTCGGCGTTGGAAGTCGTCTCCTTTCCCAGTCATGATGAAGCTGGACTGGATCTATTTCTCGACAGTCCCTGCATCGTGGCCAGCGGCCATGACGCCACGATTCATTCGCTGGCCAGTCGCCTTGAGAACACCACGCGTCTCGTTGCATACGGACACCGTCTTTCCGTTCAGGTCGTCGATCGCGAATCCATCGCCGATGACGTGATGGTCTTGGCCCGGAAGATCGCACTGGACGTGGCGCTCTGGGATCAACAAGGATGTCTGTCGCCTGCCGCGCTCTACGTCGTGGGGCCGGACGCGAGCGAAGGGGTCGCCCGCTTGGGCCAGGCGGTGGCGACCGCCCTTGAAGATCTGAACGAAACTCTGCCACCCAGTGAAATCGACACCCGGATCTCTACCCAGATTGTGCACGAGCGGGATCAGGCAGCGATGCGATCCGCCGCTGGAAATGCCACCGCCATCCTCACCGGACCGGGGACTTCCTGGACCGTAGTCCTTGAGTCGGACGCCTCCTGGAGACCCTGCCCTGGCCATCGCTTTCTGCGTCTCTCTCCAGTGCAAGAGAGCCGCGATCTCGAACGGGCGCTGGCCCCGGTCGGAGTCCACCTTTCAAGTGTTGCTCTGACCGCACCTGCCCCTCGCAGATCAGAACTCGAAGAGAGGCTCCTCTCGCTGGGGGCCTCGCGAATCTGCAGACCCGGACGGATGCAGGCGCCGGCTCTCGACTGGCCCCATGACGGTCAGTCTCTGCTGGCGCCGCTGGTGCGGATCGGCCAACAAGAGCCTCCTCCGATTCGCTGAACAGTTCATATCCCGCGGGGTTTTGTCCAGAAAGGCTAGCTTTCACTGGGGTTTGGAATCCAGACCAAAGTGGTACTCTACTTACAGAACCGGATTGGTCCCCTATTCTCCGGCCACCCCCGAGACCCGTGAGTGAGTATTCATGTTCCGACTCAGTAAAATCGCCGACTACGGCATCATTCTCCTCGCCCATTTTGCCCAAGATGCGCGAGCCGGCGAGCCCTCAGAGGACAGCGATCTCGGCCGACCTCTGACGGCCCGTGAAGTCGCTGAACAGGTCGACCTCCCTGTGCCAATGGTGAGCAAGGTGCTCAAAACGCTGACGCGGGCCGGGGTGCTGACCTCCCATCGGGGTGTCAAAGGCGGCTACTCGCTCGCCCGGCGGCCCGCTGAATTATCCGTCGCCGACATGATCACCGCCCTCGATGGCCCCTTGGCGCTGACTCAGTGCAATCTGGGTCCAGACAGCTGTGACCTGGAACAGAACTGTGCTGTCAAGAGCCCCTGGCTGGTGATCAACCACGTCGTCCATAACGCCCTGGCCAGCGTCACGCTGGCCGACCTCACTAACCCGGCCTTTGCGAATCAACACCGGCCCGTCGTGGGCCTGGTGGGATGGGCCGCTTCCGGTGAGCTGAGCTCTCCCGCGGTCGAAGAGGTGAACTAGATGCCTGAAAAAAACGAAGCCCTCAAGCAGCTGGCCAATCAGGAATACCAATACGGCTTCGTCACCGATGTCGAAGAGGACCGCCTCCCGCCGGGCCTGAACGAGCAGGTCGTGCGCCAGATCTCGTCCAAGAAAAACGAACCCGCGTGGCTCCTCGACTTTCGCCTAAAAGCTCTGCGGCGATTTCTTGAGATGCTTGAGGAGAAAAACGAGCCCACTTGGGCCCAGGTCGACTACCCCTCCATCGACTATCAAAACATCATTTACTACTCCGCCCCGAAGACTCCGGTCGAGCTGGAGAGTTTGGACGAGGTCGACCCGGAACTTCTTCGGACCTACGAGAAACTGGGGATTTCCCTTGAAGAACAGAAGCGCCTCTCGGGTGTGAAGGTGGCTGTCGACGCTGTATTCGACAGCGTCTCTGTCGCGACCACCTTCAAATCGGAACTCGAAAAAAAGGGCATTATTTTCTGTTCATTCTCAGAAGCGGTGGAAACCCATCCCGATCTCATCCGGGAATACTTAGGCAGTGTCGTGCCCTATTCGGACAACTTCTTTGCCTGCCTCAATTCAGCAGTCTTCAGTGATGGTTCCTTCGCCTATATCCCGAAGGGTGTCCACTGCCCGATGGAACTTTCGACTTACTTCCGTATCAACGCCTCGGGTACGGGCCAATTCGAAAGAACACTTCTCGTTGCCGACGAAGGGGCGCAGGTGAGCTACCTCGAAGGCTGCACGGCGCCGATGCGTGACGAAAACCAGCTGCACGCCGCCGTCGTCGAATTGGTCGCCCTCCAAGATGCGTCCATCAAGTACTCGACTGTTCAGAATTGGTATCCAGGTGACAAAAATGGCGTAGGTGGCATTTATAATTTCGTCACCAAACGCGGCGCCTGCCGTGGAGCGCGATCGAAAATTTCCTGGACCCAGGTCGAGACTGGATCGGCAATCACTTGGAAATATCCGAGCTGCATCCTTCAAGGAGATGGATCCATCGGCGAATTTTATTCCGTCGCCATGACGAACAATTGTCAGCAGGCCGATACCGGAACGAAGATGATCCATCTGGGTAAAAACACCAAGAGCACAATCGTATCGAAGGGGATCTCCGCCGGCCGCGGGCAGCAGTCGTACCGTGGCCTCGTTCGGATCGGGCCAAAGGCGGAAGGCGCTCGAAACTACTCGCAATGCGATTCGCTTCTGCTCGGTGATGAATGCGGCGCCCACACCTTTCCTTACCTCGAGGTCAAAAACCCCGATGCCACAGTGGAACACGAAGCGACGACATCGAAAATCGGCGAGGACCAGCTCTTTTACTGCCGGCAAAGGGGCCTCTCCGAAGAAGACGCCATTTCGATGATCGTAAATGGATTCTGCAAGGAAGTGCTTCGAGAACTTCCCATGGAATTCGCCGTCGAGGCCCAGAACCTACTGTCCGTCAGCCTCGAAGGCGCGGTTGGATAAAGCGGAGCGAGACCATGCTGGAAATCAAGAACCTCCACGCCAACGCAGGAGACGAACCCATCCTCCGAGGCATCGACCTCGAAATCGCCGCAGGCGAAGTCCATGCGGTGATGGGTCCCAACGGCTCAGGGAAAAGCACCCTGTCGAATATTTTGGCTGGTCGGCCCGGCTACTCGGTGACCCACGGAGAGGTCCTTTACGCGGGTCAAGACCTCACCCAACTCGAGCCTGAGGAACGGGCGAGGGAAGGGATCTTTCTGGCCTTTCAGTACCCGGTCGAAATCCCCGGCGTCTCGAACAACTACTTCCTCAAGGCCTCAGTGAATGCAGTGCGGGCCCATCGGGGCGAACCAGAGCTCGATGCCATGGAATTTCTGGCTCTGTCCCAGGAAAAGATGAAAGCCGTCGACATGCCGGCAGACCTCATGAATCGCTCCATCAACGAAGGGTTCTCGGGCGGCGAAAAAAAACGGAATGAGGTCCTGCAAATGCTGCTGCTTGAACCTCAGCTCAGCATTCTCGATGAGACCGATTCAGGGCTTGATATCGATGCGCTTCGGGTCGTTGCCCAAGGCGTGAACTCGCTTCGTTCACCCGACCGAGCCATGCTAGTGATCACCCACTACCAGCGTCTGCTTGATTACATCGTGCCAGATCGCGTGCATGTCCTTTCCGCCGGACGCATCGTACGCAGTGGAGGGAAAGACCTCGCCCTCGAGCTTGAGGAAAAGGGCTACGGCTGGATCGAGGAGGCAAGCGCGTGACGAGCGCAGAGAAGCGTTCGATTTCTGCTTGGCTTGAAGCCAGTGCACGCATCGTCGATGTGGGGGATGAAGCACCGTTTCTGCGTGAAGCCCGAAGCCAAGCCCTCGCGACTCTTTCGGGTCAAAGCCTTCCCACGCGTCGCCTCGAATCCTGGAAGTACACATCCCTTAACGAAATCGCGAAGATCGAGTGGGCTGCTCCACGGGGTCCGCTCCAGAAAAACCAGGAACTCCCCGCTACACCGCTTTCGCGGCAGGCTGGTCTTCGAGCCGGATTGATCGACGGGCGGTTTGTGACGGAACCCGAGACGCCGAAATATCAAGGGGCCCGACTGGTGTCCCTGTCCGAGACCCGGACCGGCGAGCTAGCCCCCTCTGGCTGCCTCGATGTGCTCGGTCAAGTGGCCGATCTCAAACGCCACTTTTTTACCGCTCTCAATACCGCCCTTCTCGACGATGGCGCCTGCCTCGAAATCGAGCCGAATGCGCAAATAGCCGAGCCGATTCATCTCTCCATCGTCGACTCCAAAAGCCAAACACTCTCCTGCCCCCGCTTAGCTTTGAAGGCTGGGGCGGGCAGCCGCGCAACCCTCGTCATCGAACACCTCACCTTCGGCGATGGGCCACGACTTGCTGCATTCGTTTCAGAAATCATCGTCGAGCCCCAAGCCGAACTCGATCTGATTCTCGTGCAACGTGAAGAGAGTGAGAGTTTCCTCGCGTCCAACCTCTACGCTCGCCTTGAACAGCATGGCCGACTTCGGGTCCACACACTCACCCTTGGCGGCCGACTGGTTCGAAACGAAGTCGTCTCCGAGCTCGCGGGCCAAGGAGCTGAGGTCGATCTACGAGGCTTGTTCATCGGCTCAGAAGATCGCCATATCGACCACCAGACCACGATTGATCATGCGGTTTCTCACTGTACGAGTCGAGAGCTTTACAAAGGAGTCCTGGGCGATTCTTCTCGAGGCGTATTTTGCGGTCGAATCATCGTTCGACCTGATGCTCAAAAGACCGACAGCCAGCAGTCCAATCCGAATCTTCTCTTGGGCGAAAAGGCCGAAATCGATACCCAGCCGCAACTGGAAATCTACGCCGATGATGTTCGGTGTAGCCACGGTTCCACAATTGGACGACTGGACCCAGAAGCGCTCTTCTACCTGCAGTCAAGAGCGATTGGACCTGAGTCTGCGCGGGCGATTCTGACTCGGGGCTTTGCCCAAGAAATCGTCGAGACCGTTCCGAAGGCAGTAGGCCACCCCCAACTCGAGAGCCTGATTGCTGGAGCCCTTGAGGCCGCCACTGCCCAAGCCTTTGGGGAGGGGCCATGACCACCGCCTACGACGTCGCAGCGGTGCGAGAGGACTTTCCGATTCTGGATACGACCGTGCGGGGCAAGCCACTGGTCTTTCTCGACACCGCAGCCAGTGCCCAGAAACCCCGAGCGGTGATCGAAGCGATCAGTGAGTTCTACGAAACGCACTACGCCAATATTCACCGTGGCGTCTACCAACTCTCGGCGGATGCCACGCAGCGTTACGAGGGCTCCCGAGACACGGTCCAACAGTTCATCGGGGCAACAGATCGCCGAGAAGTCGTTTTCGTCCGCAACGCAACTGAAGCGATCAATCTAGTAGCGCACACCTGGGCCGAAAAGAACCTCCAAGCCGGCGACGAAGTCCTGATCACAGCTTTGGAGCACCACGCCAACATCGTCCCCTGGCAAATGCTCGGGCAGCGAAAAGGAATTCGTCTGCGCGTCGCTCCAGTCAACGAGCGCGGGGAAGTCGTCCTCGAGGAATTTGAGAAACTCCTCAACGATCGGACACGGCTTGTCGCCGTGGCTCAAGTCTCCAACGCACTCGGAACGATTCTTCCGCTCGAGAGTATGATTGAGCTAGCCCATAAGCGGGGTGCAAGGGTGCTCGTCGATGGTGCCCAAGCCATCCCCCATATGCCGGTCGACGTCGGCCAGATGGACTGCGACTTTTATGTCTTCTCAGGGCATAAACTGCTCGGCCCGAGTGGGATTGGTGTTCTATACGGAAAACTCTCCCTGCTCGAAGCCATGCCGCCCTTTCTTGGGGGCGGTGACATGATCGAGTCCGTCAGTTTTGAGAAGAGCACCTACGCGCCGCCGCCGGCACGATTCGAGGCAGGCACGCCGGACATTGCCGGAGCAGTAGGGCTCGATGCTGCGATTCAATACCTGCAGGGTGTAGGAATCGAACGTGTCGCCCTCTGGGAGCATGAGCTTCTCGAATATGCGACGGCGAAGCTCTCCGAGATCGACGGACTTCGAATCATCGGAACCGCTGCAGAGAAGTCCGCTGTTCTCTCATTTGTCCTCGAAGGTGTCCATGCACATGACGTCGGAACGGCTCTCGATCAAGCGGGGGTTGCGGTCCGGGTCGGCCATCACTGTGCTCAACCCGTGATGGAGATCTTTGGTGTACCCGCCACAGTTCGTGCCTCCTTCGCCCTCTATAACACGCGAAACGAAGTAGACCAGTTGGCCGCCGCGTTGAGAGAAACCTTGGAGATTTTTCGCTGATGGATGAACTTCGAGACCTCTACCAGGCCACGATTCTCGATCACAATAAGAAGCCGAGAAACTTCCGTGCCATTGAGGGAGCGGACCGCAAAGCAGAGGGGCACAACCCTCTTTGCGGTGACCAGCTCACCCTCTATCTCACGATGGACGCCGAAGGGCGCGTGAGTGATGTCGGATTCCAGGGCAGTGGCTGCGCGATCTCGACCGCGTCGGCTTCACTCATGACGGACCTAATTAAAGGCCAAACTGTTGCGGAAATTGAAAAACAGTTCGGCCGCTTTCATGACTTGGTAACCAGCCCAGTGGACCAGCCCGTTGATTTGGCCGAGATGGGAAAGTTGGCGGTTTTCTCCGGCGTCCGTGAATACCCAATGCGCGTCAAGTGCGCGACGTTGGCTTGGCATACCTTGCGGGAGGCCATGGCGAACACCGGTGGCACCGCCAAAACAGAGTGAGCGCGGGATGACGAAAAAAAATCAAGAAGAAGAGAATCTGGACGAAAACCCGGCGACGCCGGACAAGGTCCCTTCAGAAAACAGCACGCCAGCCCCGCGTGATGTGGAAGCGGTCAAATATGACGTCATCGCGGCGATGAAGACCGTCTACGATCCTGAGATCCCAGTCGATATCTATGAGCTCGGCCTCATCTACGAACTGGAGATAGACGAAAAGGGCGTTGCGGACATCGTCATGACCCTCACCACACCCATGTGTCCAGCCGCCGAGATCCTTCCGCCGGAAGTCGAGGCGAAGGCTCGAGACGTCGAGGGCATCAGCGACGTTCGCCTCGAACTCGTCTGGGAGCCGCCCTGGGACATGGAAATGATGTCTCCGGCGGCGCGCTTGGCCCTGAACGTCTAGGCGTCCACTTTGCGGCGAGGCCTTGGGCAAGTGCGTTAAGCTCTGATTGCGTGCCCCCCCCCGATCCAAAACGATTGATCAATCGAGAATTGAGTTGGTTGAGCTTCAACCAGCGCGTCTTGGATCTCGCGCGCGATCCGGCAACGCCCCTTCTGGAGCGGACCAAGTTCCTCGCCATCGCGTCGCGTAACCTCGACGAATTCTTCCAGGTCCGCGTCGCCGACCTGCAGGATCGCAGGGCCGAGGACCCTCAGTGGTCATCGCCGGACGGCAGAACCGCTGAGCAGCAGCTCGAAGCCATTCGAGAGGCCGTCGAACAGATGAGCAGTGCCGCGTATGCGCTCTATCGAGGCGAATTGGTTCCAGCCCTCGCTGGGGAAGGCATTGAACTCCTGACTTGGCAGGATCTCGACGTAGAAGAACGCGGCCGAGTCGAAACCATTTTCGATGCAGAAATTCGACCCACCTTGATTCCTTTGGCCGTCGATTCCGCTCACCCCTTCCCCTACGTGTCCGCTTTGTCGCTGAGTATCGGGGCCATCGTGGGCAGACCTGGCGCGGCGGCGGAACGGTTTGCGCGGATCAAAGTCCCCTCCTTCGCCCCCCGACTTTTCGAGGTCTCGCTCAATCGGATGATCCCGATTGAAGAAGTCATCATCGCAATCTTGCCCTCCTTCTTTCCAGAAGATGAAATTCGGGACCTCGGATGTTTCAGAGTGACACGGGATGCTGATCTCGAATTGCGCGAACGCGACGACACAGACCTTGCCTCTGAAATCGAGGTTGGATTGCGACGAATGCGACGCCAGAGCGATGCAGTTCGCCTCGAAGTCAGCACCGATACGGGGCCGAAGATCCGCGAAATGCTAATGGCGGTTCTTCAACTTAAATCAGAAGACGTTTATGACGCCGCGGGCCCGCTCGATCTGGGCTCGCTCTGGGACCTCAGCGAAATCGATCGCCCGGATTTAAAATACGACAAGCGGACACCCAGGCCCTTCCGCTCCGGTTCCTCCTCGGAGGGGTCTCCCATCTTTGATGTCTTGTTGGACCGGGACTGCCTTGTCCACCACCCTTACCAGAGCTTCGAGAGTTCTCTGGAAGAACTGTTGAGTGCCGCCGCCGAGGATCCAAAAGTTCGCGTCATCATGTGCACGATTTATCGAACCGGTGGGCCCGAAAGCGGCATCGTCCGGGCGCTGGAGGGCGCCGCCGCCGCCGGCAAACAGGTGGTCGTGCTGGTCGAGCTAAAAGCCCGGTTCGACGAAGCGGCGAATCTCCAGCGAGCTCGATCCCTGGAGCGAGCGGGCGCACACGTCGTCTACGGAGTCATGGGCCTGAAAACCCATTCGAAAATCGCGCTTGTCGTGCGCGCCGAACCTTCTGGACTAAGGCGCTACTGCCATGTCGGAACCGGCAACTACAACCCTGTGACTGCTCGAATCTACGAAGACATAGGCCTCTTGACTTCGGACCCTGAAATCACCCGGGACGTCGCTGAGGTATTTCATCGGTTGACGAGCGGAAGTGGACTTCGCGATTACGATCGCCTGCTCGTCGCTCCAGAACACCTCCGAGAAGGAATCATCGAAAAAATCCAATCCCAATCCGGACCGGGAGGCCGCATCGTTTTGAAGGCCAATAGCCTCGCTGACCCCCCGGTCATTGATGCGCTCTACGCGGCTTCCCAAGCGGGTTGCGAAATCGATCTAATCATCCGGGGAATCTGCTGTTTACGCCCCGGCGTACATGGACTTTCAGAACGTATTCGGGTCCACTCTATCTTGGGCCGCTATCTCGAGCACTCCCGAATTTTTCGCTTCGGCTCACCCACCGATCACGCTGAGTACTGGCTGGGTTCAGCGGACCTTATGCCACGCAATCTGGATTTGAGAGTCGAGACCGTCGTTCCGATTCGGGACGAGGCGCTCCGAGGTCGTATCGACCGCATTCTCTCCATCTACCTCCAAGAAGACATCCGCCACTGGGAGCTCTCGCCCGATGGCTCTTGGAAGCAGTCGGGGGGGACGCGGCACGTTCAGGATCTGCTTTCGGACTGGTTAAGGCATTCCGAGTCCTAATCGGATCATTCGCGATTCCGGACTCGTTCCAATCTGCACGGGAAACGGTGCCCTGATCCTATCGCTGGAACGAGTCAGACGATTCACCGCGGCGGATCAAGCCTGAAATACCAGGTGTCAGAGGAAGGATCGGGGCTTCCTCCGTACTTGCGGTTCCCTGCCTCACGCAACCGGGCTCGGATCTCTTCGTCGTCGATCTTTGTCAGATTGCGCGGGTACCGCTTTCCATCAACCCGAAGAACCGCGGCTGGATCCTCGAGAGCAGTTTCATGCCACGTCTTGAATGGGGGAAATCCGAGACTGGCACCGAGATAGGCGTCGCCATCCAATACGTGGATCCAGACGACTCTCGAACGCCCGGCCGATTCGAACTCGACCGTCATGCGGTCAGCGAGAAAGCTCCAATCACCGGGTCCCTCCATGATGATCTCGCCACTCGTGAAAGGACCCCCCGGAAGCATCTCCACCAGCGGGCCATCCGACAACCGATTGACAACGACGAGCAGGAGGATCAACGCGGCAAACGCCCCCACCACGCCCAAAATGATCTTTGTAAGCTTCTTCAATCTCGTTCTCCCTAGCCCGGTGCTTACGACGTCGTCCCGGTCGTCGGTCGCGAGCCGTTGCGTTCTTGTGAAGATTGACATTCTAATAGCAAATCGTCAAAATGTAAAAAATGTCGGAATCGGTGAACCCCAAACGTGAAGCGATCCTAATCGCTGCGAGCAAGCTCTTCAGGCAGTATGGCTATCGCCGAACATCGATGGAAGACATCGCGCAAGAAACAGGCATGTCCCGTCCATCCATTTACTCGTACTTCAAGAACAAGGACGAAGTCTTTCGAAGTCTCTCGGAGCGAATCCACGAGAAAGCGTTGTCCGAGACAAGCCAAATGCTCGATGCGGACCCAGAGAAGACAACCCTCGAAGAGCGGCTCGAAGGAGCGCTGGCTGCCAGACTGGGCGGAGTGCACACCTTCGGTGATGAATCGCCGCATGGCAACGAGATCTGCGACGAAGCAAATCGACTCTGCGGAGATATCGTGTTCGAAGCATCCTCTCACTTTGAGGCCATGTTGGCTACCACACTCCGGAAAGCCAGCCGGGACGGGGAGATCGTTCTGGGCAGTCCGCGACCGTCCGCGCAGATCGCGGCGGAACTACTCAATCTGGGTGCCTTCGGTCTCATTCGAGGCGCTGGAGACTCGGCTACTTTCAACAAGCGCCTCGGTCACTTCGTGAAGATCTACGTGGCCGGACTCCGCTGAGGACGATCCGAATGCGAACGAACTCGTCATTCGTAAGGTCACTTTAGCGATATTGGGAAGATGAAAACTGAATCCATGAAGATCTTGATTACGGGCGCCAACGGAAACCTCGGTCAACAGCTCATTCAACGCCTGTGCGGCGAGCACGATGGCGTGGCTTCCGGATCCCTCGGCGTTCGCGCGCTGGTACGATCAGAACGTGCCGCACAGACGATCCGTGACCTGGCCTGCCCGAACCCTCCTGACATTACGGTCGGCGATTACACCGATCCCACTTCGATGAGAGAGGCGACATCCGACTGCAACGGCGTCGCCCATCTGGTGGGAATCATCAAGGAGACCTCGACCACGAGCTACACCCAGGCACACGAGGATACCTGCCAAACTCTCGTCCGTGCCCTCGAGGGCACTCCGGTCAGACGCATCGTCTACCTGAGCATTCTCGGCTCCCGCCCGGAATCCTCGAATGCCTGTCTGGCTTCGAAGGGCAGAGCGGAGGCCCTGCTCGAAAACGGGCCCTGTCCGGCCACCATACTCAGAGTGCCCATGGTGATCGGGCCTGCCGATTATGCATCCGCCTCCCTTCGTAAAGAAGCGCAATCAAGGTTCGTGAGCCTGGTCGGAGGTGGAAGAACTCTCCAGCAGCCCATCGACAGCCAGAATGTGATCGACGCGATTCTCGCTTCCCTGCAAGCGGAGCATTCAGAAAATAGGCAATTCGACCTGGGAGGCCCCGAAAGCCTGAACCATCGAGATCTGATTCAACGGGCTGGTCGGCTCTACGATCGCAAGCCCTGGGTGCTACCGATTCCTCTGGGTCTTGCTCGATTCTTCGTGGGTCTAATGGAACGGACCGGAAAAAATCCACCCATCACGCGCGCCATGTTCGACATCCTGCAACACGATGATCAGGTCGACCCCACACCCTGCTGCCGTGAGTTGGACGTCTCACTGACTCCCCTGGATGAAACTCTGGCGTCCTACGTCGGACCAGAAAGCCAAATACATGAATGAAAGCGGGACTGACCAGAGCGATCAAATGACGAATCAGGAGCCAAAACGGAAAACTCCGCTCTGGCAGAAGTCCCTGCCGTGGCTGATCACGGTCGTGTGCTTCGGATATCTCTACACAAAAGTGTCTGGGGCTGCAGCTCGGGAAGGCATTGGACTGCTCGCCTATCTAGGCGGAGTTTTTGCCCAGGTCGATTGGGGGCAATGGCTCGCATTGATGATCCCCTACTCGATCTTCTTTTTTCTAATCGACACGCTCGTCGTCTGGCGTGTCATCAACTGGTTCAATACGAGCGTTTCCTACAAAAACATGCTTCCCATCCGCGGCAGCAGCTACATCCTCTCCATCATCAACGAACAAGTCGGCAAGGGGGCCATGGGGCTCTACCTCAACAGGCGCTATGAAGTTCCAGGATGGGAAGTCGGCTCGAGCATGGTCTTCATCATGTTCTGCGAATTCTACTACCTGCTCATGTGGGCCACTGTGGGTTGGCTGATCGGCGGAGACTCCCTCCCCACTGAATTCGGCCTGATCCCCTGGATCGCCGGGGTCGCCTCTGTTTTCTTTATAGGTTGGATCCTGCTCTTTCGAAGCCCATTGGGCAAATCGGCTTCTTTCCGGGACCGACCCGCTTTTAAAGCATTTCGTGAAGCCGGACCTCTTCGATACCTTGGGGTCATCGTACTGAGGTCGCCGGCTCTCCTTGCGGCCGTAGTGATCTACACACTGGCTCTTCGGCTCTTCAATGTCGACACCAGCTTCCTGCAGATGCTGGGCTACCTCCCGGTCATCTTCTTCGGAGCCGCCACCCCTGGGCCCATGCGAACCGTGGCCATCACTCTTTGGGTCATTCTCTTCCCCGGCCACGAAGGCGAGATGACCGCCTTCGGTTTCGTCCAGCATAACTTCTTCATTTTCTTCAATGCGGCGATTGGCCTTCTTTTTCTGCGTCGTGCAAATCGGGAGCTCTTCGGGTAGCCCTCCAAGCCAGTCCGCGGTCCACCATCGACATGAGGGTGGTCAAGACCAAGATCCAACCCACCCCGTAGAGCACAATGGAATCTTGTCCCCGTGGCTGCGCGGCATCGCGCAAAACCAGCAGTCCCAGGAGTCCGAAATAGGCGAGGCCATTGGAACGCCCAATCCGACTGGTCCGTAACGGACGACCGGCGAGCGTTCGAGAGTCGAGCGCATATTGGATAAACGCCAAGGCAATGATGGGGGGGAGGGCGCCCGGCGTTGCGCCCCGGAACGCATAGGCGGCCATGCCCAGAGAGACGAAGAAAGCATCTGTCGCGTGATCCAACACGCCGCCGAAGGAGGAAACCTCGCCTCGATATCGAGCGATCCGTCCATCGGCTAAATCCGTGATCACGGCCAAAGCAAAAATCACGACCGCGACATCAACCCTCCGCCAAACGATCGCCCAAACAAGCAGGGGCGTGAGAAGGAATCGAATGCTCGTTACCCCATTCGCCCAGGTCAGCCATCGATTCGATTGTGTCATCAATGCCGCTCGTCGAGAACCTCTTCCGCGATGGCGAGGGCGGCTTGGGCGATCTCCAGGTCCCGCGTTTGACCGTCTCGCCTACGTTTCAGCTCAACCACGCTATCGGCCAACCCCTTAGGTCCCACAGTGACCCGATAGGGAATCCCAATGAGGTCAGCATCTTTAAATTTGACACCCGGGCGTTCGTCGCGATCATCGAGAATGACATCGATCCCATGGCCCAATAGGGCCTCGTAAAGTCTTTGGCCGGCTTCGAGGCAATCGACGGCTTTTGGCTTAAGGACCGTCACGACCACCTCGAAGGGCGAGACGTTGACCGGCCAGATGATTCCAGACTCGTCGTGGTTCGCCTCAACGATGGCAGCCAAATTCCGATCCAAGCCAATCCCGTAGGATCCCATGACGATCGGGACAGACTTGCCATTTTGGTCGAGGACTTTCGCCCCCATCGCCTCGCTGTACCGGGTGCCGAGCTTGAAGATGTGGCCCACCTCAAGGCATTTATAGACATCCAATGGCTGGCTACACATCGGGCAGCCCTCCCCAGGGAGAACTTCTCGGAGATCGAGCCAGCCCTTGACGGGAATGTCCCGTTCGACATCCACACCCCGCAAATGAAAACCGTCTTCGTTCGCTCCGGTGGTCAGACCTCTACGCCCCCGCAGCGATTCGTCCGCGATCACGAATAGATCCTCTACCCCGACAGCCCCAAGGCTCCCCGGTTGTGCTCCCAAGGCCGACTGAATTTCTTCGGGGCGCGCCGGACGAATCGAATCGGCTTCGACACTGTCGATTAGCTTCTGTTCTGCGATCAGATGGTCTCCACGGAGGAGCACCAAAACCACTTTCTCATCCATCAGGTAGACCAGGGTCTTGATCTGGCGCTCGGCCGGGGTCCCGCCCTCCATCTCCGCAAGGTCGTCGATCGTGCGAACTTTCGGTGTCGGAAATTTTTCGGGAGTTGCTTCGCAGGCCTCGTCCTCGACTTCCGGCAAGCGGCTTGAAGCTTTTTCCAGATTGGCCGCATACCCACATTCGCCGCAACCCGCGACCCGATCTTCTCCTGCTTCGGTGCGAAGCATGAACTCAATCGACTCATTTCCCCCCATCGATCCAGAAGAGGCTTCTACTGCGACAACCTCAAAGCCCAAACGTTTAAAGATGCGGCGGTAAGCCTCAAAATGTCGCTCGAAAGACTGACCGAGTCCCTCATGATCAACATCTAAGGAGTAAGAGTCCTTCATGGTGAACTCTCGAACCCGCAGCAACCCGCTCTTCGGGCGAGGCTCGTCACGGAACTTGGTCTGGAATTGGTACCAGATCTGCGGGAGCTGCTTGTAGGATCGTAGTTCGCCGGCGAGATGGGCAAAGACCTCTTCGTGCGTCATCCCCAGTCCCACGTCGCTTCCTCGACGGTCTTCGAACTGAAACATCTCTCCGGCCATCTTCGACCAACGGCCAGACCGTTCCCAAAGGTCCTTAGGGTGCAGGCTGGGCAATGAAAATTCCTGCGCACCCAGACCCTCCATTTCCTCTCGAATGATCTTCTCCACTTTTTGAAAAGATCGAAGGCCGAGAGGGAGAAGGGAATAGACCCCCGCCATCAGCTGCCGGGCAAAACCGGCTCGGACCAATAGCTTGTGGCTGATCGCCTCAGCATCGGCAGGATCATCTCGCAGTGTTGGAATGAAAGCCTGGGACCAACGCACGTGGAATCGACTCCCGCTGCGCACCACCAGGCCAGAAGGGCCAGGCTTCCTGCGCGCACCGCCAGAATAGCGACCCCGGCGTCCGGACGCGCCAGTCAAGGGCCAGCAGCATTGCGATTAAAAGGGGACGCCCATCCGCTCGGCGAAACCAGGAAAGGCCTCGAGAAGTCGTTTCGTCACGGGGCGTAATCCGCTCTGACCGACCCGCTGTCCATCAAGGCGGGCGACGGGAACGATTCCGGCGCCACTTCCCGTGAGAAACACTTCGTCGGCTTGAAAAAGGTCCACTCGACCCAGCGAGATCTCAGCCGAGGATATTCCCAGTTCGCGGGCAATCTCGAGAATGCTTCGCCTCGTGATGCCGGGTAGAGCCCCATCCGTGGTCGGCGGTGTCATCAAACGATTTCCTCGCACGACGAAGAGGTTGGCCACGGCGGCTTCCGCGATCAGACCACGGGCGTTGAGGATCAGGGCCTCGTCTGCCCCCTGGAGCCGTGCTTCCCGCTTGGCCAAAACGCTGTTGAGATAATTCAGGCTCTTGATCTGAGGATCAAGCGCATCGAGAGCGGGCCTTCGAACGCTGGCGGTGATGAGGTCGATTCCGGAAGCGAGTTTTTCATTGGGGTAAAGGGTCAATGACGTCACGATGCAGAACAGCTGAGGGTCGGTGCACCCTGTTGGGTCGACTCCCAGCGCGCCCTTCCCTCGAGTACAGACGAGGCGGACGTACGCCTGGGGCTGTCCAAAAGCACGCGCAGTCTCGACAACAATCTGGCCCATTTCGTCGATCGTGTATGGGAGCTCAAGGCCCAAGGCGCGGGCCCCCCCCTCCAAGCGGCTCAAATGATCGGGCAATCGAAAGATGCGTCCGGCTTGAATCCGCATGCCTTCAAAGAGACCGTCTCCATAAAGAAGTCCATGGTCGAGAACAGAGATCTTCGCCTCTTCCGGCCCAACAATTTCCCCTGATATCCAGATCTTCATGAGCGGTCCCTTATCTCGGATCGATGGGTAGAGGGTCTACAGAGCTATGGGGCAGGCCCAGTCCGTTGAGCCGATCACTGGTTTTCGCAGCCGCGGCCTTCACCTGCTGCTCGAGCTCCCCGCCGTCCCGCTCCGCCAGCGCGGCGCTTGGCAACGCCAAAGCCAGAGCACCGAGTAGGCGTTCACCCATTCGGACCGGTGCCGCGACGACTGATAGACCGGCAATCCATTCATCACGATTCCAGGCCAGATCCTGCTCTCGCACCTGGCGAAGGGCCCGCTCCACGGCGATCCCCTCCGCCCGACTCTGCGGGGCGTTGTCCGTGGCGGAAAGTGATTCGGGGGCCAAAGCGAGATAGAGCTTTCCGGCTGCCGTGACCTGATGCGGAACTTCGGCGCCCACCTGGGGAGCCGCCCGGAGAAAACCAGTCCCTTCGGCCTTTTCGAGAACCCTCAGGCGACCCGCTCGCGCGGCCACCAAGAAACACGTTTCGCCCAGAGTGACGGCAAGACGCTCAAGAATGGGACGGGCCACCTGAACGATCGGCTCCCGTTCAAGAACCCCGAGCCCCAGCGCCAACAGAGCAATGCCTGGCCGATAGCGACCGGCCTCATCCTTTTCGACCAGCCCCCGGCTGGCCAGAGCAGCGAGCAATCGATGCACACTGGATTTCGGGATGTCCAAGGCACGGCCAATCTCGCTAATCCCGCACCCGGCCGCCTGGCGGTGCAGGTGAAAGAGCACATCGGTCGCCTTTTCGATTGTCCCCGTTTGGTCCATTGACTGAATTCCACAACGAGAGCTCAGGGGCTCTCAGCTTTATTGTTCCGATATATGGAACATCGTATCATATATTGGAACATTAGGGGAATCCAGCACGGGAGTTCCGGCGACGGGTTTCACGTCTTCAGCGAGGCCATCACGCTGGAATGCGTGTGAAGTAACGGAGGCCCGAGCTGACCTGATGAGCGCGCCCACTGATAGGCCGCCGAAACGCCAAGCCAAGGCGCGACTCCAATTCTTTCCCGATCGACCGGAGCCGCAGCAGAGGAGGCGTCTTCCCCGGCCCAGTTCGTCAGACAAACCGTGCAGACTTCCGGCCCGCTACCGGCCCCCGCCGCAGTCACAGTCGATCCTGTTTCAAGCCTTGAGGAAGAGGGCGCCGCCGGTTTGAAGAAGACCAAATTCATTCCTGTCCTGAACGGGCCGGGAACGCAGAACGACGCAGTCGCCGGGTCGGTGCCCGCCACGTTCCGAATGACCAGGCTCTCTGGAGCAGTCCCTCGAGGCGAATTGGGCTCAAGGAGGCCAACCCACAAAGGCTCAGAATGACGCGATTCCGGACTTTGGTGCTGCGCGAGAACCTCGAGCGCCGGGCGGCCGCCGAGACCGTAGACCCAAGAGCCCCGCGACCGAGTGATCGGAATCGGATCGCAAAGGACTTGTCCTTTGTGAACCACCTCTATGCGCGGCGACCCGCTGGTCCTAAGGAACAATCCAGCGCAACCGGACTCAAGGATCTCATTCTCGCTCCACACCAAGGCAGGGCCGCCCGGGGGTTCGGTTGCTCCGAACCCAATCGTCGCGAGGCCGGGTAGGTGCTCTGCCATCCCCTCCAAAAGAGGCTCCCCCGCCACCCTTAGCCCGTCGACGACGGTGATCATCAAATCACCCGGGCCAGAACCCTGAGCGGGAAGCTCCGCTGCCCACTCCAGTGCAACGGACCGCTCCCGACCCGGGACCTCATCCGCCGATAGCGAGTGCGCCTCTACACCTTCCAAGGCCAAAAGAGCCAACGCGGGTTGGTTGGCCAACCATTGACCGCCGACCCGAACGCCCTCGACCGAGGCACCGACCCCGACGGGGTGACCCCACCCTTCGGTGCGTACGGCTTCAGCCATCTCAGCCAATGCCGAAGCCCCCCACGCCGCCGTGGCCACGGCGAACACGGCACTCGGGGCACCCGCATCATTCTCTCCCCAGGCCCGGCGAATACCCTCCCAAGCCTCAGAAACGGCTTGCCGGGGGGGCCACTGCGTCGAAAATCCGAGGGCGGCTCTCACGAGGCCTTTCTCCAGGAAGTAGGAAGGGGCACAACCGGCCCTCCCCAGCCAACGGGATCGGGCCCGGGCGCAGAAAGCCGTGCGCGGGCAGAGACAGGGGCTGCTAGAGTTGGGCGGCCTCGTCCCCCCCGTGGCAGCCGAGTCTGGCCCCCCACGGCATCGAGATCAATGGGAAGACGCGGAGCCCCGGGACCTTTCGGAACCGGAGCGCGTGTAAAGAGGCCAGAGTGGGCGAATTCGACGTCATCACCGAGCAGGGCGAACTGAAGGCTCTTGCCCGGGATCTGCTCGATGAACCGATCATCGCGATCGATACGGAAGCCGACAGCTTCTATCACTATTTTGACAAAACCTGTCTGGTTCAAATCGCAACGGCCAAAGATGCATGGCTCGTTGATCCTCTCGCGTTGGGTGGACCAGCCGAACTGGCGCCGCTCGGTCCGGTCTTCGCTTCGCCGGACGTGTGTAAAATTTTCCATGCGGGAGAGTATGACCTCTTCGTCCTGAAAAGAGATTGCGGGTTCAAGTTTGCCAACCTCTTTGACACGATGATCAGCGCACAGCTGCTGGGCTACCCAGCGATCGGCTTGGCTGCACTCATCGAGCACCACTTTGGCATTCACTTACCTAAGGATGAGCAACGCTCTGATTGGTCGCGACGACCGTTGACCGAGCGCCAGCTCGAATACGCGGTTTCGGACGTCCTCTATTTGATCCGCCTGACCGAAAAACTGCGTAAGGAGCTTCGCAAAGCCGGTCGTCAGGAGTGGGCCGAAGCCGAAGTCGAAGCTTTAATTCGCCGGGAATGGCCCGAACGAGAGTTTGATCGCTTGGGCTACTTGCGCATCAAGGGCGCTCGATCACTCGACCCGACACCTCTCGCGGTGCTGCGCGAGCTATTTCTCGTCCGCGACGCCAGGGCCCGCGAGATCGATCGCCCCCCGTTTAAAGTCTTGGCGAATCGGGCCTTACTCGATATCGCTCAAACTCAGCCTTCCGACGCAGAGCGCCTCGGCCGGATCAAGGGCGTCACCGAGCTGATCGTTCGCAGAATGGGTTCGGATATCCTGAAGGCGGTTGAGAAAGGTCTGGCCAAGCCGCACGGGCCAATCCCCAAAACCAACACGACGCCGCGGCGAAGAATGGACCGACGCGCCGAGAGGCGACTTGGCAAATTGAAGACTTGGCGCGGGGCACATGCCAAAGACCTCTCTCTGGACCCGGGCGTACTCTGCCCGAACGCAGCCCTGGAAACCATTGCCTGCGCGAACCCGAAGCACGCCGATGAGCTCAAGGAGTTGACGGGGCTCAAATCCTGGTTTGTCGAGAGCTTCGGCGCCGATGTCGTGGCGGCTCTGGCCAACGGGGGGGACCCCGAACCGGAATCCGATCCTAAGACCACCTCCGGGTCCTCAAAGCCCGGGGGCCGAGGTCGATCAAAAACGCGCCGCTAGAATCTGGCTCTCCGGGAAGCCTGTCGCAGAGCCGAACGCGGTGCCCCTCAGCAAGGGGGGTGGGCGCGCACGAGTCATTCATTCTCGGTACGGCGTGTTAAAACCAAAGACCCCCTCTCCGGGGAAGCGGAGAGAGGGTCCGGTGCAGCAAGACGATCTCAGGAGAAGTGATCGCGCCTTGACGATGAATCTGTCATCGCAAGGCTTCGTTCTAGTGACCCTGGCGCCGCCCAGTCGGTTCCCAATCGATGCGAGAAACTGAGAATTTTGGGGGGGCAGAGCACTGTCTGGCCCCTGGACGGGATCAGTTCCGGCGAAGTGCAGTTCTGGGGGAAAGCGCCTCGTCGATCCGGAGTCCGAGCCGTCCTGGGGGTTGAGTGACTCAGGCGTACGCGCCCGTTTGACGCCCAAGTCACTCTATCCAGACAATCAGTGATAAAGCAGGTTCCGTGCCAGAATCCCCGGCTCGACGGACCTTCCCCAACCTACTGTTTTTATTTCGTTTCTCGTCTCGTTACCCCGCTCACGCCGCTTTGGGGGGGCCGCATAAAGTGGCGGTCTAGATCAGCCTCAAGCTGTCCGCAGAGCAGACCTTTGATTTACCGAACAAGATCAGACACTTAAAAAACCTGCCGCCTTGGGATGCGGTCAACCCGGCCCGCATCTTTTGTTTGCAGCCCCTGAAGTCCCGCAGCGGCGCCTCCGCTCGGCACCCCCGGAACCCGGTGCAAGCGCGTGCGATAGACTGCCGCCGTGTTCGCGGACCGACGCCAAAAATTTCTCGACGCCATGGGGCCCAATGCCGTGGCGATTATCCCCGGAGCTGGGCTCGTTCGGCGAAGCGCCGATACCGACTACCCGTTCCGGCAGGACAGCGACTTCTGGTACCTCACGGGATTCAATCATCCAGATGCCACGGCGGTCTTCAGCACGACCCCGGGGCGCCCGCCCTTTACCCTCTTTGTCCAGCCTCGCGATCGCACCGCCGAAACGTGGACCGGTATTCGACCGGGGGTCGAAGGCGCTCAGACCGAATTTGGGGCCGACGCGGCCGACGACTGCAGCCGTTTGATCGAGTCGATCCCCGAACTCCTCACCGACGCCCACCGGCTTTTCCATTCTTTCGGGCGCGACCCCAAACTCGATGTGGGCATCCAGGCCGTTCAGGAGGACCGCCGTCTTCACAGTCGACGCGGCGGAGCCCCCATTGATGAGACCGTCGACCCCCGAGCCACACTTCATGAAATGCGGCTCTTCAAAACAGAGCCCGAACTCGCGTTAATGCGCGAGGCCGCGTCTATCACCTGCGAGGCCCATCAAGCCGCCGCCCGAGAAGCCGCGCCCAATCGCAATGAATACGAAATCGAGGCGCTACTCGATTATGTTTTTCGGCGCAGGGGCGGCGCAGGGGCAGCCTATGGATCAATTGTCGCCGGCGGTCCCAACGCCGCCATTCTTCACTACATCACGAATGACCAGCCACTTCGCCAAGGCGATCTCCTCCTCATCGACGCAGGCTGTGAATACGAGGGCTATGCCTCCGACGTCACGCGAACCTATCCCGTCGGTGGACGCTTCGAAGGCCCCACCCGAGCGGTTTACCAAGCCGTTCTCGACGCCCAGCAAGCTGCGCTCGACGCCGTGCGACCCGGGGCCACCCTTCCCGAAATTCATGACGCAGCCCTGCGAAAGCTCGTGGAGGGCATGGTTGCGTTGGAGCTCTTGGACGGCCGCATGGATGACCTGATCGAGCAGCAAGCCTATACGCCGTACTACATGCACAGCACCAGCCACTGGCTTGGCCTCGACGTGCACGACGTCGGACGCTACGCGGTGGACGGAAAACCCAGACCCCTTGAAGCCGGGATGGTCTTCACTATCGAGCCGGGGCTTTATATCGCAAAAGATGACGCCTCGGCGCCGGAAGCGCTGCGTGGAATCGGCGTGCGGATCGAAGATGACATTGCGATCACGCAGGATGGCTACGAAAATTTGACAGAAGCCATCCCGAAGACGGTTGAGGCCGTCGAAAACTGGATGGCGTAAGCCCGCAAGCCGTGCCACGGTCTCAC
>JAQWNI010000056.1 GCA_029268645.1 Myxococcota bacterium
ACCAGGGGCCTGGATTCAACGACGAGGTAGCCGTCGAGGCGTGAGGCGTGGTTTGAAAGGATTTCCTCACAGGGCCCGCGGTCGTCGGAGTTTTGCATCCAGAAAGTGACGAGGGCACGGACCGGCGGTTCGGCGCGTCGAATCGCAACGGCTTGGCCCTCTGCAACGTGCTCGTCGTCAACAGAGAGTCCGATTTGGTCTGCGCCGGCTTTGCGCATCCCCGGCACCGCCTTTGTCATCAAGGCGTCCCGGAGATCGGATCCGGCGACTTCGAGACCTTCGTGAAGCAGGTAGGCGAGCTTTTCCATGGGTTGCGCAGCTCCTGTGGTGAAGATTCGTTGAGAGTGTTGAAGTGCGGGATCAATTGGAAACGGCTGAGCCCCAGTAATTGTATGCGGCGATGCGCGGCGTATTGGGCAAAAACATTTCTTCCAAGGTCTCGATCTTGAAACCCGCCTGCTGAATTTCATGCGGTATTCTGCGGTTCAGATGACACCCCCCGGCCAACCTCTTCCAAATTGGATTGACGCGGTCCTGCCACTTTTTGATTGAGGCTTCTGGCGCCGCACCGTGTTCGCAGAACAGAAGCCGGCCACCGGGAGCCAGTACCCTGCGCATCTGGAAGAGAGCTCGGGCCGGGTCGGGAATGGTGCATAGGGTGAAGGTCAGGACGACGGTGTCCACGCTGCCATCTTCTAGGGGCACTTCTTCTCCGGGAAGGTCGAGCCATTTGATTTCAAAGGGCGCAGCTTCTACCCGCGCTTGGGCGCGCCTTCGCATGCCTTGACTCGGCTCCAGTCCCCAAACGAATTCGATTTGCTCGGATTTGTAGAAGGCCAGGTTCAACCCAGACCCCATCCCAATTTCGAGGACTCGCCCTGTCGCCCGGGGCACGACTTTCTCTCGTTGTTTGAGAATCGGAGGGGCGCCGCAGCCTTTGTCGATGAGGGCGGGCAAAATCCAACGCTCGTAGAGACTCATGGAATGGCTCCTCGCTGGGCTGGGCGGTTTCTAGGCAAATGAAGCGCCGAGTGTACCATCCTCAGAACGCCCTTCCGATTCCAAAGGGAGGGCCGAATTTGCTCAGGGATCCGGGGTTATGCCCGGCCAATTGCCGGTCGGTCGTGTTTTGGTGTTGGCTTCCTGTTCGGTTCTGAGCCGGTTTGCTTTATGCTGGGTCACTGAGCCTCGGGTCGTGACCGCTCGTTCGAGCACTTCCGGATCCGCCCCCCCCTTGGCGTGTCCGCAGAGGCGGTAGGTGGGATGACGAAAACCGCAGATGACGCTCCTCGAGGACTGAAGCTTCCATTCGTTACGCTGGCGCTCGCGCTTTGGGCGGCCGCTTACGTGGCGGTGCATATTTATTTACCGGAGCCGCTTCCGTCGAACGCTCCTGGGTGCTCGCGGGATCTCGGTTGGCGTTGTTTCGCGGAGAGGAATGAACAAGGCCAAGTTCGAATTTTGGATCCACGGCTAGCGGCGTGGTATCTGGGTGGGGCGGATTATCAAAAGGTCGCGTGGCGTCTTGAAGCCAACTTTGTGCGGATGTTAGAAATACGCAATGCGCTTCAAGAAGAGCTTGCCGATTCCGTGTCCGGTCTACTGATTGATCGTGCTCCAGTGATTGAAGTCATCGAAGCCTTACAGCGCGGCGATGATGCGTTGGCAAGTGTCTCGTTCCAAGTCGTGCTGGAGTCTCTGAGTTTGGCCTCGCAGCAGCAAATTGCGATTCGGCTTTCTCGGATTCAAGAAGGGCTCGAGAGACTCCGGGAACTCGACTTTCGGCAGACGACTTTGATGGAAAGCTTGAGCGCTCCGTGGCCCTCATCATTTTTTTGGAAATTGCCTCCTCGGGGGCTTCTTGAACTGATGTTTTGGGCCGGCTTTGGTGCCTTGTTCTCCCTTGCAATTCGCTTGGTGTCTCCGTTGAACTCGGCGCGGAAGGTCCCTGGCGACGACCCTGTCTTTTTTTTCCAGTTCGTTTATGGACCGATTTCGGCGGTTTTTTTCTCGGCGATTCTCTACGAAGCCTGGCTCAGAGCTGGGCCTCGAGACCTGTGGATCGGGTGGCTTCTGATCACCGCCTTCTTGTTGGGATATGGCTCAGATGGTTTGATTCATCGACTATCGGAATGGACAAGGAGGGGGCGTCTGCCCAGTGGCCCGACGGCTTCTTCGGCCCGAGCTACGGTTCAGCAGCAGGCCTCGGTTTCATTTTCGACAAAAATTCCTGATCTCAATCAACGACCGGCCGATCTGGCCCAGATGCGAACTGACCTGAAACGGTGGACCCATGATTTTGTCGAGGCCCGGGTCATCGACCGAGGCGTGAAATGAACCATCAAGGCGTTTTTGAAGGCGCTTACTGGGCTCGGGCCATATTGGCCGTCCTCCTGTTGGCCGCGGGATGCGCAAATCCCCAACCTGCAATCGACTTAACCGACCAACTGCTCGAGAACGAGAGAATCCAATACGCCGCGCGGCAAGAGGATTGGGCAACATCGGTGCGAATGGCCCGGGCCGCCTCGACGGCGCTCCGTGGCTCATGTCAGGAGCAGCTGCGTCTAAATACTGAATTGCTCGGAGAGCGACTCGAACGTCTCGATGATGCGCTTCGTTTACGTTTTGAATTTCTCGCCTGGCGTCTCCTCTGGGAGGATTATCCAAGGGCCAGCGAACGAATTCTGGCTCCCCTTTCTGGAGAACTGGATCGAGCGATTCGGGAACAAGAGGAGGCTGAAACGGCTGCCGCCGAATGGCCCAACGACGCACTGCTGGCGGCAAGATTTCAAGCGGCCACCGCCGAAAGCGCTGAGCTGCGGGGCGAAAAAATTCGCCTCGAGTTTTCAGGGGCCTATTCACTTGCAGCACGCGTCCAAGTGATTCGCGAATTGGTGGAGGGTCGCGTGCGGCGTGAGATTCAGTTTTTGTGGGAACGAGTGCTGGAACTGAAGACACTTCCATGTCCCGATCCATCGGATTTCGCTACAGATTGGTTCGAGTTAAGACAAAATGACTATGCAACGTTGCATTCTCTTCAGATAGAGGGTCTTGTCGCTCTGAGGAGTCACATTGATAGCCCGACCGTATTGGATCTTTTGGCGACAAGCGCTGCTGAAGAGCTCTCCGATAGTGCACCCTTCCTAATACGGGGTGACGAAAGCGAGTCCGAAGTCGAAGCTCGAATCGCAGTGCTGCGTGAGAGGATCCGTGCCGCTCAAGAAAACTTAACGGAGATGATTGACTCGAGCCTAGAAGCTCTCCGCATCGACATCGGGTCGGGTTCTTAGCGGTCGCGAGGAGAAGGGCAACCGATATGGTGGCACAACCTAAGAAATTCAAGCGATCTGCCGACCCCCCCGCGCTGAGTGAGGCCGGGCGAGCAATCGTGAATGAGGCTCAGGAGCGTCTTGATTCATGGATCGATGAAAATATTAACCGTCTTGAAGCAGAATGGACCGAATCCCTGGGACTACACAAAAGGGAAATCTTGGAGGAGACGGCGGCCCTCGAAGGAGAAATGCAGGGGGCTCAAGGCGAGATAGTTGAAGCATTGAATCGCTTGAACCAGCTTGAAGAGAATTGGAAGTCGGGAGATGGCGAAACGATTGAGGAAGCGATCGCTTCCACCCGGGAAACGATTCATCGTCTCCAAGCCGGGCTCGATGCTCGAGAGGCGAAGATTCGATCGGCGATTGCGGCCTTGATTAGGGCCGGTGCTTTAGGGTTGGGGAAATTATGAAAGCGATCCGACTATGACGCGAGCGATCGTGAAGGCTCCCGGTGTGAACGTGCTGATGGCTTCGGCGACCGACCGTCGGCTTCTGACCCTCGAGGCGGGTCGCTTTGTCGATGTGAGGAATGGTCGTTCTTGGCTCCGAGTCGAAGTAAACGGAATGATGGGCCTCGTGCCCGCAGGGGCGGTAGAAATTCTGCCCCCCGAGGATGCGGTGGGAGCAAGGCAATGGGTTTCCTCGGGGATTGAGCCGTTGTTAGGTTGTCCGAATTTGGTCGGTGAAAAAATTTTGGCTCATCGAGATTTTCATGGAGCGTTGCGTCGGCTTAACGGTTACGCGATTCAATGCGATATCAAAATTGACGTGCTTCATTCGTTTAGGCAACGTGATAGCTGGGTGGATGGGTTGGTTCTGCCACCTCATAAGCGTTCGAATCATCTGGTGGGCCATGCGATCGATATGAATCTCATAGTTGATGGAAAGCGCTTGAACTCTCGAATATTGAATCGGGTGCAGTGGTCAGAGCTTCCGAGCTCTGCGCAAAAATGGATTCGGCTTGTTCGAGGAGATGAGACGCTGCGTTGGGGAGGGGACTTCGTGGGACCGGATCCTGTGCACATCGATGATGACCTCTATCGCCGTCAGCCGTCAGTATGGCTCAGCAAGCTACAAAAAATTTCGGCGTCGATCGTTGGGCCTTTTGGTGGCCGGGGCTCTTTGAATGAGCGAAGCTGATTGGCCGCGAGGGCTGAAGAAAATTCTGGAAGAGAGCTTTGCTCTACGGACCACTTTCCGACGGAAAGATGGAAGCCTGAGGACCCTTGAGACGACGTACGGCTGGGATGGCGACCGTGAGTTGACGCTTTCGGGTTTTCCTGGACCGCGTGATTGGGTCGCCAGCTTGGCTCATCAATCCGATGTGATCGTTCACACCGTCGAAGGTGTTGGTGGGTTCGACCTTGCGGCTCGAGCCCGGGTCCTGCGTGACAGGGAGGAGCGACTCCCGTATTTGTTTGCCTTCGTCGATCGATGGTCGCTCCGCCCCGGTTTTCCGCGGAGGCGGTTTGGTTTTCTTCTCGGGGCGGTTCGTCTCAATCGACGACTCGGATTGCCTTGGTGGGGCCCCTTTTATGTCGCTCGCCGTATTTTTGACGCCATGCCCTGTGTGGTGCTGACTCTGGAAGGAGAAGTGAAGGCTCGTTCTGGGCCACCTCCCGCCATCAGTGTCCCCCGGCTCGCGAAAAATCAGGCCTATGCGTCGCATGCCGGATGAGGCGCGGGGCCGATGGACTGCTGAGCCGAGTCTTTCTGTTACGTTCTTCTTCCTATGCTGACAGCCTTCGACGACTACCCGATACACCAAACGCCTGACCCCGTAGCGGTTCCTGCGACAACGGACAGGCACGCTTATGACCGTTTTTGGTTCAATGGTTATACCGATGACGGCGAACTGTATTTTGGCGTGAGTGGAGCGGTCTACCCCAATCTGGGAATTATGGATTGTGGCTTTAGTCTGGTCCATGACGGAGAGCAGCACGCATTTCACGCTTCGAAACGTTTGGGCCTCGACCGGAATGGGATCGAGGTCGGGCCTTTCCGCATTGAGATCGTCGAGCCTATGAAAAGGGTCCGGATTACTCTGGACCCAAATGAAACGGGGATCGAGTGCGATCTCGAGTGGATTCCGCGAACAGCGAACTTTCAGGAAGGATATCAGCGAACAGACCGTGGCCGTGGCGGCCTCCACATGGAAGCGACACGCTTTAATCAATTTGGTTTCTGGAAGGGTCAGATTCGCTACGCCAACCGGACGCTCAAAGTGGATCCGGGTCGCGTGTTCGGAACGAAAGATCGCTCTTGGGGAATTCGTCCGGTGGGCGACCCGGCCCCCCCTGGCGCGCCGTCGAGCCAGGTCCCTCAAGTCTTTTTTCTGTGGGCCCCGCTGCACTGGTCTGATCGCTGCACGCATCTGGGTCTCTTCGAGAATGAGTTCGGAGTGGCCTGGCATTGGGATGGTCTTGTGATGCCCTGTTATGAAAATCCAGAGGGCCTGCCGGGGATAGAAGACCCCGCCGCGCGTCCTTTGCTGCAGGTTGAGCATGCGTTGAGCTTTGTTCCGGGAACTCGCCAAGCGGCGGGAGGAGAGCTGGCTTGGTTGCACGCTGATGGGCATCGTGAAGTCGTTCGACTTGAACCGCTCCTTTGCTTTCGGATGAAAGGAATCGGCTATTCCCATCCTGAATGGGGGCATGGTCGCTGGAAGGGCGAGCAGGCTCTGGGCGGCGAGTCGTGGAAGATCGATGAAGTCGCTGAAAACGATCCGCAAAATCTGCATATTCAGCAGGTGATCCGGGTCGAGAGCGACGCGGGCCAAGGCATTGGCGTCCTTGAGCAAGTTCATTATGGACCGCATCGAAAATATGGCTGGCAGTCCTTCAACGATGCTTTGACCTAGGTTGGCTTTTGCCGGCTTCTGTAAAGCGTCTGAGGTGACGAGACGATCCGGCGCGTATCCCTGCCGAAAAGCCGGGTTTTTGGCAGGGATACGCGGTTGAATTCAGGCGCGCGGGCCGGCTGGTTCGATGGCAACCGGAATGCCATTGAGCACAGCATTGCCCGACGGGGGGTCGTAAAGCGCTTCGTCGGTTAGAAGATTGCTGTTGACGCCCGCATGGCGTTTTGCGACGGCCATCCGAATTCCTTGGTGGGAATGTCCCCATCCATGGGGAAGGCTGACGACACCCTCCCGGATGGATTCTGTGACTTCAACGGGCGCCTCAACCGAGCCTACCCGGGATCGGATACGGGCCGTCTGGCCGTCCGAGAGCCCGGCTCTTTCGGCGTCTTCCGGGTGCACAAGCAGAGTGCAGCGCGGGCGTCCTTTGACCAGCTTCTCGATATTGTGTAGCCATGAATTATTCGATCGAACGTGGCGCCGGCCGATCAGTACGAGGTCTTTGGAAGGGGAAGCCTCGATCGCGGCCTGGGCGCGCTCGATTTCGGACGCAATGATTTTAGGCATGAGTTCGATTCGCCCGGACGGTGTTTTCAGACATTGAGGAATTCTTGGGGTCATCGCGCCGAGATCGATGCCATGGGGATTTTCTTCCAAGTAGTCGAGAGAGAGGCGGTCTCCGTACGCTCCGCCTCGGAGCATTAGGTCGAGCAAGTGCTCCGCTCCGCTTCGTCCGCTGTCTGCGGCGACGACGGACTCGGGGTCCTGTCCGTAGAGGGAAGATGACGGGTTCGCGACGGCGGCCTCAGCCATGCCCTGTAGCAGCAATCGGTCGATTTGTGCGGGGTCTGCGTGAGGTCCTTGCCCTGAGGCAATTAAGGCGAGCCGCGCCAAGATTTCTGATTCGCTTGGGCCGTCCGCATCGAAAATGGGGGGTGAGTAGTTGGCCACTTGGTGGACCGCGAAGCCATAGAGGCCAATGTCGTAATGGCCGCGCTCAAGTGCGGAGGGAGGGGGCAGGATGACGTCGGCGTGACGAGTGGTTTCGTTGAGATAGATGTCGACGCTGACCATGAAGTCGAGCTTGGCGAGAGCGGGGTCGAGTCGGCCACCATTGGGAGTTGAGAGCACGGGGTTTCCCGCAACGGTGAGCAATCCGCGAATCTGCCCTTCGCCGGGAGTTTCGAGTTCATCGCTGAGGGTGGCAACGGGCAGTTCTCCCATGACTTCCGGTCGGTTCTTGACCCGGCTGTGAAAGCGTCCGGTCCGGAAGCCCCTTCCTCCTGGCTTCTCCGGGTCAGGGCGGGCATGGGCGGGGAGACTAAAGAGGAGGCCTCCCGGACGATCGAAATGACCTGCCAGGAGAGTGACGACATCGGCGGCCCATGAAGAGAGGGTTCCAAATTCGACCGTATTCACCCCGATCCGCCCATACACAGCGCCACTCTCAGCTTGGCTGAGTTCTAAGGCGATTCGCTCTATGGTGGATGCGTCTAGGCCGGTATGGGGTGCAACGTTTTGCGGCTCAAAAGGTTCGAGGGCCTGGACGAGCAGTTCAAGGTCCTGAAGGTGAGCCTCGAGCTCATCGAGCTGAGGGGCTCCCGCTCGAGTGAGAACGCGGGCGAGGGACAGCAGGAAGAAGACATCTGTGCCGGGGCGAATGGGCAAATGTTCATCCGCCGCCTCTGCGGTCCGAGTCCTTCTCGGGTCGACGACAACAATGCGCCCCCCGCGTTGCTGAATGCGGCGCATTCTGCCAGGAAAGTCTGGTGCTGTGCAGAGGCTGCCATTGGATTCGAAGGGGTTTGCGCCGAGCATCAAGAGATAGGCGGTCCGGTCGAGGTCGGGTACGGGGATTGTGGTCGGTGAGCCATAGAGCAGGCCTGAAGAGACGTGCCGTGGCATCTGGTCGACTGTGCTGGCCGAAAAGATGTTTCGAGTACCAAGAGACTTCAGCAGCGGCCGCGTGTAGAGGCTGCTTTCGAAATTGTGAGCGTTGGGGTTTCCGAGGTAGGCGGCGAGCGCTTGGCGGCCATGGGTGTCGATTACGCGCTGGAGACCGCGATCGACTGCCTCGAAAGCCTCTTCCCAGGAAGCTTCGGTGAAAGATTCTCCCTGTTTGATCAGCGGAGTTCGAAGTCGGTCGGTGTCTTGGTGGAGTGCACCGAGGTTTGTGCCTTTCGGGCAGACAAAGCCTTTTGAAAAAACGTCCTGATCGTCGCCACGAATTCGGCTGACTTCGTTGTCGACAACGTCGATCGCCAGACCGCAGGTCGCCTCGCAAATGGGGCAGGTTCTATAGTGAGTCTGTTTCGAGGAGTGAGAAATCTGAGACATAAAGTAGGCCCTTCGGCTCTAGAAAATCCAATAGCCACCGTCAACACGCGCCACATCGCCCGTATGATAATTAGAGGCGCGCGAAGCGAAGTAAATCGCGATGCCCTCAAGGTCTTCCGGGGTTCCCCAGCGTCGAGTCGGCGTCCGTTTCATCACGATGTCACTGAACCCTTCGTTATCAACAGCTTGTTGGGTTGCGTCGGTGACGATCCAGCCCGGCTCTACGGCATTGACCTGGATTTTATACCGAGCCAGTCGAACGGCCATCGATCGGACGAGCGCTTCAAGTCCGCCTTTGCTTGCTGCATAGTGGGGTTGCATGGGAGTACCGGAAAGGGCGGAGATGGAAGACACGGCGATAAGTTTGCCTCCCTCCCCGCGGTCCTTCATCCGCCGCGCGAGTTCCTTCATGGTCAAGAAAGCGCCGTCGAGATTAGTTGCCAGAAGTCGTCGCCACTCTTCGAGGTTCATCCGAAAGAGGTCGGCTGCGGCTCCGAAGCCCGCGTTGGCGATGCCAATGTCGACCTTGCCCATTCTTTCGACGGTTTCGTCCGCGGCGCGGATCACGTCTTCTTCTTTTGAAACATCGCACCGAATGGTCTCGACTCGGCCCCCCAATGCTCGGAGCTCTTCTGCTGCGGATTCGCTCTGAGTTTCATCACGAGCCCAGAGGGCGAGGTCTGCGCCCGCACGGGCCAGGCCTCGTGCCATGCCGAATCCGATCCCACGATTACCTCCGGTGACGACGGCGACTTGACCATTGAGGTCAAACAAGGAAAGTGCTGCAGTGGACATCAGGTTCTCCTTGGGCAAGGGGTATTGGCGTGCAGGGCGGCTTGAGTTCGGGTCCAGTTTTCTGGCCCGGCCGAGTGTCTGTGATCTACTGCGTCGGTCTGGGCGCTATAAAATCAGCCGGTTTTTCAACAATCAGCGAGCAATTCAACGACGTAAGAAGCTCTTCAGCGGTATTGCCGACGAGAATGCCCGGGATCCCTGATCGGGAGACAGTTCCCAGGACCACCGCGTCGGGTTTGAGGCGCTCGACGGCTTCGAAAACGGCCTGGCCTGGTGTGGCTACGCCAGCGTGAACCTCTAAACGTCCGCCGAAGCCGTTGGCCTCCGCAGCCGCCCGAGCCGACTTTCGAACTTGTTCCCTTCGCTCGGCCACGAAGCGTCGCTCGGCGTCGCCGCCCTCCATTTGGATCTCCATGCCGATTTGGACAGCATGAAGGATGTGAAGCGTGGCTGAATTGATTGAGGCGATGCCGGCGGCGGCCTCGAGTACCCGCTCTCCCATCGGGCCGCCGTCGGTGGCCGCGACGAGAACTTCTGGGAGGGGCTCTGCGGCGCTCCGAACAACCGAAACCAGGCAGGGAGCGCAGCGGATCACTTCGAGAGAGACGCTGCCGAGATTTCGTCCGTCGGAGGCCGGTTGCGTCCGTTTTCCGATAATCAGCAGGTCGGCGTTTTTTTCTTGGACATTGCGGACGAACGCGGAGGCTGCGGGTCCCGGGCTGACTTCAACTTCACAGGGCACACTCTTTGATCGAAGAGGCTCTGCCAGTTCCTCCAAAAGTGCTCGGGTTCGCTGGAGGCCCTGACTGGGTGACGAAAGGCTCTCTCTCTGTTCACCTTCTTCGGAAGGCTCTTCGTCTAGGCAATGCATCAGAGTGACTCGGGCGCCGGTGTGAGATGCGATCGCTTGGGCCTGTCGTACGGCGATGCCGGCCGTCGGGCCGATTTTCCTGTCTTGGGCGTCGATTCCGACGAGAATGTGCTTGATGGAGACCATCCCGGAAAGCTAGCTCACGCCTTTGGGCGAGTCGCCCGACCTGTTTTGTCTCGGCTTCAGGCAGGAATGCGTCGCTGGTGTAGCGTAGGAACGAGTCAATTCGGAGGATAAGATATGTTGATCGTCATGGGCGTCATTGAGTTCGAGGATGGCGGGGTCGAGCAGGCTCGAGGGGCCATCGCCACGATGGAACAGAAAACCCGAAAAGAGGACGGATGCCTCGTCTATACATTTTCCCAGGAGATCAGTTCTCCGAATACGGTTAGGATCAGTGAGCAATGGGCATCGATGGATGCTTTGGCGCTCCACCTAAAAACGTCTCATATGGCGGACTTTGGCGCTGAGATGGGTCGTATCGGACTCAAGTCGATGGACGTGAAGCTCTATGAAATCGCCGGTGAGCGCGAGCTCCCGAGGTAGGGCTCTCTGGACTCCAGCAGAACCATCAGTGCGTGGGACTTGGCTGTTCGACTAGGCCCGGCAGAATGAATCGATCGACGATCTCACTTTCTTCCTGTTCGCTTTCGCCGGGCATGGAGAGTAGAGAGATAATAATCCGAATCATCCACCGAAGCCGAAGGTCTCCATTGGAAGGGGTTTCGGTGGGCGGAGCAATGGAATCCATAAACCCATGAGTCAGGGCCTTGAGGAGTTCCGATCCGCGAGATAGCCGGGCGGTGTGGCCGGCCTGTTCGGGCTCAAACCAGACGAGTAGCTCGGGCCGCTTCCGCACCGACCGAACAGATTCTTGAATCAGCTTTCTCCAATGTTCGGTGGGCGTATCGAGATGTCCGACTCGCTCGCTGATTTCGGCGGCGAGCTCTTGGCCGCGACGGGCTACGAAGGCGACGTGAAGATCGTGGCGAGTGCGGAAATACCGGTAGAGCGTTGCTCGCGAACAGCCGGCGGCTTGCGCTACGTCAGACATGGTTGTCAGACCGACTCCGCGAGCCTCGAAAGCGCGGCCCGCTGCATTGAGGATTCTCGTTTTGGCTTGCGCAGATTCATCTGATCGAGGCCAACGGGTTTCCGTCATGCATGGCCCGTTGGCCGAAAAGGGAGAGACGCGTAGCGGCGGGTGAAGTGTCCCCCGGCGAACTCGCCTGCTTCGGGGTCCACGACAAAGTTCGGACAGATCTTGAAAGTTTCTTCGAGGGCAATGCGGGCCTGCATGCGGGCCACGGCGGCGCCGATGCAGTGGTGGGGGCCGAAGCTGAAGGCGAGATGCCTGCGAAGGCGTCGCTTGATTTGGCAGTTGTCGGCTTCCGGACCGAACTCTCGCTCGTCTCGATTGGCCGATCCGTACAGCAGCATGACTTTCCTTTGAGCTGGGATGGTTTGGCCCCGCACAGACACAGGCCGCGTGGTCATCCGGGCCAGTCCCTGAACCGGCGACGTCAGTCGAAGGAATTCTTCCACGGCGCCTCGCATCAGCGAGGGATCTTGACTCAGTTGAATTCGTTGGTCAGGGAACTGCATCAGGATTTCACAGGCACCGCTCAAAAGACCTGTGGTGGTGTCGTTTCCCCCGGTCACCATGGTGAAACCAAACCCCAGAATTTGCGCGACAGACACCGGCGCCCCATCGATTTCGCCATGGACGAGGAGCGAAATCATGTCGTCTCCGGGATCATGGCGACGGCGATCGATCAACGCGTTTAGGTAGACGAACATTTCGCCGACGGCGTCTCCTCCATTTTGGAGTTCGCCCTCCGCATTGGCGGCGACGATCACATTGGTCCAGCGGTCAAAGAGCGACCGATCCTCGGCTGGCACGCCGAGGAAGTGGGCGACGACCAGGCTTGGGAGAGGCTTGAACAGTTCAGAGACTATGTCACCGCCGTCGGCCTCCCGAAGGGTCTCAAGCCTTTGTCGGACGAACTCACGAAGCAGGGGTTCGAGGGAGGCAGAGCGTTGAGGCGTCATTCGCTTAGAGAGCAGCCGCCGAAGGGCGGTGTGCTCGGGCGGATCCATCATGACAATGGGGGCCTCGAGACCCATTTCTTCCATCTCCCCATACTGGAACGTCAGACCCTGCGCGGATGAGAAAGTTTGGGCGTCGATGGCCGCGCTGAAAACATCCTCGAAGCGGGACAGCACCCAGTAGTCGCCCTCGACCACATGGTGAACCGGGTCGTGATCTCGGAGGGCGCGGTACATGGGGAAGGGGTCACGCCAGCTTTCGCCACTTCGAGGTTGAAAGTGTGCCTTCGTCTTCATTTGGGCCCCCAGTGAGACAAAAAGTAATTTTTGTCCAATTAGAGGGTCATTTCAATCCCAAAGAGGCAAGATTCCGCTGTTCTCTCCCCTGATACTTCCCCCCGAGGGAAAGATTGGATGGAGGCTCAAAACAGCGCTCCATCGAGGTTTTCTGCTGAGCACTGAGCCGCGTTCTATCTTGTGGGCTGTCCACTGGGAGCCCGTGATCACTTTGTCCAATCTCCCCCATCGCCCCGTTGTGGGCCGCGCGCAAGCCCGTGCCGGGCTCCTTGGAAATCCGTCTGATGGATACGGAGGAAAGGCCGTCGCGATCGCGATCCCCAACTTTTCCGCGTCGGTTTCGATTGAACCCGCGGAATGCTTTGCGCTTCGAGCTGGCCCGACCGACGGGTTTTCCTTTGAGACGGTGCGCGAAGCGAGCGAGACCTGGCGAGCGGGGCAGTGCGAGGACGGGCTGAGGCTTCTACGCGCAGCGGTGGCGCAGTTCGCACGTCGTTGCCCGGTGCTGGACAGCTTGTCGCCGGAGGACCCCCGTCTTCGCTTCGAGATGCAATACGCAACAGACATCCCTCGACAGGTCGGTCTGGCAGGTTCGAGCGCGATCGTTGTGGCTGCGCTGCGGGCGCTGTCTCAGTGGTTCCAGGTTTCTGTATCGCCTTTTTCTTTGTCCGAGTGGGCGCTGGCCGCAGAGGTCGATGAACTGGGTCTTGCGGCGGGGCCGATGGATCGCGTGATTCAGAGTTTCGGGGGCTTGATGTGCATGGATCTTCGCGAACCGCGGAGCCCCGCTGCGTATGTTTCTCTGGATCGCAAACTTCTCCCCGAACTTTTCCTGGCCTGGGATTCCGCCGGTTCGGCGAGTTCGGGTCGAGTCCACGGAGATTTACGGGCGCGCTGGCGGGCGAAAGAGCCGGCCGTCATGGCGGCCATGCAGGCCTTTCGCGACCGGGTCGACCAAGGGGTGGAGGCGCTTCGTCTGGGGGATCGGATGCTTTTTCATCGTTTGATGGATAAAAATTTCGATGCGCGCTGTGCCTTGGTCGATGTCAGCGCCCGCGATCAGGAAATGGTGGCACTGGCCCGCAGCCTGGGTGCTTCGGCGAAGCTCTGTGGGTCCGGAGGGGCCATTGTGGGGATGCCGCAAGATGCCTCGGATTTTCCAGAACTTGAGGTTCGGTTTTGCGACGCGGGCTATCGCTTTTTGCGGCCGGACTGGGCTTCGATTCATTCAGAGGATTCCGGATCTTGATTGTTTATCTCTTGGCAGCCGGCTACGCGACTCGTTTGTGGCCGCTGACGCGTGATTGCGCGAAGCCCCTTCTTGAAGTCGGTGGGGACCCTTTGCTGACGCATCTGGTAAGACGTTTTCAGTCCTTGGAAGCGGTCGAGGAAATCGTGGTGATCGGGAATTCGCGCTTTGCGGACGATCTCTCGGTTTGGGCCCGGGAACTTGATGTCGAGGTGCCCGTCCGCGTTCTGGATGACGGAACCTGCTCCGACCAGGATAAGCTCGGAGCATTGGGTGACCTTGAGTTCGCCCTGGAGGCCATTCCTCCGGCGGGACGGGACTGGGTCGTCGCGGCGGGCGATAATTTGATCGCCTTCGATCTCAAGCCCTTGTATCAGCTCTTTGAGACTCAGAAAGAGCCCTTGATTGCACTTCGAAAAGTCAGGCCGACCGCGGGCCCCTCACCCTATAACGAAGTGACGCTTGGGGCCGACCACCAGGTGATTGGCTTTCGCGAAAAGCCGATGAATCCCCAAACGGAACTCGCGGCCATCGCGCTTTATTTTATGCCCGCAGGCTCCGAAAGAGACTTCGATCGATACCTCGTAGAAGGCGGCGAGCGCGACGCGCCCGGCCACTTGATCGCCTGGTTGGTCGAGAACGTCAGCGTGAGAGGCTTCGCCTTTGAGGGGGAATGGTTCGACATTGGCAGCCACGAAACCCTGGCCCGGGCGCGTGCGCATTTCGAACCAACCGTCGATTAAATTCCCAGGAGAGCGATGTCGCTGGCTTCAGGGGATCAGCAGCACCTTGCCGGTGGTTCGTCGACCCTCAAGCGCGCGGTGAGCCTCGGCCGCCTCTTGGAGGGGAAATCGTGCGCCAATTCGAATATCGAGCGCTCCACTCCGAACAGCTTGGAGAACCGCACCCGCGCGCTCTTCAAATTCGGCGCGGGATGCGGTGAAGTGGGCCAGAGAAGGGCGCGTGACCATCAGGGACCCCAGTCCGTTGAGCCGGCCCAAGTCAAAGGGCGGGACCGGTCCGCTCGACTGGCCGTATAGACACAGCAATCCGCGAGGGCGGAGGCTCGCGAGACTTCCCTCGAAGGTGGATTGTCCGACGGAATCGTAGACGACGTCCACGCCCCGTCCATCCGTCCAAGCTCGGGTGCGGGAGGGGAAGTCTTCTTGATCGTATCGGATGACCTCTTCCGCACCCGCCTCTCGCACGAGCGCGGCTTTTTCTTCGGTCGAACAGGTTCCGATGACCCGTGCTCCGACGTTTCGAAGCATTTGGCAGAGCAGCAAGCCCACGCCGCCGGCCGCGGCATGCACCAGGGCCGTATCGCCGGGTTCGGTGCTGCGGCAGCCATGGATGAGGTAGTGGGCCGTCATGCCCTGGAGCATGGCAGCGGCCGCCACGTCACTCGGGACCGAGTCCGGCACCGCGAAAAGGTTTTCCGCCGCCGCCAGGATCTCCGTAGCATAGGAACCGGGCACAGAGGCCCAGGCGACGCGTTGGCCTACCCGAAAAGCATCTGCGTCGGGACCGACTTCAAGTACCTCGCCTGCGCCTTCGAGGCCCGACGCAAAGGGCAGGGGGCGAGGGTACAGCCCGGTCCGGAAATAAACATCGATAAAGTTGACCCCGATGGCTTGGACGGCGATCCGGACTTGCCCCGGGCCCGGTGTGCCAACTTCGCGGTCAACGATTTCGAGGACTTCGGGGCCGCCTAGGGTGCTGACTTCGACTTGTCTTGCCATGCCTCCACCTTAGCAGCGAGAAGGCAGGGTCTTCACTTGGAGGCCAGTCGCGCCACGATGCGAAGCGGGGCTCCGGATCCGCCGCGGATTTTCATCGGGAGAGCGATGACCTCAAAATGCTTTGGGGGAAGGGCGTCCAGATGGGCCAGGTTCTCAAAAATCGAGATGCCTGCTTCAGCCAAGACGCGATGGCTTAAAAAATCGCTGGATTGCCCCCGGTCGATGCTGGGCGTGTCGAGACCCACCGCGCGAATCTGGCGGGTTTTCGCCAGCCATTGGGCCGCTTGGGGATCGAGCCCCGGAAAGTGCAGGGCGGCCACCGCCTCGGCGCCGCGCTGGTCGGTCCCCATGTAGGCCAAGCGGTCCGGCCAAAACTGTGCGAAGCCGGTTTCAAGAAGAACTAGGGCCCCCTTTGGAATGGGGCCATGGCGAGTCTCCCAACTCTGGAGGTCCTCGAGATTGATCAGATGATCCCGATTTTTACGGCAGGCTTCTTTTACGTCGATCCGAACCCCGGGCCCGATCAGGCGTTCGATGGGAATGGCGTCGACGGTCAGACCGCCTTGGGAAAAGTGCCGAGGCGCATCGAGGTGGGTGCCGCCATGCTCGGCGCTCTCAAACCGATTGGCACTGTACCAGTATCCTTTCGTTGTGAACCCTGCGGCTTCGGGTTTGAGGACGAAACCGTCTTCGGTCGGCCAAAAAACCGTGTCTTGGTCATAGGCATGACTGAGATCGACGTAATGCGCTGCCTCGATAGGCTTTCCGGCGTTTGCGCAGCCTACCCCGGCCACACAGGCCAACAAAAGGCTGATCCCGAGGGCGGTTTCCTTCATGCTCTCTCCCGAATTTTGATTGATCCTGTGCGGTGGGTGCGCCGGAAGTACACGAGCCGACCCCGTTTCGGCTCGGCTCCGGCGCGACATCGAGCCGTGGATCGTTGACGCGTCTTCTCTACTCTCTCGTCACCAATCCAGCGACCTGAAAGGAGCGCCGCCCTATGTCGAAACCGGGCCAATCCGAGGACACCATCGCGCCGCCCTTGGCTGCGGTGGCTACGACCGTTTTGTCCGTGCTGGCCTTGGGGTTTTTGGTCTGGCTGGTGTATTTCCATGAGGTCGACGCCGCGAGCTCGGCGGGAGAGGGTTTGCCGGCCCTGAATGCCGTTTTCAATGCTTCGGCGGTGGTGCTTCTTTTGGCCGGGCGGCGGGCTATCCGCCGAGGCCAGCGCGCCCAGCATCAGAAGTGGATGCTTTCGGCGCTCTTGGCTTCGGCGCTTTTTCTGGTCAGCTATGTGGCCTACCACGCTCTGCAAGGCGATACGCTTTTTGGTGGGACTGGTTTGATCCGCCCCGTTTATTTTTTCATCCTCATCAGCCATATCGCTTTATCCGCCGTGGTCTTCCCGGCGATTCTCTGGACTTTATACCTTGCCCTCACGGATCGGATTGATCGACATCGCCGCCTCGCCCGCTGGACCTGGGCGGGTTGGATGTATGTTTCGGTGACGGGAATCGTTGTCTTCCTGATGCTCCACGTGATCGAATGGGGCTGAGAGTCGCCTAAAGGGGTGGGGCTTGATAGCCCCCGATTTCTTCAGACACGAGGCGGCTGAATTCGATGGTTGTGTGATCTCGATAAGCGTCACCGATGGCCTGAAGGCCGATCGGAAGCCCTTGCGGACTCGGGCCTGTGGGGAAGACGGTGCTGGGTAGATAAGCCCCGGTGGCCAAGCCCGACCAGAAGAGTTGCTCAAAGTAGGGTCGACTCTCGCCCCCGATGTCGATGCGTCGCGCCGACATCGGGCTTGAATGATCATGGGGGAAAGCAGCCGTAGCGACGACAGGGCAAACCAGCACGTCCCAGTCGGAAAAGAAGTCTCGCCAAGCGTGGCGAATGTGGGCCCTTTGATTGTCCGCCGAGAGCCATTCGCGATGGCTCAGCACGAGAGAACGGGCCTCGAGGGCTTCAGCGGACCGGTCACCGGCGTCGAGCGCCCGCACCTTCTCCACTTGGGCGTGGTAAATAGGTAGGGGCAAACCGGCGCCCATCACCGAATTCAAAAGTTTGATGTAGTTTCGATGCGCTCGCTCAGGTTCGAAGCGGGGCCGCGCCTCGTCTGACACAACGGCCCCCCGTTCAGCCAGCTTGGCTCCGAGGTCCCGAACCCGCTGCGACACCTCTGCCGCGACAGGGGCCTGGGGATCATCGGGCCACAGAGCCACCCGATACTCCGACAAGGTTTTCTTGGGCGCGGGGGGCAAGTCAAGCCGCCAGCCGCGATCTTCAAGTGGTTGGGGTCCTGAGATGACTTCGAGAGCGACCGCGAGGTCTTCGGCACTGCGGGCCAGAGGGCCGCACACCGAGAGGTCAGGACCGGCCAATTGTCCAGGGATCGCGTGGCCCTGGGGCGGAACAATGCCCCAGGTGGGCTTGTGTCCATAAACGCCGCAAAAATGAGCTGGGTTGCGAATCGACCCTCCGATGTCGGATCCACACTCGAGGGCGGTCAGCCCTGCGGCTAATGCGGCAGCGGAGCCACCGGAAGAACCGCCGGGGGTGCGTTCGAGGTTCCAAGGGTTGTTGGTTTGTCCGTAGATCGCGTTGTAGCTCTGAAGGTCTGCCAGATTGGCGGGGACGTTGGTCTTGCCGAGGAAAATGGCCCCGGCCGCTTCGAAGCGAGACACTGCCTGTGCATTCTGATCCGCAATGTTGTCCTTTAGGAGGGGAATGCCCCAGGTCGTCGGGAGTCCTTGGACGTCGTAGGACTCCTTGATGGTCATCGGGATTCCGTGCAGCGGACCTTCGGATCGGCCCGCCGCCGTGGCTTCGTCACGCTCTCGGGCCGTTGCGCGGGCGCGCTCGAAACCCCGTACGACGACGGCATTGAGTTCGCTGTCGTGAGCCTCGATCCGGCGGATCATTAGATCCGTGAGTTCGAGCGCGCTGACTTCTCGTTTCTGAATCCGCCGGGCGAGTTGCTGGGCTGTTTCGAAGTGGAGGTCTGTCATGCATCGCTCCTGCGGGTTGAAGCCATGTCGGGCCCTCAGCCTAGCAGTCCTGTCGACCGCTTAGCGTCACAGGGCAGGGGGGATCAGATCAGAGATTGACCGGGGAGCAGCGGGGGCATGGGGCAATCTAACGAGTCGGCGATGGCGCGAACGACTTCGGCCTCGGCTTCGGCCACGACGTCATCCGAGGCGATGCAAGCCGCGCATGCCGTTAGGATTTTTTGCGCCGCCAAGGGTGTCGCTCGGGTCAGCTGCTTGAGGGAGCGATCCAGGGCGACAAGGTCACACTGGTCTGCGGGAAGCCACTGGATTGTTACAGGGGCCAGCGCTTCGGCTCCGGCTTCGAAGGCCGCCTGTGTCTCGGACGGGTCAGCCGTCCCGAGACGAGCGAGGGCGGAGAGAACCACCGAACAAGGGCGACTGAGTGATTGAATGGATTTCCTTCTCGGCTTGGTTCGCACTTTTTCAAAGTGGGGTGCGAGATGGGCGAAGAGAACCCGATGCAGGACCCACTCGAAGAGGTCGATCTGCTGGTCGGCCTCCACAAGCGAGCGGACGTTGTCCCGAAAGGACCGATACTGCTTTGGAGACAGTCTTCGAAGAGCGGGCAGGGTCAGGTCGACCAGAGGGAGCCGCGCTGCGGAGCCGAGTCGCCGGATTTCAGGCATCCATTGGCGGGTTTGATCCGCGAGGCCTTCCTCGGCAAAACGGTTGAGTCTTTCGAGCTGTCGCTGGCGAACCGATTCGTCGTCATCGATGAGGAGGGCGTAGAAAACAGCTCGCGCCCCGTAGGGCTCACGGCATGCGGCGATCAGGGTGTCGGGGAATCTCTCAACGAGGGTTCGGGCATGATCGAGGTGGGCCTTAGTCGGCGCCCCGATGCTCTCAATTCCGGAACCGTCGGGATGGTCGGGGAGGGCTGTGGAAATGGTGCCGGCCGGTTTCGAAGGGCCAGCGAGGCTTGCGGCGCCATTCGTCTGTGACGCGGGCATCACGGCCTGGCCCCCTGGAGCCTCTGATGGCGAGGCGACAAAGCTTGGGTCCAAGCGTTGGATGCGCTCTTTGATAGGCGGATGCGTGGCGAATAGGTTCTGGATCCCGCCTCGTAAACCTTGACTGAAGAACATGTGGCTGGCTTCTGGGGCGGCAGGGCTCTCAAGGGCTGAGCCGTTATCGAAGCCGGCGATTTTCTTGAGCGCGCCGGCAATGCCCGCTGGGTTTCGGGTGAATTGAACCGCTGAGGCATCGGCCAGGAATTCTCTTTGTCGGCTCACAGAAGCCTTAATGAGATTGCCGAAAAAGGTACCCACGAAGCCGGCGATCATCAGTCCGATTCCTGCAGCCAGCATGATGAGGCCCGAGTTGTCGCGACTGTTCCGACGCCCTCCCCCCGCAAACATCGAGGAGCGCAGTAGGAAGTAGCCAATGATTCCGAGCAGTAGGATGCCGTGAATGAATCCCATCAGACGGATGTTGAGCCGCATGTCTCCGTTGAGAATGTGGCTGAATTCATGGGCGATGACACCCTGGAGCTCTTCGCGAGAAAGCTGGCGAATGCAGCCCCGGGTGATCCCGATGACCGCATCACTCGGGGTAAATCCCGCGGCGAAGGCGTTGATCCCCTCTTCGTCGTCTAAAAGATAGACGGGAGGCGTGGGTGTTCCGCTGGCAATAGCCATTTCTTCGACGACGTTGAGAAGCCGCCGGGCGTCTGGGTCGGGGGTGTCGCTTGCCAGCAATCGCCCGCCGAGCTGCTCGGCGACGACAGAGCCTCCGCCGCTGAGTTGGCTGATTTTATAAAGACTTCCACCGGCAACGACGGCTAGGGTGGCGAGGGCCACTTGAACTAGGAGTTGGGGTTGCCACCACTCAAGCTGGGCACTGGTGGTTCGCCCATAGGCATCGACGACGGGTTGAGCGGTGAGGCCGACTGCAACGGCGTAGAGAAGCGCAATGATGCCAAGGACAGCGCAGATAAAAAGGAATACGAGCCCGGCCGTGCTCCGGCGCGCCGCTTCTTGGTGCTCAAAGAACTGAGAGGCCATCTTCGATCAAGCTCACCGCCTGCGGGTTCTTGGAAATGACGATTTTTAGGAAAAAGAGACCTGGGGTGCCTCGGCGATCTGTTCATGATCGAACTCGAGCAGTGAGGCGTCGGTCCCGTGGCCGAAAGATCCAGCGAAAAGAACCGGGGGAAAGGTTTGCTTGTAGGTGTTGTAGGCGGTGACGGCGTCATTAAAGGCCTGTCGGGCAAAGGAGACCTTGTTCTCGGTCGAGGTCAGCTCTTCGGTGAGCTGCTGCATGTTTTGGCTTGCCTTTAAGTCTGGATAAGCTTCGGAGAGAGCGAGCAGGCGCCCCATTGCCCCCCCTAAGACGCCCTCTGCATTGCCGAGGGCTTGCATGGCGGCTGGATCGCCGGGATCGTTCGCCGCGGTGGCGAGTCCGGAAGCGGCTTGATTGCGTGCTTCGACGACGGCCTCGAGGGTCTCGCGTTCGTGGGCCATGTAGCCCTTCACGGTTTCCACCAGGTTAGGGATCAGGTCGTGGCGGCGCTTGAGCTGAACTTCAATCTGGGCGAAGGCATTTTGGTAACGATTTTTGAGAGCCACAAGCCGATTGTAGATGCTGATCCCCCAGACGATGAGGACCAGGGCCAGAGCACCGAGGATGATTAGGGCAGTCATGGGGATCTCCGATTCAAAGGGAGAGAAGGTCGGGCGCGACGTCCCGTGCCCAAAAGAATAGCTTGTGGAGGCCCCAAAGGGGTTCACCTTTGCCGGGGTGGGCGACCTTGCTCCGAAATCGGGGCCACTAGGGAAGGAGCAAGCTCTCGGCGAGTGCTGCGGGAAGGGAATGCGTCTCTTCTGCCGTTGGGGACCGAGGAGCCTTTTTGAGGGAACTTTCGATGGGCAGGCTTTGGGAATCTGGGTAGTCGACCACTCGGTATCGGGTCGCGGACGACTGTCCCAGATTCGGGATGCCGCGAAAATTCTTTAGGATACTGCGCTCGGCGTCACGCTGGATTTTGTCGGAGAGTCGATCGATGAACACCTCGATCCGGGATGAGAGGATCGACTGCTCTGCTAAATCCTGAGGAATCCACTTCTCGGTCTGGGGGGAGTCTGCGAGGGTGGCTTCTCCCGTAGAGAGAATCAGCACCCCGAGAAGTAGTCCAATGGCCCGATGAGTCCGGTGTCCGAGTTTCGGGCAGGTGTTTGTCGGTCTTTGCATTGCGGTCCTCCCGTTCGCCCTCGCTGGCATCGACCGAACGCGCGTTCGCCTGTAGGCGAACGCGCCCGGTGGTTCTGGCTGCGACTGCGCTGCAGAAGGGTTGCCCCCCTTTGAGATGAGGCCCGCGCTGAGGGCGGTTTACCCGGGAGGCACTGTGCGGGTGATCGGCGGGGGGAGACTGCCTTTTCCTTGCACATTGACTGGTGAAGAGCCTGGTTCGAACTTAGTATCGGGGTATGTCGAGTTCTGCACGCACAGTTCTTCTTATTCTGGTGGTTCTTTGTCTTGGCCTCGGTGTCGGCTGGGCAGTGGGGAGACGCAATACCGGCCCTCAGCCGCCAACCCCCCGGACTCCAGCCGAGGTCGAGCGTGATCAGGCCCTCTCCGGAGAGCTCCGCGGCCTGTTGCTTGAGCGGGATACCCTGACCCGGGTGGCTCTTTTGTCCGCGAAGTTGTCCGAACTGGGCCCCGAGGACCTCGGATCGGTCGTTGAGCTCCTCGAGTCTCATGCGCTTGGGCTCGGGCAAGTTGAGGCGGCCCTGTTGGTTCGGTTTTGGGTTTCATATGATCCCCAGGGGGCCGCTGAGTGGAGCACTTCGTCGAGAGTGGACGTGGCGATTCGTCTTGCTGTTCTTTGCGCCGTGATTGAGACGTGGGCATCCTTTGATCCGGAAGGGCCTCGCCAGCTTGTTGAAGAGTATTTGTCCTTCCCCTCCGATCTAGTGCCTCCGACGGTGCTCGGAGCGTACGTGCGGGGTTGGTATGCCTCCGGCCAACCTGGGGTTCTTGGTTTTCTGAGAACCCTGGAGCCCTCGAAAGCCCGCAGTCGGGCTCTAACAACTTTCGCACGACAGAGCCTTGGGGACGTCGGCTTCGACGCCACCGCTCAATTGTTGCTGGATTATCCTCCGGACGACTACCGCTTTCGGACTCAGCTCTGGCGGTATGCAGCGCCGGAGATGTTGAGGGAAGACCGCGCGAAAACTCTGGCATTTTGTAGCGCCTACTGTGACCGTTTTGGAAGCTCCTTCGTGCGTCAAAGACTGGCCCGCGAGTGGATGCGTCAACCTGACGTCGTTCCTGCGGAGGTCATGGAGTGGCTGTCGAATGCGAAGGCGGGGCAAGAGCGCGATTTTGCGGTCCAGCAGGCGGTCGAAATCTGGGCGATTGATGATCAGGAGGGCCTGGCCGACTGGGGCTTTGAACTCGCCCAGGATGAGGTCGAACCCTGGCTCTATCCGGGGCTCGCTGTGATCGGGTCGGCTGTGGCTTTACAGGATCCCGCCGTGGGAATCCGACTGGCGAATCAAATCCGACCAGAGGAGCAACGGCACTCAGCTCTGGTTCGAATCGGGGTGGGTTTTATACGCAATGACCCCGAAGCCGCTGAGATTTGGCTCGAGTCCGCTCGCCTTCCGCCGGCGGCCAAGGATCGGATTCGGCAAGGCGCTGCCGGACCAGACGAGCCTACCCAGCAAACCGTTGAGCCGACGCCGTCGAGGACTGTGAAGCCTGGGCTCAGGGTGGTGCGGCCGACGTCTTCGTAGAGGGCGTAGTCGTCGGCGCCTCATCCCCACGGGTCCACCAAACGATTTTTTCGTTTTCCGCGTAGGCACGGCATTGGGCGGTCATCCGTCGCTTGCGTCGGAGTCGTTCGCAATCGGCAATGGCGAGTTCCAGGGCTTCCGCCTGTGAAGACGTTCCTCCCGCGACTCCCGCGATCCAAACGTGCTTCGGGTCTCCCGATATGGCAAATGCACGCGGGGCGGGGAGCTTCTGGTAGAACTGCCAGAGTTGGTCGCGGCGCAACGGATTGTCGGTCGACCGGCCCGAAGTGGTACAGGCCGCGGTGAGGCCGAGCCAACCCATAAGGATGACCCCAGCGACCCTGAAATGGAAATTGGGTTCTGTGGCGCGCCGGCTTCTCACAGTCGGATTCGGTGCGGTCCAATCGCTTGATCTTTTCATCCGAGGCCCATTCTAGCGTTCAAAAAGAAGAAGCCCGGAGGAACGCGAGGTTCCTCCGGGCTTCCGAATGGTCCTCTGAGAGAAGCGTTCTCTCAGAAACCGTGAGACCCGCCCTTATGCAGTTCGGGTCGCGCGGCGAAGCATCCAGAGGGTCGCACCGAGCATGAGAGCACTCAGCAGGACCAAACCGCCATTGGAGATCGACGGAGCCGGAGTACCACCGGGGATGGTCCAGTTGAGCCACGCCCGGTTCGCGTTGGAGCCCGAGAGGGTCCGGTCGCTGAGCCCGCCCGACACCATTGAAATGGAGCCGATACCGTCCACGCGATTGTCAGAGCCGCTCAGGATGAACTGCTCGGCGCTTCCGAGGGCATCCGAGGCTTTCACAGAGACAATCCCTGTGGTGTAGGGAAAGCCCCAGCTGGCTTCAACATTGTTCACCGGGCCGGTGGGGGCGCCGGTGGGGCCGAAGACGCGTGTCACGTTGCCATTCGCCGTGATGGCCATCGGCCGAATGTTGTTGGGGGCCGGTGCCGGGAAGTTCGTTGCGGGCGCCCCAATCGGTCGGCCCGCAACCGCGTGGGTGTCGACCGCGATGGGGCTGAAGATCCCGACGCAGCTGGTCACGGCATTCTGCCCCGCATTCGGGGGGCCAACAGCCGGGTGGGCACAGCCTACGCCGACTCCAGCGAAACCACCGGGGAGCATCAAGACGACACTCGCGCCGCCCTTGGAGCCCGCACCACCGACGAGAGCCTCGAAGGAACCACCGAACTGATTGCCAGTGGCTTGGTATCGAACCTTACCCTTGGGATCCGTCACCCGAGTGTCTGTCAAAGGATTGCCACAGCCGGGGTCAGCCGTAAGGGGCAGAGCCAAGCCAGGGCACCAGTCGAAGGTCGCCGGGCCAGTTCGCCCGCCGGCTTCAAAAGTTCGGGTTCCTACGACGCCCGTTCCGGCCCAGGGGCCGTTGATGATGAGTGAGGTTCGAACCTGAGCCACCGCCTTGTTGAGCGCGAACACGGGCTGGTTCTTGAAGTTGGTGCTGAAGTTCGGGCTGGGGGTTCCGATGATCTTCATGGCCTTCGGATCGGGTCCCTGCTCCTGCTGGACGGTCGCGCCCAGCTTGATGGGCACCGCACCATTCGGCGCCGGGGCAAAGGTAATCGGCAAAGGCAGGCCATCACCGATCTGACTACGGCTGTTACCGGTCAGCGAGAACTTGTTGAACACTTGGGCCTGGGCGGTCGATGAAAGGACCATCCCTAGCGCAACGCTCAGAGCAAGCAGCCCGATGCCGTGCGTTTTATTGAAGTTCATTCCTGGTTTACTCCTCGTTTGATGAATCGGCCGCGAGCGGATGAAGCCCGCTTTTGGCCGATCGTTAAGATTCGTAGGGACCAGAATATGCAATAGCGGTGCCAGAATCTAAAAGATAACTATTCTTTATTTAAATCAGGTACTTAGAAAAAATCGGGAAGTGGGTGACCTCGACGAGCGTTGCGAACTGCCACGCCCCCCATTGTTGCGTTAATTTATTTTTACCCATTAAAAACAACAGCTTATAGCTTTTTTAAGCTATTTTTTGCAGCGGCGCGCAACGCACCGGCGTGATGCAGTTCACGCCGCATGAGACGGCTTCTCTTAGCGCGCCTGGTTGACCCGCAGGGACTCTAGCCTCTGCGCCTCGGCGGGTGTGAACCGGCTCCCGAAGCGCTCGGCCCGTTCGATGAGCGGGGCGAGCGCGCTGCTGGGCGACACGGCTTCGTTTTCGAGTTCGGCCCGTTCGAGCGCCAGTAATCCCGAGTACGGCCAGAGCGCCAGTGCTTGATCGAGTCGCTTGCGCGCTCGCTCGGTTTCTCCCAATTGGCGGAGCAATCGAGCGGAGGCCCATTGGGTGTCGATGTTTTCGGGTTCGGCCTCGATGGCCCGATCGAAAAACACGACGGCCTCGCGCGGTGATTCCGCCGAGCTGATTCGTCCCAATCCCGCCAAGGCTTCGGGGTTGCGGGGGTCGGCCTGGAGGGCTTCCAGGTAGGCGTTGCGGGCTTCCGTATCCCCAATGATCTCGAGTCGGTAGCCACGCAGCGCGGCTGCGGCGGCTGAGCCCTCGGGCAGCCCTGCCTCAAACGCCTCACTTTCGCTCAGGGCCAACTCCGTTTGCCCGGCTTCGAGACGGAGCTCAATTAATTTGCGGACCGCCGGGAGCCGTTCCGGATCTTGGTTCGGCAGCTGGTTGGCGCCGTAGCTTTCGAGGTACTGGATTCCCGCTTCGACGCCAAACACCTCGGCGATGGCTTGTCCTGTCTTCGCCGTGGCCTCGCCATAGGCCTGACGCCCGTACGCATTGAGATCGAGCAGCGTCTGGCGCATCAGGTTCGCTTGGTTCATTCGTGCATACAGTTCGGTCAGTAAAATGAGTCCCTCGCGATCTGAAGCTGCGGTGGTTTGTAGTAAGGCCAAAAAATTCACTGCGTTCGGAATATCCCCTTCGGCGACTAGCATTCGGGCCAGTCGTGTGCGGGCGTCCGTCGCTCCGGCGTTGATTCGAATCGAATAACGATAATCCGAAGCGGCCTGGTCAAAATCGCCGACCTGCTCAGCGGAGAGGGCTGCGGAATAGCGCGCCCAAGGATTGTCGGGCCAGAGCTGGAAGGCCCGATCAAAGTGTTTCAGGGCTTGACGGTGATCGCCGCGTTCTTGGGCAATACGGGCGCGGACCATCTCCTGGTGCGCTTCTACAGTCATCTGATCTGTCAGGGCCATGGCCTGATCGAAATCGCTATTGAGGATGAGAGCGTCTGCGTAGTCCAACATCAGCTGAGAGGTCGGCGCGTCAGCCGCTTGCATGAGTTCGAGTGCTTGAGCAAAAGCCTGGACGGCCTGGGGATGCTGCCCTTGCTCTTGATAGTGCTTGGCCAAGATCTGCCACGCGACTGGGGCATAGGCTGCAGAGACAACCTCTGTGCCTTCAATTAAGAGTTGATCCGCTCCCTCGGTGTCGCCGGCAGCGACCAGGCGGATGGCGATTTTTCGCCGGTAATCGAGGGACTCGGGCAGCTTGACGAGACCTTCTTGCATGATTTTGAGGGAACGGCCGTACTCTCCCCGCTCATCAAAAAAGGTCACGGCGCTGGAAATTAGATTTGGATTTCCCGGGTACTCAAGGAGGCACTCGTTGAACCGCTCCAAAGCCAAATCGGCCTCTCCGCTGTCGTTGGCATACAAAGCTGTTGTGGTGCAGTGCCACCCCCGGATTGTCTCATCGGAATCGGGGTTGGCCTCGATCATTTGGCCGAGTCGCTCAATCTCCTCGCCGGCCTCCTCGTAGCGCTCAAGGTTCAAAAGGGCCAAGATTCGGGGCTCCATGGCCCTCGCATTGTCGGGGTCAATTTCTAGGATCCGGTCGGTGTCCGCGAGGGCCTCGCTACTTCCGATCCGGGATGCGGCGGCTGCTCTGGCTCGGATGATCAGGAGGTCGACGTTATCCGGTTCCGCTTCCAGAACTTGAGAAACGAACTCGATGGTCGTCTCGAAGTTCCCGGTCCTGACTGAGTTGGCGGCGATCTGCTTGGCGGCGGCCGTTCTCCATTCTGGATTGAGCGCGGCTTTGCGCAGCGCCCATTCGGCCAATGTGGTCTCGCCAGAAAGCGAGAGGGCCCGTCCGTAGAGGTAGTTGATTTCCGCACTGTCGGGGTCTTCCGCGAGAATCCCGCGTAGGGTTTCGATGGACTCGGCGTTGAATTGGCCCTGAGACTCCGCCATCACCGCCTTGGCTCGCTCAACGGAGTCCGTCTGAGAGCAGGCGAGAAGCACACATCCCACGCCCCAGCCGAGGAGGAGAATGTAAAGAGATCTCCGTGTTGAAAGAAGTCTCCTTGTCGAGTTGGAATCGGTACTTTGCATCCCGATACTGTAGCCTCTGGGCGCCTACGCGCCTTTTGAGTCGGCGCACGATAGGGTGGCCATTTGGCCGAAGGCTTTAACAAAAAGAGGTCACTCGCTCCTTGTCTGATGAAACTCGTCACATTCGGTGGCCCTGGCTCGCCGGGGCGCTCATTTCTTTCAGCCTACTCGTCGGGCTCTTGCTCTTTGCCTGGGCTCCCGGGGGCGTTTCCTCGACCCGACCTATAGGATCATTGGAGGACGTGGAGAGTCTGGCCGAGCGGGAGGATCTAAACGTCCTTTTTATCTTGCTCGATACGCTTCGAGCGGACCGGCTCACCCCCTACGGGTATGAACGCGACACGAGTCCCCATCTAGCGGCGTTGGCAGAAGAGGGGGTTCGATTCGATCGGCATCTTGCGCAGTCGTCTTGGACCAAGGCCTCGATGGCTTCGATGTGGACCGGGCTGTACCCGATGCGGGCCGGGATCACCCGCTTTGATCAAGTGATTCCCGAGGATGCGAAATTGCCCGCCGAGCGATTGTCGGAGGCAGGTTTCGATACGGTCGGGCTCTACCGAAACGGTTGGGTCTCGCCCAATTTCGGGTTCGGTCAAGGTTTCGATATCTACGTCAAGCCAGGCGGTCGTCCGATGGCCCCTTCTGTCCGGCGAGACAATCCCACGATCAAGGGCTCCTTCTCGGACGAAGACGTGCTCTACTCGGCGATGGAATACCTTCGGGTTAATGGGCAAGGCCATTGGTTTCTCTATTTGCATCTCATGGACATCCATGAGTACACCTATGACGAAGAATCAGCGCTGTTTGGGGGTGACTACTCTGACGTCTACGATAATTCGATTCGTCGCGTAGATGCTCTGCTCGGCGCACTTTTTGATTTCCTTGATGCCCAGGGGCTCTCGGACAGGACCCTAGTGGTCGTGGCCTCGGATCACGGAGAGGCTTTTCGGGAGCGCGGATTCGAGGGGCATGCGCGGGCGGTTTTTCGAGAGTCGACAGAGGTGCCGCTGCTGATTCGGTTCCCCTTCCGGCTGGAGCCCGGCATCGTGGTCTCCAGTCGAAGTCGTAATATCGATATCTGGCCGACTCTGCTCGACTTGCTGGGCCTAGAGGGCCCCAGTTTGACAGACGGGCAATCTTTGGTTGATGTGATCCTGGCAGAGGGGCGGGGGCAGTCGGACGAACAGATGGATTCGGGCATTTCCCACTTGGATACGACCTGGGGGCGTCCCGACATGCCTTCCAGGCATGCTGTCGCCGTCGTGGACGGGCCCTATCGCTATGTCCGTCACACCGCTGGCCCGAGCGTGCAGGAGAGCCTCTTCGACGCAGAAGAAGACCCCCTGGAGTTGCAAGACCTTGCGGAAGAGCAGCCGGAAAAGCTCATCGAGTTGCGTGCTCGGGGGGTGGAGTATCTCGAAACGTCTCCTGCGTGGGGAGAGGCATCGACCCGGGAAATCGGCGAGATGGAACTGAATCAACTTCGCGCCCTGGGGTATGCCATCCCCTGATGGGCTTGCGGGCAGACTTCGCGCTTCGCGTGGCATCGTGCAATGTGCAGGGCGAGAAGAAAGAGTGGGGCGGGTTCTCTTTAGAAGGTGACCGAGAGCGTTCCGCCAAACATGCGCGGTTCGCCTGTAAAGTAGATTGTGGTTTGCTGGAAGATCGTCGCGTCGAAGGCGAAGCTCTTGTAGACCTCGTTGGTGACATTTCGGACAAACGCTTCGACGGTGAAGTTGCCAACCGGCGGTTGGTAGATGAAGAGCAGGTTGTGCAGCCAGTAGGGCTCCTGGCCGATCGTATTCTCAGGCAGAAAAATTTTGCCCTGATCGTTTTCGACGCCGCGGCCTTCGGTCGGGTCGAAATAGACGGTGTCGGTCCATGCGCCATCGTACCGAGCCGTGACCGCCCCGTAGCGGCCCAGGCGGACGGTTTGTTCTGCGGTCAAGCTAATCTTGTACTGAGGCGAATTGACCATGCGGTTACCGCTGTAATTTAGATCCTGAACCTTCGTGACGGCGGCGCCGCCCTGGTCCGGCGTAACGATGACCGTGTTCTGGAGAACGAGTTCGGTGAAGGTACTCTCCAGCCAGCTGAATCGCGCTTGAATACGCGTGTTGTCAAAGGGGCGTACGTCGGCGGACAACTCGGCGCCGTAAATCTCGACGCCTTGAGCGTTGATGACCACAAATTCCGGAGTCGACCCGGAGCTGTTTTGCACAGTAAAGAGTTGGTAGTCCGTGTAGTCGTAGTAAAAGAGCGAGAAGTTGAGGCCGAGTTTGTTGTCTAGAAAAGACGACTGCAATCCCGTCTCGTAGGCGTTGTTGGTTTCCGGCTCCGCGTAGGTGACTCCCTCTTCGGGCCGCAGGGCAGCGGCCGCATTGAAGTGACCGCCCTTCCAGCCTCGCGTGTATTTCCAGTACGCGTGCGCGTCGTCTCTAAAATTGTAGGTCAGGCGCAGTTCGCCGGTCGGAGCAGATCGAGTTTCGGTCCGGTCACCCTCGATGGGGCTGCCCGCACGGACCAAGAAGAAGTCGATTGCCTTTTGTTCCCAGTTAAAGCGCACCCCCCCGTCAAGGGTGAAGTCATCCCAAAAGGGCCACGAGAAGTCTGCGTAGACACCCAGCCCATAGCTGTCTTGCGTGTAATCTCGAAAGCTGATCGCGAAGGCCGTAGCCTCGCCGAAGTCTGTCGTCGTTACGACCGCTAGATCTTCTTGAAGATAAAAAGCACCGACAGACCAATCGAAAGATTCGCTTTCCCACATCCCGTTAAGTTGGAGGTTCTGATAGAACTGCCAGCCTTGATCAGTGCTCGTGATCTCAAACCGGGTGTTGGGGGTCTGGTCTGTATCGGAGGCGATGCCTCGATCGTAGCCGTCGTAACCCGAGACGGTTTTCAGAGTGAGATCGTGGGGGAGAGCGATTTCCCCATTGACAAAACCGCCGTACACGAGATTGGTCGTTCGGCCGGGCCTATTGTAGTAACCCGTGTAGGGGTCCGAGTCGAGTTCTGCGCCGATCTGGTTAGCGACCCCGATGGTTGCTTGGTTTCCCGCTTCGGTGGGAGAAAGCCCTCGAGCTTCATTCAGTGAGACGAGGTCCGTGATCATGTTTCTGACTTGAGGTCGCTGGAACCCGCCGGCGTCGGGGCCACTGAGAATGCCATTGAGGGACGAACCGTCGGGGAAGTTTTGTGTTCCCGCGGTGCCGTAAGAGATTCCCTGGCGGCTCCACTCATCTCGTCGGCTCACGTGGCCGTTGATAATCCAGTCCTGATCTAGGGTGGGCTGATAACGGAGGTTGAGTCGAGTGGCCCAATTACCGAGGTCGTTCACCTTCGTCGTCGTGTTAAAGGGCACCTGAGAAAACCCATCGGAGAAACGGACGAAAGGCTGCGTGAGGATCGAACCTCGAACGGGGACCTCTTCGCCGCAAAGAGACCAAAGGGGGCTGTTCCCAGGCGGTGGATTGTCCTGCGTGCCGGGCTTCGGGCGATATCCCGGGTACTCGGTGAAGCCCCCACAGCCATTGTTCTGGTAGCCGTCTCGAAACGTCGTCCGAAACGCAAACCGCGCGAAGAGGACATCTTCGACGACCGGGGCTTCGATGGCGCCGTCGAAGTCGTTGTAGTTGTAGTTGCCGTAGGTGGACCGCAGGTACCCACCAAAAATTCCGGTGGGTTTTCGAGAATACATTTTGATTGCCCCGGCCGAGGCATTGCGCGCGGCTCCCTTGCCAACGGGACCTCGAAAAATGCTGACCCCTTCAATATCGAACAGGGTGCCGAGTTGCATGGCGGGCGCATTGATAGCGACATCGTCCTGGAAGATGGCTACGGCCCCGGAGGCGTTGGCGCTGAAGTCGTTCAGCCCCACGCCGCGGATGAAGAAAGTGGGCGTCGTCGATCCTGTCGTGACGATTTCGAGATTGGGCGTGAAGTCCGCTAAGTCAGCAATGCTGAGCGCACCAAGCGCTTCGACATCCGCGGCGGAAAACCCCGTGACGGAGTCCCCAGCCGCGTAGGCGGCCGCGGTATCGGACTCTCCGGCGACCACAGTTCTGACTTCGGTCCCCGGGGCCAAGCTGTTCGGGTCGAACTCGGACGGCGCACTGACGGACGTGGTTTCCCCGCCTGCAGCGGAGTCTCCGGTCGAATCGAGTGCCTGCCCTGTCGAGGTCTGTGCCTTGGCGTCCGGCGCAGCGATGAACAAGATACCGGCAAGGTGAGTGACCGCGAGTGCGATGATCGCGCTGCGCCTCATTTATTTTTGATTTCCGAGAATCGGGCGGACCCGATCGGGGTGGGTGCATGTTTACAAGATGCGGAAGTGTAATACTGTGCCGGTCCAATGCAATCCTCCCCGACAAAACCTAGAGCTCGAGTCTCCGCGCTTCCGCTACTCTTGGTGCGGATCACAGCGGTGTTGTTGGCCCTAGGCCTGTTCGCCCCGGCGTCGGGGAGAGCAGAGGGGCAGGAAGGCGGGGGCGATGAGTCGCTCACGCCTGCCGAGCGAATAGAGGAAGCACGCCGAGCGGACTCGAAACGGTTCGCCATCGGGCTGTCTCTGACAAGCGGCGTTTTGATTGCCCAACAAAACGGTAGTGTTCGGACAAAAGCGGACATCGGGCTCCCTCCGGATCCCCCGACCGCCTATGGCTGGCCGGACGGGGCCTTTATACAGGCCCCCACACCCTTCGGAAGAAACTTGGATAAGTCTCTTCTGACGGTCTCCCCCAATGTGGGGGCGACGATCGACATCCTGACGCCTGCCTTGGGTTTTATTCCGCTGAAGCCGCGACTTTTCGCAGTCGCTGAGATTCTGCCGACCTTTGCCGGGGAAGTGACCGTCGCCCTCGACGGCGCTGCGACGAAATTCCTGATCCAACCCGCCACGACGAGTCCGAGAAGTTATCCCGCTTCGGTGATCGGGGGGCAGGGAACTCGAATCGACTCTCAGGTGATGACGACGACGCTGGCCGCCAGTGTCGGAGTTTCCTTCGATGTGATCTTCCGAGATCGACTCGTCCGGTTGCGTCCCGGGGTGGGATGGATTCGCTGGGGCGTGATCGCCGAAGGCAAGGTCTTAGCCGCGTATAAAGATGATCCCGATCCGCTCGGGTCGGTGGTGCTTCCCCCCCCGTCTTTCGGTCAGAATTTCCGATTGGTGCAGTTGGGCGGTCGTGGCGCAGGATTCTTTAATGGTGTTGGGCCAACGCTTGAGGTTGAGATGGAGCTTCAATCCGAAGGGTCGTTCCGGCCTTCGCTCTATCTCACCGGCGGAGCTTTTCGAACGCTTGGTAATAACGAGCTGAGTTTTTCTTCCGAGACATCCGTCGATGACGCGTTGGGTGAGGGTGAATACTCGGCGACTTGGAAGTTACAGGCGCAGGACTGGAATTATCGAATGGGATTGGGCTTTCGTGTGCGCTGGGTGGGCCTCTAAGGGGGGAGCGCTGAGTGTCCGCCCGGCCCTCCCGCTTTGATGAAATTCGCTGGCAGGGCCTGGCTTCCCCAACGCTTGAGATCGCCAGCCACGGGGCCGTCGCGGTTCTCTTCCTGTTAGTCCTGGGGGCGGTGGGGCAACCCATTATCACCGACGACCTGTGGTGGCATCTTGGCATTGGGGCCCACTATTGGAACCTGGGTCCGTGGCTTCAAACCGACCCCTTCCTCTACTTGGCCGAGCAACCGCCTGCTCCTGCGGCTTGGCTATTTGGCCTGGGTTTGCACGGGACCGTGTCGGTCTTGGGGTTTCAAGGCCTTCGGGTGCTTCATGTTCTCATCGTCTTTTGGATTGGGTCCCTGGCTTGGTCCTTGATGTATCGAGTCAGTGGCTCTCGGGTCGGGGCAAGCCTGGGGCTGGCGGTTTTTCTCTGTCTCGCAGCTTTTCGTTTGTTTCAGCTGCGGCCCCACTTGGCCACTCTTCTGGGCACATTGTTGGTGATTCGTCTTCTCGTAGTCGATCGTCGTGCTCCCAGCCTCGCGCGCGTTGCGCTTGCGGCGCTGGTTTTTGCTGTGTGGGCCAATCTGCATGGGGCATTCTTGATGGGCTTGGTCCTCGTTTTGGCAGCATCGCTCGGGGCCCTTTGTGCGGTCGGCTTGGGAGAGCAGGATTCTCGAAAGCGGAGTCGACGTTTATGGGGGGCGATGCTCGTCGGTGCGCTGGCGACGACCGTCCATCCGATGGGTTGGCGTTCCCTTACGCCCTTCTTTGTAGCCGGAGCGGAGACCCCGGACTTGAGCGTGGTGAGCGATGAATGGGCTCCGGTCAATCTCTTCTCGATGCCCGTTTCGAACCTGCCGCCCACGCCTGAAGTGTGGGCTGGGCTTTGGGTGGTGCTGTTAGCCTTGATCGGGCTGACTGCGGGTTTGGCTTTTAGGAAAGAGCTTTGGGCCCGTCTCGATTGGGCCCTTTGCGCCGTCGGCTGGGCTTCCGCGGTGGGCATGTTGTCCGCGGTTCGTCTCAACTGGTTGGGCTTCGTTGTAGCGCTTGCGCTGGTTCACATGGGCAGGGTGTGGGCTGAGGGGGGGAGATGGTCGATGCCCAGCCTGGGAATGCGCCGGACCGCCGGCTTGGCCATGGCACTGATTTTACTGGGTTCGTTTTGGCGCTGGGGTGATTGGCTCATGATTTCGCCCGGGCTGACTGCCGAGCGTTACCCGCTGGCGTATTCGATCGACAAGTATC
>JAQWNI010000057.1 GCA_029268645.1 Myxococcota bacterium
AGGTGGGCCAGGGCGCGCCGCCGGCCGAGTTCAGCCGTTCCGAGCCGGGGGGCGAGTCGGTCGAGGTAAAGCTCTCGCACCATCAAAGGCCGGGGTCCCTGCTCGACTAAGGGAATCCAGCGCGCGATTGGGAGAGGCGCCAGCACAAAAGAGCTCGGTTGGGCAAGGGCCCCAATGTGTTCGGCGAGCCGCCACGCTTCGGGGGGGAGCTTGGGCCCGGGGCGGTCGAGTCGGACGCCATTTGCCGTCGACAGAGTATGGGGAGCGGGCAGGGTCCAGAGGGCGAGAGCGGTGGAGACGAGGACCGCGGCGCGGGTGGCCGCTCGACCAGCTGCTGTTTGGTTCAGGCTCTTCCACCCCAGCGGTTCGCAAACGAGAGCGGCCAAAAAGAGAGGCAGAGGCCAGATCCAGAACACGCGGAAGTAAGTCTCGCTGCCCGTGAGGTGGTGGGCGATCCATGGTGCCGTCCAAGGGTTGAAAAATAGGGTTGCGAAGACAAGTCCCGTACAAGTCGCAAAACGCCGGAGCATCGGGTTTCCGCTGGCCGTGACAGCCAGAGCCGCGAACAGGAGCCCTTCGCGGTAAACACCTTGACCGAGAACTGCGTTGGCGGCGTGGGTCATCAATGCTGCGCCGCTCCAATCCGCCCCGGCCAAGGGTCGAATGGCCGATTCGATGGCTTGCAGCGTGTCGGCCCGGAGCGCTGTGCCCACTACAAGCGGGTAGGCGGAAGCGGTTAGTCCGGTGACCACCCGTTGAATGGATCGAAGGGCTTGCCCAGGTCGCAGCTGGAGCGTTGACCCGAGGCCGATGCCCGCGACGACGGGCGCGAGCCAGAGACCACTGGCTGAGAGGCCGACGCTGGCGATTTGCACCGCGGCCAGCCGTAACCATGCGCTGGCTGATGGGCGTTGCGCGAATTCGATCCCATAGGCGGCGCATAAGGGCAGGGCGATGTGGAGAAGGATGGACTTACCCTGCTGAAGGCGAAGGAGGCCAAAGTCGCCGTAACCCTTGGGGCCGTCGCCAAAGCAGATCAGGGCTAGAAGAGTAAGACCGGTGACAAAGAGCCAGTGGCGGGGCACTAAGCGCATCGCTAACCGCGCCCAGGCCAGCGGAACGCAGAGCGCGACCAGAGCGGGAATGAGGGTATGGGCCAGCCATAGAGGTGGGAGACCGGTCACCCGTGAAAGCGCTGACTGAAACAGTTCCCAAGTCATGAGCCGAAAGACCGGAAGCGAGGGGGGCACGTCCGCATAGCCGTGCAGCGTGTCTCCCGAGAGCAGGGCTTGGCTGGGCTGCCCCACCGTCGCGACAACGAGATTGATGTAGTAGGCATCGTCCGCGTCTGGGCGATGGGCGATCAGAACGGATCCGGCCAAGAGCAAGGCGAAGGCGCCGAGCCAGGCGATTTGGCCTTTTGGTTGGGCTGGGCTCAGCACCGGGCTCGCGGTCTGGCTTTGTCCGACGGCGGCGAGGCCGAGGGTCCCCAGAGCGACCGTCCACCAGACCTCGATCGAACCGCTGACCGCGCCGGCGAGACTCGCCGCCAGAGCGCCGACCACGAGAGCGACTCGGAAGGTGGTGCCTAGAACGACTCGGCTGGGATGGTCGCGCTCCGGGCTCGGGGTCCATCGACCCGGTGGCCCCCACAACGCCAAACCCAAGGCGGCCCCCATGGCGGCGATGCAGGAGAGGATCAGCTGATCGAGATGGCCTCCGGCCCAGACCACAAGATGAGTGAGGAGGGTCCAGGTCGCGAAGGTGAGAACGAGGGCATCAAGCCCCCGAGCACCCCAGGGCTTTTCGGGGTCCTCCGCGTGCGACATCAGCGCCCCTCCCTTTCGAGCCGGCCCTGAGAGCTCGGCTGTTTGCATTCTCGCGCGCTTCGCGCGTCCGCGCGATGATCTTGTTTTAGGATCGCCGGTTCCGGCGGGAGCCGGGGCCAGTTCGGGAGGAGCCGCCGTGTCGCATGAAGTCCTTGGGGTCGAGCGTGATGGCTCGGTCGTTCAGCTAACCCTCAACCGCCCAGCCTCGATGAACGCGCTCTCGGCTGATCTTCGCGATGCCCTCGGCGAGGCCTTTCGGGCCCTGCAAGAGGACACCGCGGTCCGAGTGGCCATTTTGACTGGCACCGGTCGCGCTTTCTGCGCGGGGTATGATTTGAAAGAGCTCGCCGCCGGGGCCACGGGAGAAACGGCCGATTCTGCGCAAAGCGATATGGCAAATGCCATAGCGGCGTTTGACCGGCCGATCATTGGCGCGATCAATGGGCACGCCATTACGGGGGGCTTTGAACTGGCTCTGGCCTGCGATCTCTTGATCGCCGGGGAGACGGCACGCTTTGCGGATACCCACGCTCGGGTCGGGATGCTGCCCGGTTGGGGGCTCAGTCAGAAGTTGCCGCGTTTGATCGGTGTGGCCCGTGCCAAGGAACTGGCCTTCACGGGCAACTTTCTCGATGCCCAGCGAGCGCTCGATTGGGGCCTCGTCAATCGCGTCGTACCGGATTCCCAGCTGCTCCCCGCTGCCCGTGGTCTCGCCCAAGACATGGCCTCTTGCGTCCCGGAGGTTTTGAGGGGCTATAAGGAGCTAATCGATGAGGGAATGGCCTTGCCCCTTGGGGCAGCCCTCGATCTAGAGCGCGAGCGAGCCATGGCTTCGGCGGCTGTCGCGACGGCGGGAAAGGTGGCTGAGAGGCGAGCCGGTGTCGTTGCCCGGGGGCGGCGCGAAAACCAGCCCGGCTGAACCCAGTCGATTTCATGACCGAGGCAAAACCGCAGGAATTTTCACGAAAGGGGTTCCGTCCGACCGGTCGGTCGGTTAAGATTCGAATTCTCATGTAGCGGACCGGCCAGCGGCTGGGTCGCTTTGGAGAACCCCGCAACTCCCCAAGGAGCATTTCCGTGACCCCGACGGGCCCGGCTTCCAGCCGAGAAAAAATTCTCGATACCGCCGAGGCGCTTTTTGCTCGGAGCGGTTTCGAGGGGGTTGGGCTTCGGGAAGTGGCTTTACGATCGGGGATGTCCAAGTCGGCGCTCTTTCACTACTTCCCCGGCAAGGCCGATCTCTACTCCGCGGTCCTCGACCGAATCCTCGGGGCTGTGCTGGAGGGGGTTGGCTTTCTTCCTCGTGAGGGCCCGGCGTTGGGTCGACTGAAGGGGCTGGTTGAGACAATCGTCGATTCGCTGGCCGCTTCGCCGACACGAGGCCCGTTGCTCCTGCGTTCGATCGTTGAAGGCGAGGTGCTCGACGACTACGAGACCCCAGAGGCCGAAGAAAAACTGGCTCGTCTCTTTGGGGCCGCCTCCCGCATCCTGAGTGACGGAGCGGCCAGTGGTGAACTTCGGGTGGTGCCCGTGCCCCACGCCCTGCAAGGGCTCGTCGGGCTTTTGGTCTTTCACTTTGCCTCCGGCCATTTCGGCGAGGACCTGATCGGAGGTCCGATCTATTCATCGGCCGAAATCAAGCGCTTCAAAGAATTCGTCGTGCCCTTCACGTTGAATGGCCTGACTTCTCAACCGATTCAAGATTGACCCCCGCACGGCGATCTGCTCGCCGCATCAGTAAGGAGCTCCCCCATGTCAGCTGAAATGCCCTTCAAGTTTATGTCAGACACCCGCCGCCAAGTCGGCGACTTCGAGATGATCGATCTCGTCGATGAAGACCGCATCGATTCCATGCGCGAAACGCTTCATGTCGACGCGCCGTCTCACATCCAATGGAATCACTGGGAATACGGCAGCGAAGTTGAGGAGCTCCGCAACTTGTATGAAAAGGGCAAGCGCAACCAGTGGAACTCAAGCACGGATCTCGATTGGGATATGCCCGTCAGCAAGGACGAATGGTTTGGCAACATGGAGATGTCGCTGATGGCCAACTTGCTCAAGATGATGGGTAAGTCCGAGGCCGAACAGAAAGCCGCCATGTTTGATGAGGTCGCCTACGTGTGTTCCCAGCTTCTCCACGGCGAACAAGCGGCGCTCCAATTGTGTGGACAGCTGACGGCTCTATGCCCGACCACAGACGAAAAACTCTACGCAGCCAATCAAGTGGCCGACGAGGCGCGGCACGTTGAAATTTTTTCTCGATTCGTTGGAGAAAAGATGGGAACGATCTATCCCATCACGCCGGTCCTCAAAGTACTGCTCGATGAGTTGCTGACCGTCGAGGGTTACCAGATGAAGACTTTGGGCATGCAGACCCTCTTCGAGGGGATGGCGGTCGGCATCATGGACGGTCTTCGCTCAAATGCGAAGCACCCGCTCTTTGTCGATATGGTGCGCCGGGCCGAGCAGGATGAATCCCGGCACGCCGCTTTTGGTGTGCTCACCATGCGACGGGTGGTGCGAGACGCCAGTCCTGAGGAGATGGCGCATATGGAGGACTGGGCCTTCGGTGTGCTCGAGGCGCTGAACGCGTCCCAGAACATCGACATGCTCCGATTGTTCGCTCCCAAATACGGATTCGATGCCGACCAGGTCTCGCAGATGATCTTGGCTCTTCCGGAATGGAAGAACATCAACAGCGAGATTTACATGCATACGGTGGTGCCGAACCTGCTGCGCCTCGGCCTGATCACCGACCGGACTCGGGATCGCTGGATGGAACGGGGCATGCTGGTTGAGGGGCAAGTGGCGGGTCGGGCCACACCGGTCTCCGCCTGAGAACGACTGCAGCGCCCGTCCCGGCTCGGGTCGGGCGCTGTGCGAGTTCAGCTCTCTCGGAGCTCCGCGTTGAATAGGGCCACACTGCGTCGCCACGCATCCTCTGCGGAAGGCCCGTGGAAGCTAGCCCGCTGATCGCAGTTAAAGCCGTGATCCGCATCGTCGTACACGACGACCTCGTGGCGGGTGCCTGCATCCTGCAGGGCCTGTCGAACGGTCTCGACCTGATTGGCGGGAATCATGGAGTCCTGTCCGCCGAAGTAGCAGTGGATTTTGGCCTGGATTCCTGAGGTTCGTGAGACCGTAGACGGCGCGCCACCGGGGCCCTGGGGCGCAGCTATCCCGCCTCCATAGTACGCCGCGGCAGCCTGGATTCCGCTCGTGCAGGCGGTCAAGTAGGTCATATGTCCGCCAATGCAAAATCCGATGGCCCCCAAGCCTTTGCCACCGACATTCGGCTGGGACTTGAGAAAATCAAGCGCAGCCTGTGCATCCGAGATCATCTCATCGGCGACCAGTTGCTGTAGATATCCCATGCCCTCTTGCATGCCTTCGTCGGTGTACTCCAGTTCGACACCCGGTGCGGTCCGGTGAAAGTAATCCGGGGCGAGGGCGACAAAGCCTTCCCGCGCGATGCGTTCGGTGACGTCCCGTATATGAGAGTTGACTCCGAAAATTTCCATAAAAACTAAGACCCCGGGCCGGATTTCGGAATCGGCGGGGCGTGCGAGGTAGCCTCCCATGGTTCCGCCATGAGAGAGGGGGATCTTTACGCGTTCGGTTTCAAGATTCATTGGTTCACTCCGGTTTGAAGGGATGTCCGCAGAGAGATTTTGAGTAGTGATCCGTCGATCAACGGGAGGCGGGCATCAGATATCGCA
>JAQWNI010000058.1 GCA_029268645.1 Myxococcota bacterium
GTACCGGCAGCTGAAAAAGTAGCCAAGCCCGATTTTGCCCGACCCTCGCTTTTTCGTGAATGCGTGCCGAGTGAATCCTGCGAGATCTCGAGTTCAACTTTCCCCGGTCGACATCCGCCACTCCGTCATCAGGGCAGTCACTCTCCAGATTTGCGAGTCTTGTCGCAGGAGGGCCCTCCATTGATGAGTCGTTCGGGCGAAGCAGACCACGAAAACGGGTCGGGTGAGGAACCCGCTCCGCTGAGTCGCACTCAGATGAGACGAGAGGCACAGAGGGTCCATCAGCTCGTATTGGACCTGATCGCGCTTCCCTCTTCCGGGCTCGATGCCATAGGCCTCGATCCATCGCTCCGAGAAGCCATTCATCTATGCCAGGGCCTTAAACTTCGGGCCCAAGCGCGGCAAAAACGTTTGATTGCACAATTGCTCCGCGCAGAAGACTATCAGGCAATCCGCCGCACGATCAAAAGTGAGGGAAGAGGTCTCCTTGATGGAACGGCTCGTGAAAGAGAGAACGAACTTTGGCGTAGCCGACTCATCGATGAGGGTGACCCTGCCCTTCAAGAGTTTGTGCAGCTGTATCCCGAGGCAGACAGACAGCAGATCCGAACTTTCGTTCGCTCCGCCGGGCGAGAGCCAAAAGACAAAAAGGCGTTACGGGCGCAGCGCGAGCTTCTTCGGGTAATTCGGGCGCTCCGTGTGGGTCACTCGTAAAATTGAGCCCAGCCAAATCGGCCGTCTCAAGTCATCCTTGGAACATCACAGGACGAGCCAACAACGAAGTAAAGCGTTGACTTCGGCTGGCCTTTTAGGCGGCGAAAGATGACCCAAGCCCGGAATGTTCTCGTGTTCAGCCCCGGGATCACTTCAGAGATTTTCTCACCGTGATCGGGTGGGATGACCCGGTCAGGCCCGCAAGCCCGTGTGGCTAGGCCCCGCCAGAGCTCACAATAGGCTGCGCTGGGCGGGTCGAGGCCCCGGACGCAATGGATTCAAGGCATGTAAAAAGGACCGCTGATTCGGTGTTTGGATGGCTTCCTGCCGAGAAAGAAGAAATCCGGCAGCGCCGCATAGTCTGCTCAAGATGATTTTCTGTTGACCCACACCATCCGCTTTTGCTCTTCAATGAAGATCTTGCTTCGATTGAGAGGCTGGGCAGATGTTTCGAAGTCGGCTGCTCAAGGCCACATTTGATTTAAGCGGACGAAACTTCGATCGGAATGCCCGTCATGAAGGCTTGGCAGCTGATTGGCTCAAAGCTACCCGGCCCGCTTGGAAGCAGTACGTTGGCGTTGGCGCCGGGCTCTTCACTCGCAAATCGGAGCGCCGGGGTTTTTCCATTGCCGCCGCCATGGGGCAGCGCTGCAGCCCCGCGCACCAGCCCCTTGTCCAAGGCCAGGGTAACTTCGATTTCGCCACTCTCGCTGCGAACGCATACGCGGTCTCCCTCTTTGAGGTCCCGAAGGGCGGCGTCTTCGGGATGCATCCAAAGCCGCGGTTCCCGGTGACGGCGTCCTCGTACTTTTGGGAGATTTTGAAACCAACTGTTGTGCATCGAGGGTTCACGTTTGCTGATCAATTTGAGCTGATCAGCCGGTTCACTGGCGAGCTCTTTAAAGATTGTTTCAACCCGGTCCACCGCCCCTTCCTCACGAAAGTAAGGCGGACAGCAGTCTACGCGGCGATCCTCAGTTTGAATCACCCGATCGTAAAAATCGCCGGGCTCCGGCCGTTCCAGCGCGACAGTTTGGCGATCCGCCTGCTTGATCTCGTCGGTTGTGAGGCCGACGCGAGACAGCATGTGATCGAGTCGGGAAAACAGCGGCGGAGTCTCGCTCTGATCGAGGATGCTGCGATACCCCAGGGCCTGCTCCAATTTGCCAAGGATCCACCATTCGGGCTTACGCTCGCCCCGGGGAGAAACCACTGGCTCGGCGACTTGGACAAAGGGCCGATGCTGCAATCCCAGGCCACAGAGGTTGAGATCGTGCCGCTCGAAACCATCCGTCGCGGGGAGGACATAGTCTGCAAGCTGACCGGTTGCATTGCGGTAAAGATCCACCGTGACCAGCAGGTCGAGCTTTTCAAAAGCCTCTCGCATGCGCCTTTCGCCGCCGATCGTCAAAAGAGGGTTTCCGCTCACAACAAAGAGCGCTCGGATCGGATTCTCTTCAGCATTGATGAAGTCGGCGATCAGATTGCCCGGCAGCGAGCCTCGGATGCTACGGATGCGCCCCCATGGGCTCTCAAAGAAGTCCCGCCGCGAGTCGCGTCGCCCGGTTCGCGGAGCGTCCGGATAGAAGCCCGTTGCGTACAGGTTGCCCCCACGACGATCGAGATTGCCCGTCACGAACACCAGCATTTGCGTGAGCCAGTAGGCAATGGTGCCCTGCCGCCCCATATTCAGACCCGTCGACATGGTCGCCGACGCACTCCGAGCATCGGCAAATTCATGGGCGAGCGAAATAATTCGCTCTGCCGGAAGTCCAACGATCTCAGCCACACGCTGGGCCGGGTATTGGCGCACAAAAGCCAACAATTCGTCCATGTGGGCCCCGTGGGCCTCGATGACGGATTTTTTCACGCGTCCGCTGTCCGCGATTTCACAAAGCAAAGCGGCCAGCAGATAGACGTCCGTATCGGGACGGACGAGGATCACTTCGTCGGTACTGGAGGCGCTTTCGATGGTGCGCGAGTTGATGTACCGAACCGTTCCGCCTCGTTTTTGAATATCTTTGATCCGGCCCATGGGGTCCGCAATGCTGATGAAGCTCATGCGGGAAACCTGGGGATTGGAGCCCAGGATCAAGAGGTAATCGGTGTGATCGAAGTCGGGAATCGGATGGCAGGTCGATGTCCCATAAACCCCTTCGCTTCCAGCGAACTTATTCGTACAGTCCTGCGTCCCCGAACTGAAGTTGCGCCGAACGCCCAGTTGACGCAGAAAGGAGATCGTGGCCGGTCCGCCCAGCGCATTGAACGCGATGGGGTTGCCGATGTAGGAACCAAAGGCACCGGATCCATGTCGTTGATCAATTTCCTGAATTCGCTCGGCGATCTCTGAGATGGCCGTGTCCCAAGAAATTCGCTCAAAGCTTCCATCCGCCCGTCGGCGCTCTGGATCATTGCAACGGTCCGGGTCGCGGTGGAGTTCAAGCCCCGCCAAGCCCTTATTGCACGCAAACCCCTGAGTGACGGGGTGGGCCTTGTCGGGCTTTAATCCAACGAGCTCCCCCTCCTCAATCTGAGCCACGAGGCCACAACTGGGCTCGCAGACGCGGCAATAGGTGCTGGCTTCTTTCACGCAATCGCCCTCCAAAAGGACCCTCTCAGCTTCTCAGGTTTTCGAAACTGCTCCGTTGGCGGATCAACGATTCAGACCGAATCTCCAGGATATGCAGTATATCGGGATCCGGTTTAGAGGAATAGGGATCCGCGATTTCTTCCGGCCTCGGACTGCCAAATAGCCTCACCTCCGCAGCGCGCTCTTGAGTGCGCTGCGGAGGAGGAACTAGGCCCTGAGAATTGTACGGAGGCTGATCTTTCTAGAAGCCGCCTTCTGTAGGACGGCGTTCCGGTACGCAGTCGCATCCTCGGGCACGTGCGCGGCAGATCCACTCGGACTCTTTCCGGTCCCATCGGTAGCAGGCATGCGGCCTTGGCTTGCCCCAATCATCATCTCTAATCCGAAAGCGAATCTGAGTGGAGTCCTGCGGGTGCTGAGGGATGTGCACCGCTTCGCCGGTGATCGGATCTGTCCAATACGAACCGACATCGAGAATCGTCTCGGTTTGGACTTCCTGACCAGTCAAACCATCTTTTGAAACCAGCTCTAGGCTCAGGCCGGTGCAAACAACGTCTGAGAAATCGGATCGCCATTGAGTCTTGCCCTGAACAGGGCCAAGGACTGGATGCAGGTAGGCGTCTTCTTCGAATTCTCCGTCCGGGTCCTCGGGCAAGCCAGGTCGCACACCACAATACTGATCAGGACTTTCGTCGGGGATACCATCGTTATTGTTGTCAATGGTTTCGCCGTCCGTTCCGTCCTCGCAAGCCCGGTGTGTCGTGCCTCCCGGAAATGCTGCCGGCAGGATCGTATCCGTGTAGTTGATCCCAGCTGGCCAACCGCCAAATGTGGGAAACTGTTCTTCACCCGATCCATTCGACTCGAGGATATAGGGCGTATCAGCCCTTTGCTCGGGAATCGGCCCAAGTGGATTAGGGTCGCGATTGAGAATGACCCCCTCGCAGGTAAGAATCGATAGGGTTTGGCTTTGGCTCACCGGATTGAAGGCCGATATGGCTTCGGGGTTCGATGCAAATACTTCGCTCGCTTCGATTTCCCAGACGGATTCAAGGGCCACGTCTCGTGCCATGGCGGTCAACTGGTCAGGAAATTGGGCTCGCTTCCAATGCACAGCGCCTTCCGCGGTGACTTGGTACGGTCGCACACGGATGGAGCTGGCTTCGAACCGTGGTGCGATCACACGGCGCTGGCAGGGCATACACTCCGACGTCCAAAGGTCCAACAATGCGTTCAATTCATCGAGCTCGGCGTCAAGTTTTTCGGCCAAAGAAAAATCAAGAATTTGGCTATGGGCCCGAATCATTGAAACCCAGCCGATCACCGACTCAATACTGCGTTTGACGGTCAGGGCATGCACTTCAGAAGTCTTCGACTTGCGTGCAATTTCATCAGCGTAATAAGATGTGGCGGCGATATCGGCACCCACATGGTCTTCGGTGGCCCCACTGACCACGCTGCTTAGGTCCTTGAAAGTGAAGAGCAGCTCTACACTCGCAGTCACCAGTGGCGGCCAGGCCGCGACCCAGGAACCCAACTGAACAGCACACACATAGCCATTTTGGATTCTCAGAGGCAAGGGTGCGATGAGACTCTTCGCGATCGAGCATGCTTGCGCGCGCCAAATGGCCTTGAGCAAGGGCGGATGGGTTTCACTCGTGATGTGAATCAGATCGAAGAGGGCCTTTACGAATTGCTTGGGGCACCCCACTTGTCCATTGGCGGCGATGACTAGAATCTCGCCCAACTGAGATTCGAGAGCCTCCTGTAGTTCGGTAACCAGGATGCTGGTGTAGAGATCGATCAGCGGTTCAATGGAGACAATAAAATTTTCCATACTCAGAAGGAAAGTTCGCTCGGCGGCGCGTGCAGACCGGCCGGGTGTGAATCCCTCGAGTCCGTTTTTCTCTGCGCCGGCCAGAAAAGTATCCAACCAGACCCAATCAACTTCTTGCATGAGTTCCGCCACTGCGGTCCACAGCTCCGGACCCAATTCCAACTCGTCTGAAATGAACTCATGGCCGGAGACCGTCTGATATCCGATGACATTCAGGCGGGGCAGCGCCTCGGGGTTCTCGAGTGACGGCGGCGAGTCCGAAGCATCCAGATAGATTTCCACCTCGAAGCGGCTGAACTGGCCGCCTTCAGTCCCGCCCACCCGGATCGTATAGAGCGGCTCCGAGGCCTCCACCGGGGGAGGCGAGTTGGCAAGGACGGGCGGAGCGAGGACCACCCAAGTGAGGAGTGCGAACAGCCACTTCCCGATTGTTGAGGTTCTCCTCGCGAATTCGATGGGGCGCGTTTGGGCAGATTCGATCAACATTGGATTGGCCTCCTGGGGCGTCCAGCGATGGGAACGACCTCTCAATTAATGGGGGGCTCCTGATTTTGATTCCTACTGGTCTTTTAATACCTATTGGTATTACAATATCATTAGTATTATAATACCTATTGGTATCTTAAAAAGATCAACGGAATTGACCTGCCGAGCCGTGGGGTTTCGGCCAGGGTCATTGTTCGTCCCGAAATCCAGCGCAGAAAGCGCACTTCAACCGCGAAGCCTCGCCGGGTCGGCGCCGAGGCGGGGTTCAGGGCGCGGGTTCAGGCGAGGGACACCATCGAGTGAAGGCGGTTCACCCTGCCCCTTGTTGATCAGCCGGCGTGCGCCCTACCCCTATGAATTGGGGGTAGGCTTTTTCTCGACGAGCAGTTCCCGATAGGGCTCAGGGCCCGCATTTCGAGCGGAGTGTGTCACGGGAACGCGCTTCGACTCGTCGCCTATGATGACCAATTCATCGCCTTCAATCCGCAAGGCCACCAGGTCTCCATCGGCCAAGACGAGTGGCTCAAGCGGCTTTCCGTTCGCATCGAATACGTCGAGGGTCGACCCCTTGATGACGTAGAAGACGTACTCCATGCGATGGGTATGAATGGGCGTCTCCTCACCCGGGGCAAGATTGAAATCCCAAACTTTGATCTTGTCGTCTTCAAAGAGCACGTTCGATCCGACATCACCCATTTTGAGCTCCTTCTCGAGTGGCGGGCAAGATCAGTGAAGGCCTCCGCCTTCTCAAAGAGGCCTCGGGCCACACATACGCCATTGGCGAGGCCCTTAGGCCCTTCCTATTTCCATCCGTCATCAAAAAGAATACGCTGCCTATCCTACCGGGACGGATGCCTTTTACGAAAGGAAAAAGTGCGGTGAAGACTCCCCTCCTCTACAAGCTGGTCCATCAGGCACTCTGGAAAAAGGCGCAGAAAGTCGAATTCTGGGCGGGGAGCCCGGACGACCTCCGAGATGGCTTTATTCACCTCTCGACCAGAGAGCAGCTCGCAGGCACGCTCCGAGAGCACTTGGCAGGCGAAAGCTCGGTTCTCGTCCTGGGCGTTGACGTGTCGGGGCCCGACCTTCACTGGGAACACTCGCGAAACGGTTTGCTCTTTCCCCACTGGTACGCGCCTTTACCTCGCGCATCCATCCAGCTGATCAAGCCCATTCCATTGAGAGATGGAATCCATCAAGTTCCTGGCCTGCCCGATTCGCCCGGGCCAGCCTGAAGCCCACCGGATGTCTCGTCGAGGGTTTGCTGGATCTGTTCTAGGGTCAGGCCGCGCGTCTCGGGCGCGTACCGAAGAACCAAGAGGGCACCGATGACAGGGCCAATCGCCACCACAGCAATCGCGTTCTGAATGCCACCGATGGGGACAATTAATGCCCCGATCGCCATCGGGGTGAGCACCTCGGTGAAACGACCCAGGAAATTCGTTGTCCAGCCGTAGCCGGTTGCTCGAATTTCGGTCGGAAAGAGTTCCGAGGCATAAACATGCGTTGCAGTCATCGCAGCCCCAAAAGAGAAAACCGTTGCGACCATCCAAAAGTACTGCCCGGAAACAGTCGGGTGGTGGTAAAGCCAATAAATTGAAATCGCAGCCGTCACATAAAAGAAGGAACATGAAATTTTTCGACCAATTCGGTCAATCAGCCAACCGGCCACAAAATGACCGGCCACGCCCCCGCCATACCCCCAAAAAACGATGTCTCCCACTTGGGTCGTCGAAAGGCCGAGGTCCTCTCGGGCATAGATCACCCAGTACACGACGGAAGGCGCTGTCACGAGGTGCGTGCAGTTCCAAAGCAAGGCCACGATGGCCGTCCGCTTTCGATAGAGCGGCTGCCACGGACGAACTGCATTTTCCCAATGAGCCTTCCAATCGATTCCTTGCGATTCGCCTTTCAGTTCGTCTTGCTCGGCTTCAAAACGTCGGGTCTCACGGAGGGTAAACCGCAGACCGAGGATTAGGATCAGTGGGATTGCGCCGAGTGCATAGAGAGCCCGCCAACCGTCGGCTTGAGACTCGAGGCCCAAAGCAGCCTGCCCCCAAAGCACAATCGACATTCCGAGTTCGTGGAGCCAACCGCCCTGCTGACCATCCGGGATCAGGACGAAGGGCTGCACTTTCGCCATCACCATCACACCGACCGTGGCAAGGCTGGTTAAGATCGCAATGGCTCGGCCACGGAGGCGCGCAGGGTATTCTTCACCGATCATGATGACGGCGAGAGCGTATTCCGTTGTCAAGAAGAGACGAGCAAAAAACTGAGCGACGACAAAACCGGTCGAAGTTTCCACAAAAGCCGTCAAGCCATTGGCCACCGCAAAGCCCGCCACTGTGACCATCATGACAAAACGCCGACCCACCCGATCGGCCGTGAGCATAAAGAAGAATGAAGCCAGGACACCCATGCGGGTCAGTCCGGAAATAAATCCCCAATTTTCTAAACTAATGCCCAACGTCTTCCGCACGTCCGGTGCAGCAAAGCTCAGCATCGCCGCATCGAAACCTTCGAAGATGGTGGCTGAGGAGAGCAGGAGGAACAGAGAGATCAGATAGGGGTTCAGCCGATCGGCTTCGAGTTGCTTCCTGTCGTTCATGGACCCCACGCTAGCATTTGAGGCTACTTCTGAGAGGTGTGGCCTGAATGTCCTATTGGCATCTACCGGGGAGCCGCAATGTCATGGATACTCCACTTCAATGGAAAACAATGAACGGAAGATCTCTGTTTGTGTTCCGACATTAAACGAAGAACATAATTTGAGGGACTGCCTGAAGTCTGTGGGCTTTGCCGATGAGATCATCGTGATCGATTCCGGAAGCACTGACAAGACACTCGAAATCGCTCGAGAGTTTACGGACCGCGTTTACAGTCGCGCTTGGCAAGGCATCGCTCGCCAAAGGCAGTTTGCGATGGAGCAAGCACGCTCTGAATGGGTACTTCATCTCGATGCCGACGAACGCGTCTCGGACTTACTGTCTCAAGAAATCAGAATCGAACTATCAAAGGAGCCTTTGGAAGAGGCCGGTTTTTCCATGCCTCGAAAGACTCGCTATCTAGGCCGCTGGATCCTGCATGGTGGATGGTATCCCGACCGTAAGATTCGACTTGTAAGACGCGAGCTGAGCCATTGTCGAGGGGATGGGCTTCACGATCACATTGAAGTCTCAGGAGCAGTCAAACCTTTCGTGAATCCAATTCACCACTACACGTATCGCCATCTCTCCGATCACTTAAAAACGATTGACGAGTTCTCTTCTGTCAGCCTAGATGATCCGTCTATTCAAAGCAGTCGCCTGCCAGCCCTCCAAATGATCGTCCGTCCGATTGTAAAGTTCGTCTCTTGCTATCTCTTGAAGCAAGGCTTTCGAGACGGCATCCCGGGGTTGATCATCTCTGTCAATAGTGCTTTTTACGTCTTCCTCAAGCACGCCAAAATCTGGGAAAGGGACTCCGGGTTGAAGTGACCGGGGACCTAGGCGGCCTCAAGTCGTCCGTCGGACCAGAGGGGCTCATGCGTCTTGCCCATTGACGCAATCGCTGGCCTTCCCCGGGACTCCAGTGCTAAATTCGACTCTCTCGAAGCAGCCGAGCGGGCTGGTCTATCGGTCCATTCAACTCAAGGCACCGAATTCGACAGCCGGTTGCCACCGCCATGGAGACCTTCAATCATGACAGCCTCTCATCGCTCGCCATCAGTTCGACATGCCGTTACGAAAAATGAAGACTGGCAAGAGCGAAAAGAGCGCGCCATCGCGCGAGGGCAAGGAAACAGTTTCCCCATCTACGTCGAACGGGCTGAAAATTCAGAGCTCTGGGACGTCGAAGGCAATCGGTACATCGACTTTGCCTCGGGAATCGCGGTGTGCAACACCGGCCACATCCATCCCCGGGTCAAGACCGCCATGATCGAGCAGATCGAGCGCTTCTCACACACCTGCGTCATGGTAACCCCCTATGCCTCCGCGGTGGAACTCGCCGAAAAACTCGGCGAGTTGGTGCCTGGCGATCGTCCGAAGAAAACAACTTTCGTGACCACTGGTGCTGAAGCGGTTGAAAACGCTGTCAAAATTGCAAGGGCCCACACGGGCAGACGCGGTGTCGTCGCCTTTCACGGCGGTTTCCACGGCCGGACGCTTCTCGCTATGGGACTGACAGGCAAAGTGGATCCCTACAAGAATCTATTCGGTCCTTTCCCTGCCGACGTATTCCACGTGCCCTTTCCCGCTGAATACCATGGCGTCTCCGTAGATCATTCCATCGCGGCACTTGAGATGCTCTTCAAGGTCGATATTCCCACCTCCGACGTAGCCGCCATCATTGTCGAACCGGTACAGGGAGAAGGCGGCTTTTATGCCGCCCCTCCGGAGTTTCTCCAGCAGCTACGGGCCATCTGCGATGAACACGGCATCGTTCTCATCGCCGATGAGATTCAATCAGGTTTTGCAAGAACCGGGCGCTTCTTTTGTAGCGAGTACGCGGGCATCGAACCGGACTTGGTGACCATCGCCAAAGGCGTAGCGGGCGGGTTTCCCATTGCGGCGGTTGTCGGCGTTGCGGAGGTGATGGATGCCCCGTTGCCTGGAGGATTGGGCGGAACATACGCGGGTTCACCCGTTGGTTGCGAGGCTGCACTCGCTGTGATCGATGTGATCGAAGAGGAGAATCTTGTTGAAGCGGCGAAACGAATCGGGGAGCGAATGGGCGAATCGCTCCGAGCGTTGCAATCTCGCTATCCCGACGTGATCGGAGACGTCCGCTCCGAAAGAGGAGCGATGGTCGCGATCGAACTCGTCAGAGAAGGCGATGCCGAGCAGCCCAACCCTGAACTGACCAAGGCACTCGTCGCGGAGGCGGCCCAACGCGGCCTTCTGCTTCTTCTTGCGGAATTCGAGGCAACGTCATCCCGTTCCTACCCCCGCTGACTATTCCCGATGCCATCTTGCAGGAGGGCCTAGAAGCCCTTGAGGCTTGTTTCGGCCGATTGATCTCTGGTGACTAACTAGACGCCCGGCCGTTCGTTTGTCCTCACAGCCAACGAGGAGTTCGGATGAAGCTCGTCAAACCGACTGCTGAGGAGGGCGTGGCTGGAATGCGCGCGATGGCAACCATTGCCCATGCTCGACGACCCGTCGCCGAACCCACCCGTCGCTTGATCGAGGCGGGACAAAGAGTGCTTCTCGGAAAAGTTCAGGACATCGATTCACTCGATTCAATCTCTCCTTCTGATCTCGCCGATCAAATCCAACGCCAAGAGATTCGCGAACAGCTCGTCAGCGGAATGGTCCTGGCGGGATTCTCGTCGGGCGAGCCGCCTGTCGCCCAAGCGGAGATGATTCAAAGCTTTGCCCAGGCTCTCGATGTCCAGGGCCCGCAGTTGAAAGCCATCGAAAGGCTCGCGCATCACGACCTCCTGTTCTTCAAGCTCTGTGTTCTCCGAAACGGCCATATTCCCGACATGATTAAAGAAATCTATCGGGAGAGCGGCGCGCGAGGCGTTATTAAAAGTCTCGCCAATCTAAGAGGACATCACGAGGATCCGGCCATCGCGGCACGGTTCCAAGCGTGGGCAAAACTGCCCCCCGGAACATTGGGATCCGCTGTCTTCCATCACTACCGGGCAAACGGTTTCGCCCTCCCGGGTGAGCGAGGCGGGTTTCCAGAACAAGGTGTCTACCACGACATCAGCCACGTTCTAGCCGGCTACGACACCAGCCCCCAAGGCGAAACACTCGTCGGGGGATTTATCGCCGGCTATCGCGAGAATCGACCCGACCGAGGCCTCTTTACGGCCTTATTTGTGCTGAGCATCTTCAGTGCCGGAGTCGACGTCACGCCCATTGACGTGGGCGCCAAGACGGGAACCATCGGAGATGTCGCCGAGCGCTTCTTGCTCGCCATCGAAAGAGGATCGCAATTGTCCCAGGACCTCTCGGACGAGTGGGATTTTTGGGACTACATCGAGCTTCCGCTCAATGAAGCCCGAGAGCGACTTGGTGTGCCGCGCAAAACGCTCTTCGGCTCCGGCGACACCTCCGACTAGTCGACGGGAAAGAAGAACCGGTCAGACAATGCGGTAGTTATCTATCTGGACTTCTTTGCCCACGTTCGAATAGTCGCCGGAAGATCGAAGGGCTCGGAATTCGCTCCAATCAACCGGCCGGTAGCGCGGGGGCGCATCCATACACAACTCGGGCAACGGCTCATAGCGGGCAGAGGACGAGGGATTAAAGAAAAAAGGCGCGCTGAACCTTTCCTGGCTCCGACTAGCGATAACCCGATGCAAAGGCGCCCGGTAACGATCATTCGAGTACACCTGAACGACATCGCCGATGTTCACGATGAGGTCATCCGGCTCACCTTGAATTCCGTGCCACACCTCATCTCGCATGAACTGAAGACCGGCGTTTCCATCCTGCAGGAGAATGGTCAACGCCCCCGCATCCGTATGGTGGCCAATCCCTAGACGACCCAACTTAGGAATGGTCGTGGAGGAAGACGGGGCCGGATCATCACAGAGAGGGTAGAAATTGAGTCGAAGAAAACTCGTGTGATCGAGAAAGTCCGACCGCCGGGGGGAGAAGTCGGCTCGCAATGAACGAAAGATGGCGTGCAGAAGCACCCATGAGATTTCCTCGGCCGCCTGAAAAAACGCTTCAACGACGGATTTCAACGAGGGCTGCTGATCCGGCCACTGGGGTGTATCCGTGCCCTCCTTTCGCCCTACATCAAAAATCTCTTTCCAGTCTCGACGGTTCTTGGTCAATTCCCGATCGTAAAACCCCCAAGAGTTCTCTTCGGTTCTCAGGACCTGATGCTTCGATTCTGCGGACAGAGCGAAGAATGCGGCAGCTTCTCGAAGCAGCCCCGTCCTGAGGGGGCGCGGCATCCTATGATTTTTTAAGTGGAAGAAACCCCATTCCGAACAAGCCCTTCCGAGCTCACTCAGCTGGTGGTCGTGATCCAACTGAGAAAAATCGATCGTGAGGATTTCCATCTGAACTTTCATGGAATGGGAGGCTTTGGCGTCTACCCAGGTCGGAATGCTGATCGAATCGACACAGGCGTAGGGGCGCAACGCGAGAATTTATCGAAAACTTTCGCCGGCAGCACCATTCGGTTGCTTCGCCAGAGCGTCCAACTCGGCCCGCACTTCGTCATGACGGGCTTTGGTGATCGGAAACCGAAATAGAAACAACGCCCCAAGGGCCATCAGCACGGCAGGCAACGCACCATAAATCATCATCAGCCGCCCCTGAATGATCGGCGCAGGCGGACTGTCGGAGGGCGAATAACCCGCGAGGGAAGGCAGGACCGTCGCAAGCACAACGCCCAGAGCAAGCGAAAGCTTGATCGCCATGCCCCATACCGCGAAAAAGAGCCCCGATCGCTGCTCACCACTTTCGAGGGTGTCGACGTCGATGACATCGGCCGCAATGGAATTCGCGATGAAAAGAATCGAAGCAAAACTCGACCCACGGATGACGATGATGGCCGTCATCCAGTTGACTTCACCCTCTCGCATAAAAATCAGCGGCAGACTCCAAAAGGCCAGCCAAAGCGCGGCGGCCATCAAAGTCCGATGTTTCCCGAAGCGAACCGATAGAGCCAGCCAAACCGGAACCGCAGCCAAGGTTCCTAGATTTTCGAGCAAAATCATCAGAGGGAACCGACTTTGATCGAGCATGACATCAGCCAAGACAAGCCGGTGCAGCGTGCCCTGCACGGCGACTCCGGAAACAAACAGAAGGACGCAGCCGATCATTCTCAAAAAGGCGGGATTGCGAGCGACAATCGCAAGTCCAGCCCAGATGCTTCGATTCGGATGGACATAGTATTCCGGGGGGCGCTCTTGGACGAAAAGTACGCAGAGGCCGAGGAGCAGTGGCAAGAGAAAGACCACGGCGATGGCGATAAAATGAAGTTGGGTCGAAGCGGCTTCGACCCCGTCAGCCGCCAGCCAGACGAGACCGGCCAAGAGGGCAACTTGGCCTGCGGTTGCAATCGCCTCTCGCCAACCCGTGATGCGTGTCCGCTCATCGTAATCTGTCGAAATTTCAGCGCCCCATGCCTTATGGGGCAAGTCGATCAGAGTAAAACCAAGGTAAAGCGCCGCAGACCAAAAGAGTAAATAGGCCGCAGAGACTTCCGGCCCTGGCACGAAGATCTTCCAAAGAGAAAAGAGAAAGAGAGGGGCCCCGATAACCATCCAGGGCTTTCTGCGCCCGCCCGGAATACGAAGACGATCGCTGAGAGAACCGATCAACGGGTCCGTGACGACATCGAGCAAGCGAGAAAGCGCGATGGCGATTCCCACCGACGCCAGAGGGACTCCTAAATCGCCTGCATAAAATGCGGGGACAAAGAGCGCCATGGGTAACGCGGCCACCGAAGTGACGAGAGATGGAGCAGAGTAAGCGATCAGCCTCGGCCCAGAGAGCCTCATTGATTCTTCTTTTCTAAGTCCGCGAGCGAGTCTCGAGCCTGCTCTTGAATACGCACATCTTCGATATAGAAGGCGGGGCGAGGGGGCGTTTTGGAAATCTGTTCTAAGAGACTGACGGCTTCCTGTCTACGTCCAGGCTCCCGCTCAAGCAAAACCAAAGCCAGAACCAAACGGTTCCCAGGATGATCGGGGTCAAGCTGATAAGCACGCTCAGCCAACGGCAAGGCTTCCTTCCGATCAACCCAGCCCGAAACGAAAGGAACTCTCGGGAGCGTTGCATTCAGTCGCGAAAGCAAACGGAGTGCTCCACCTTGGTCGACGCTGGGGTCGAGGTCCAGCGAGCGTTGGGCATCATCCTGCATGCGCTTCGCAACGCCCTCTCGAACGATCGTCAAGAGCCCGACACGCTGGGCGCGCATACCCCAAGCAATCGAACTCCAAAAAAGGACGCGCGCTTGATCTGGCTTCGTCCCAGATTCGTCTCCCGAATCTCCTCCCGGAGTTTGGGCCAGTGCAATGGCCTCTTTCACGTATTGATCCTGCCTAGGTTCAGAAAGTGAGCTGAAATCCACGGCATATTGAAGCGCTCGAAGCAGCTTCCAACGGGCCTCCAAAGATTCTGGAGACCCTGACAGGGTTTTTCGGTATTGCAGAATTGCTTCTTCGATGTTTCGAGGATCGGCGCGGTCGCCTTCGATCTTTTCGGCCCTTAGGGACCAAGCGCGATCGCCTGCGGCGATCTCAGCGCAAACCTCGGCTGGGCTCAGGGAGAGTAAAAGAAGAGCTCCGAACATTCCTAACGAAAGGAGACACCCGGCTCGACGAAAGGCTTTTTCCATCTCCGGAGAATAGAGCCCGCTCGGCCCTTGGAACATCCGCCCTCTCTTGGCTTCGCAGCTCTTTTCAGGCCTGAGTCAACACGGGAAGGCTGAGGTGCCGATGCCAACCAGGCATTTTGGCAATTTGAGGTGCGCCCCCCGACTCATCCAGTCTCAATTTCGGATAGCGCGTAAAAATTTTCTCCAGCGCCACCCGAGCTTCCATCAGAGCAAGCTGGCGTCCCAGACAAAAGTGCGGTCCAAAACCAAAACCCAGGTGATGGTTCGGGGATCGAGTCACATTGAATGTCCCAGGGTCCTCGAATGCTCTTGGGTCATGGTTCGCTGCACCGAGCATCGGCATACACGGCCTACCCCGTGGGATCTTCACACCATGAAGGGTAACGTCTTCCACCGCATACAAGAATTTGGTGGCATGAATTGGGCCCCGATATCGGACAATTTCTTCAACGGCCGACCCCCAGTGGGACGGGTCGGCCCGCAGGGCCGCAAGCTGCTGTGGATGCTGGATTAAGGCCAAAGCGCCGTTTGTAATCAGGTGCAGGGTCGTTTCAAAGCCCCCCACGATGAGCAGAAACACCATCGCGACCAGTTCGTCCTCGGTGAGGCGCTCTCCGTCTTCCTCGGCCTCGAGGAGCTCGGACAGGATGTCCTCGCCCGGCTGCTTTCTCTTTCGCGCAATCAGCTCGCGAACAATTCGATGGGCGCGACGGATGTCCCAAAAGAGAGTCCGGACCACCTTGAGGCCCGTAAGCCCTTGAGTCACTGTTTGCATCACTTCACCAAATTGATCCGCTTCACGACCCGTTACGCCCACCATCCCTGCAATCACTCGCATTGGGATCGGTCGGGCGTAAGCGGAGAGAAGATCGACCGGTCTCGTCTGAGAATCCAGTGCATCAAGCATCTGGTCGGCAAGGTCCGACACTTGCCCAGACAGGGTCGCGACTGCCCGAGGGGAAAAGCCTTTGTTGACGAGATTTCGAAGCCGCCGATGCTCGGGATCGTCTTCGAGGATCATGCTTTGTGCCAAAGCGGCAATCGAGCGTGGCAGGGGAAAGGGCAGTGGACTTGATCCCTTTCCTCTTGCGCGTCCTCGGTTTCTCAGAAATCGAGGATCGCTGAGGACCATCCGGCAATCCTCATAACGCGAGATCAGATTCACCTTCATCACACTAATTTTGCCTGTGCAAACCGGGGCCTCCTCGCGCATCCACTCGTACCAAAGATATTTATGGTCGTGGAAGTCTTGCGTGTTCAGATTCACAGGAGCACGAGGATCGAATTCCAGTTGTGCGCTCGCCGAGGCCAAGAACTTCTCCCTTCAGACTCTTTTTCACATTGATCCACAAGTATCGCGCATCGCGGCGGCCCCTTCATCACGGCCAGCAGGCCACCTCACTTCGATCCTGACAATTCTCAATCATTTCCGTTGTCTCTTCTGCTCTGTCAATCATTCTTGCAATGGTTTTCGGCTTCAGCATCGTCCGATCGCTTGCGCCACACTCTACATCCTAGGATTTGGGGGTATCCGACTTTGGACAAGAACGCCTTCTCCTTAAATTCCCGGCGTGCTAAAAATGGCTTCTGACCCAGCCCAAAAAGTCATCCACGGAGCCTACGAGTGCGAGTTGAAAAAAAGATCAAAGTGGCCCTATGCCCATGAAGCGCGGGGTGCTTTGGGGACTTGGATTACTGGTCTTGATCATCGCCGGATTGGGTCTCTTTCTCAAAAGTTATACCCCTGCGGCTGTCGACCCAGCCTGGAGAACCGAAGGAGTCAGCGAGATTCCGCAAGGGGCGGTCACCGTTCGTTATACCGGAACTTCAACTCTGCTCTTTTCGGACGGCGAAACCAGTTGGATCGTTGACGGCTGGTTTAGCCGCCCCGGCCTATTTCAGTTGCTCTTCGGGAAAATCGAACCCGACCTCGACGCCATCGAGTACGGTCTGGCTCAAAACAAGATCGACCAGTTGGCGGTCGTCATTCCGGTTCACTCCCACTACGACCACGCGATGGACTCTCCAGAAGTCGCCAAAAGAACGGGGGCCATCCTGCTGGGCTCGGAATCCACCGCGAACATCGCCCGCGGCTGGGGACTTGCCGAGTCGCAAATTCAAATTGCTCAGAACCACCAGCCCATTCAATTTGGCCAATTTAAAATCACCCTGATCGAAACTCGTCATTTCCAGTTCCCCGATCCCACCATCGCGGAACGGGCCTTAGCTGATCCAGAAATTGAAGACCCCGTGGTTCCTCCGGTTCCGGCGCTTGACTATCGCCTCGGCCAGCCTTACGCAGTCCACGTGTCTCATCCCCTTGGAAGCTGGCTGATCCAAGGCAGCGCGGGTTTCATCCAGGGAGGTCTCGAGGGCTACCCGGCCGAGGTGGTCTTCCTTGGAACGGGAGGGCTCGGCACCCAAACCGCGGAATACCGAGAAACCTATTGGAAAGAGACCGTGGAAACGACTGGGGCCAAACGAATCATACCTGTTCACTGGGACAGCCTAACTGGACCAATTCAAGGACCCTTCACCGGTCCAAGCCGGGCAGCCAGCTTCCTGAGCGATGACGGTGAGAAAAATCTTTCGTTCCTCAAGGCCAAAGAAAGTGAGGATCCGACGCTTCAATTCGAGACGCTTCCTCGGTACGACCCCGTCATCCTGTTCTCACCCCTGTCCGACTGATCCTTTGCCCACCAACCGGAAGAGTGAGAGATGGGTCAAAGCTCCTCCCCCTGCCGATCCCATCAAGCCTCGAGGGCCGTCTGGTGCTTCAAGGTTCGCCCACTCACTCGCATGAGAAGCCCGGAAAAGGCCACAATTGAGATCAGCATCATCACAGCCTTTCCGAGTCCCGAAGGAGCGGCCTTCAGTGCGAGTGGAAGCGTTACCAGGGACACGACAAGCAATCCTCTGTATGGCAGGCCAGGTTTGAGCACATACACAACGAGAATGAAAGCGGGCAAGAGCAAGATGGCGCCCTGGTGGGGCTGGAGCAGGGGGCTCATGAGCAATGCGGACATCAACAACAGTGAAGTGTCCACCAAGCTACGGTCAGGCCGCACCGAGAGATTCGGGACGAACCTCGCGCGGCCAATCCAGAAAACCACAAAGCCGAACCAACCCCACTCAAAGCACCGGGCAATCCAAAACGCTGGCGCGGCCGACTGAACACCCCAATCTCCGAGCAGAGTCGCGAGCGTCCACCTCAATGAAGTTTTATAGGCGACGTACTCGTGAACAAAACCGATTTGAGCGGTCGAGCGCACCACGTCTAACCAACTCAAGGTCAAAGACCATGCCGATCCAGGACCGAGAGCAACAACCGGAAGCACAACGAAGTACGCCAACAGGCTCGCAAGGGCAATGAACGATGCCCTGTAGTGACGACGCCAAAGCCAGTACGGAAAAATCAACGCGCTGTAGAGCTTCAGCGTGATACTGCTGGCGAGCCAGAAACCGGCCCAACCCATTTGGCGAGCCCGAAGGGTCCTGAAAGACGCCAAGAGCAGAGCCAGAAAAACGAGATTGTAGTTGATGGCTCGGATGTCCCACTGGACATACCAGCTCACAACAAGAAGGCTGAGCGCACACGTGAGCCATGGCCGAGAATTCTGATTGCTGTGCGTCAGCATCAACAGAGTTCGGAGAGAGAAGGCCAAAGACGCTAGAATGATGAACATCCAGACTAGGCCCGCAGCAGGTTCCCCCAGCTGACTCAGGAAAACCCGAAGGATGACACCCGGTGGCGGATAGTAGAGTTCGTCCGGATACACCCCCGCACGCCAGGCTTTTTGGCTGGACTGGGCATTAAGGTGATGATCGCCAGAGCGATTGAACTCACCCTTCTCGAAATCGACGGCCCCCTGAATCACGAAGATCAGAACCAGCGTCGAGAGCAGGACGGCGCTCAGCGTCTCTACCCAACCCCGAGAAGAGGCGCTCTCGGGCTCAGTCCCTATCGCTGACCCGGATTGATCTTCTTGCGACATCGGCTCAGAGCTCCCCCTTTACAGCGAGGGTTCAGCGGGAAATAACAAGGAGCGGTTTACGCTTTAAGGAGGTTTTCCACTTCGCCCCAGGCAGCTTCTCCCCGCGCGCGAAACATCTCGACGATCGGCTCAAGAAACCAGTCTTCTACGCCGACCCGATAGGCCTCAAGTGCGGACACACGCTCATACCATCCGTGGAGGCCGGGACGACCCTCGATCAGAGGCGTCATGGCCATTTGGTCGAGGCGGAGGACATAGGGCAGTAAAGCAGCATCGGCGAGGCCGAATGTCGGACCCGATAGCCAGTCCCTGGAAGCCAGAGCTTCTTCCATCCCGTCGAGCAGATTCAGCATGACTTGGAGGGCGCCGGCGAACTCCGGCGCCTTGACCCCGTGCTCAATCACGCTGCGGCGGGCCGCGCGTCGAGCGGGATCAGGGATGGCCTGAATATTCGCCTCCCTCACCTCGGCGGGCTGCTCCAGCAACATCACTCGCGGACCGATCGCGAAGGTAATCACGCCGGTCGCGGGGTGAACCGTCTGGTCGAGACGCTTGGTCCACATGCGGGTGGCATGGCGCTCGACCGGGTCCTCTGAAAGCATCGGCTTTTCCGGGTAGGCGTCTTCAAGGTACTCATTGATCAGCGTGGATTCGATCAAGACTACACCCCGGTCAATCAAGGTGGGCACGACATGATTGGGGTTGAGCTTGACGTATGCCTCCGCGTGCTGCTCGCCTGCGATCAAGTCAATTTCGTGGGATTCGAAATTGATTCCCTTTTGTGCCAGAACCAGTCGGACTTTTTGAGAGCAAGTCGAAAATGCGGCATGGTAAAGTTCAGTCATTCCTAGGCCTCTAGATTTTTTCCGGATAGACTTAGATGGGCCAGATCAGTATAACGTCCGTTGCGATCGCCGATTCTTGGGGAGGACTCACCCGATGAGAAGGGGTGACCTGCGTCGCCGAGAGACCTCGGAGTCCGAGTAAAAGAGCAATCGTTTTGCTCAACAGCAGCCGGATGAACAAGGCCGAAACAACGAATTGGGTCCAGCGATCTTCTTCATTCGGCCAGCCATGCGACAAAAACATCGACAAGTCTCTGAAAAGCTTCGCGAGGACACACACACCCCCGAACAAAAGTCCCATTTCCCAGGGCGATCGCCTTCCCCGTAGGGATTGCCCAGCAGAAGGCCATTCGCGAAACCCTGGAGATGTCTTGTAATGTGCTCAGCAGGCGTTGCCTCGGCGGCCATGGAGCTTGGATCAGAGTGGCCCGCCTGATCCAAGGAGCAGTACAAGCGCAAAGAGCGGAGGGAATTTCTCTTGAGCCCCACCCGGCACGGAGAAAGTGAGCAGCACGGGCGCAATCCGGCGATTGATTGGATCAAGGCTATCGGGATCGTCTGCGTAGTCTTCATCCACTGCCTTCCCTCTTTTTTAGATCCCCAAGCCATACCTCTGGAAACGTGGCTCCATGCGATGACGAGCTTTGCGGTTCCTAGTTTTCTCTTCGCCTCGGGCTTTCTCTACGCTGAGCAGAGAGACCGGCCTCGTTGGGCGACTCTTCGGCGTCGATTGCGACGCATTTTGGTTCCGTATCTGGTTTTTTCGGCACTGACCTACGTCATCCCAGTCTCTCGTTTCTCGACCCGCACGAGCTGGATCGATGAGCACTGGCTGAGCTCAAGCCTGGGCCCGGATTGGGGATCGGTTCTAGATAGCCTGGCCTTCGGGTCTGCCGCCGGCCCGTACTACTACGTTTTTGTCATCTTCTGGTTGACCCTTGCGACTCCGCTGATCGCCCTCATTCCCCGATCGCTTTTTCCTTTTTTCGTGCTGGGATCCATTGCGATCGGATGGGGATTTGCGGGCTTACATTGGGGCCTCTCCTCTTTTTTCTGGTGGTTTCGCAATCCGCTGCATTGGCTTTGCTTCTTCGCGCTGGGTTGGTGGGCGTGCCTACATCACCGAAGGTTGGCTCGGTGGACAGTGCCCGTTCGCGCGAAGTGGATCACCGGAATCGGGATACTCTGGTTAATCGTGGCGCTCTATCTCGCTCTGCAACCCTCGGGATCCTGGGAAGTCCTCGCCCGGTGGGTCGCGATTTACCTCAGCATCGCGCTGATTTTCTTTTCCAGCGTGGGCCGCACGAAGACACCGGTTGCGATTCGATGGTTGAGTGATGCGTCTTATTCCATCTATCTCAGTCACATTTTTTTCGTCAACGCCCTGCTCAATCTTAGGGCTGGCGCACTGCCGAGCAACGCTTTCACTCGAATCGCTCGATTCGCCCTCGACTGGGTGGGCGCAATGGCGGGCAGCGTAGGGATTCTCGCCTTCAGCCGATGGCTTCTAGGCAAAAATCGCACACGAACCTGGTTGGGTTGAGGACTCACCCTGCAAGCCGGGTCAAGTCGAGTTGAACCAAAGCCAATCCATTGGCTGAAGCCATTCAAGCACCGCTGCAGAAAGATTGGCGGACTTCGGGCTGAATCTGATGCAGAAAGACCTTTTACGGTGCGCAGCCACCCCACGATGCGTATGATTGGCATTGAATCAGCCGGGAAGGAAAACAGTATGGATCGATACTGCCGAGGTTCCTCCACACGTACAGGGTGTCGCCAAGGCCCTCTCGTGCAATCAATTCTCACTTCTATTTCGGCGCTTGTTTTTTTTGTCGTTGCTGGGTGCACGGAAGAACATCCTTCGCCCCGGGTCAATCCCGTAGACCTGAGGGCCGCTGAGGCCACTGTTTTTTCTCAGTTTGGAGAAGACGGCGTCATCGAGAAGATCTTTGAAATTATTCCCCCGACTGATAAATACATTGTCGCTTTTGGGGCCCACGACGGCGTGACCAACAGCAACGCAAGGAATTTGATCTTGAACCACGGGTGGGGAGGGCTGCTCATCGAAGGCGACCCGATGCGCGCCGCAAAGCTTGCTCAGGTCTATGGCGACAACAAAGCGGTCACCACCATGGAGGAGTGGGTTTTCCCAGGCAATATCGAACTTCTCTTCGAAGACGCAGGCGTCCCGGAAAATTTTGATCTTCTCGTCATCGACATCGACAGCAACGATTACTATGTCTGGCGAGCAATTCATGACTATCGGCCCAAAGTCGTCCTCATTGAAGCCAATCCCCACTTCCCGCCCCCGCAGCTCATGGTGATCGACTTTCACCCGATGAATTACTGGGATACGAAGACGAATGCCTACGTGGGAGCCAGCATCGCCTCGTTGGACCGCCTGGCAAAAAAAAAGGGATATGAGCTTCTCTACTGCATGATGCCAATGTCACCCAACTGCTTTTTCGTGGATGCCCAGTACGCCCCTCTGTTTGGGATTGAAGACAACTCGCCCGAAGCCATCTGGCCGCCGCGGCTCGGTGTCAATCCGAACGCGGGAAAGATTCCGCCGGCCCACAGGTACCTCCATTGGCGGAATCTCAAGATCGAAAAGAAATTCAACTTCGATCGCTAACACCAGCCGGAGAGGGGCTCGTCAGCTGACAACTCCAGAGTCGCGCAGCGCGGCGATCTGATCGGGGGCCAAACCCACGTCGGCGAGAACCTCGTCCGTGTGTTCTCCTAAAAGGGGTGCCGGGGAACGACGCTCCGCCTGAGTCCGAGAAAAGCGTGCGGCGGGCCGACACTGCCGCATCCGGCCTGCGGTCGGGTGCTCAACCTCGTAGACCGTTTGATTGTGGGCGATCTGGACGTTCTCAGGAACCTGCTCAAGGGAAAGGACTGGACCCCCGGGTACCTCTTCTTCTTCCATCCGCTTCACCACTTCGGCGGTCGTTCGGCGGCCAAATTCTTGATGAAGGATGGTGGCAAGCGCTTCGCCATTCGCGACGCGGGCTGCACCGGTCGCAAAGCGCTCATCATCAGAGAGCTCTGGTCGGTCCAGGCAGCGAAAGACGGCATGCCACTCGTTGTCTCCTCCGGCCCACATCACAATATGGCCGTCGAGGGTCTCGGTCAACTGATATCGGTCGTAGAGAGCGGGACCTTCTCGAACACCCTCCCCAATCATTGTGTTCTTCATCATCCCATCGGGCCAAAAAAACGCGAGGCCTGAGTCGATCAGCGAGAGTTCAATCGTCTGCCCCAACTCGCCCCGCTCGCGCGCCAAAAGACCCGCAGTGATGGCCTGGGCAGCAGAATGAGAGGTGGCTTTGTCCACCAAGGCGTTTCGAACCAGATCGGGGATTGGCACGTCCGGATTGTTCTGAATGGCCACATAGCCCGTCGCCGCCTGGGTGACGGGATCATAGGCACGCTTATGCGCCCACGGGCCAGTCTGGCCGTAACCCGTGATTCGGCAGTACACCAACCGTTCGTTGCGTGCATGCAGGGTTTCGGGGCCAAGCTTCAACCGCTCCATCACACCCGGACGATAATTTTCAAGAACCACATCGGCCCGGTCGCAAAGGCGATAGGCAATATCAAGCCCTTTTTCAGTACTGAGATCGATCGCGATGCTTTGTTTTCCCCGGTTGCAGTTCGCGAACATCGAAGTCAGGCCTCCCCGCCCGTACCATTCCTTGCGCAAGAGATCCGGGCGCCCGGGGGCTTCGACTTTGATCACTTCTGCACCCTGATCGGCCAAAATCATGGACGCAAGAGGGCCGCTAATCACGGCCGAGAAATCGACGACTCTGAATCCGCTGAGCGGGCCGGACATGTTCTTTCCTTTCAAGTTATTTTTCGCCAACGGAAGCGGAACGCAGGACGAAACCTTGGGCGTAACTTAGCGAGCATCCTTGGAAGTCCGCGAAAAAGAGAGATCCGCAGCTCTCCCGAATGCTCTTGGAATGCTCCGAGGTGACTCGTCTTCGCCCAGCCTCCGAGCCCTCAAACCCAAGACACGCATGAATCAAAACTCAACAGGTTCACGCTTCGGATACTACTCTTTTGGTCTGTTACTGCCCGGCGTGGCATCCGCGACGCGCAAAAGTCTCTGTCTGCCCGCTTTAGCGGAAATCGGTCAGCCTCCCCTATCGTCTGGATGCACTTCCGTGCCCTCAAGCCGCTCCCCCATAGGAAACCAACCGATGAAACTCGACCTCCAGGACCCGACGCTGTTGAAGACACAAGCCCTCATCGACGGCGAATGGGTTAACGCAAGCAGCGGTGCAGAAATTGACGTCTTCGATCCAGGCACCGGCGACTGTGTCGCCCGGGTGACCCAATCAGGGGCTGTGGAAACCCAACAAGCGATCGATGCCGCAGAAAGAGCCTTCGTAAGCTGGCGAACGATTCCCGCCAAACAGCGGGCCGGCCTGCTGCGCAAATGGTTTGAATTGATGATGGAAGCCCAGGAAGACTTGGCTCAGATCCTCACGCTTGAAATGGGGAAGATCCTCCCGGAGGCACGGGGCGAAATCGCGTATGGGGCGAGCTTCATCGAGTGGTTCGCCGAGGAGAGCAAGCGCATCTATGGCGATGTGATCCCCGCTCCTTCCAGCGACAAGCGGATCGTGGTTGTCCGGCAGCCCGTAGGGGTCGTGGCCTGCATCACCCCTTGGAACTTCCCGAATGCCATGCTGTGCCGAAAGATCGCGCCGGCGCTCGCGGCCGGATGCACGGTCGTTTGTAAGCCCGCCACATCGACACCGCTTTCTGCCCTCGCCATCGGCGAACTCGCCAAGCGGGCAGGAATTCCCAACGGCGTCATCAATATTGTGGTGGGTGCTTCCGGAGAAATCGGCCCCGTACTGACCGACAGCCCCGTGGTCCGAAAGCTGACTTTCACGGGGTCCACACCTGTGGGCAAGACACTGGTCGAGGCCTGCGCCAAGACGCTCAAGAAGGTTTCCATGGAACTGGGCGGAAATGCCCCGTTCATCGTTTTTGATGACGCCGACCTTGACGCAGCGGTGGCGGGAGCCATGGCGTCCAAATACCGCAATGCCGGACAAACCTGCGTCTGCACGAACCGTTTCTTTGTTCAAGCCGCGGTCTACGACACTTTCAAAGAGAAGCTCATTGCGGCCACCCGAGACCTCAAATTGGGCCACGGACTAGACCAAGGGGTCACGACTGGGCCCCTGGTAGACCGGCGCGCGCTCGAGGATGTCGACAAACTCGTCCAAGCGTCGATTGCCATGGGGGCGCAGGTGGCCCTCGGTGGGCAGCCAAGCCCACAAGGCGATTGTTTCTATGAGCCCACGGTGCTGCTTGATGTCACCAATGACATGCCGATTGCGCAGGAAGAAATCTTTGGACCAGTCGCTCCGCTGATTCGCTTTGAAACCGAGGAAGAAGTCATCGCCATGGCGAACGATACAGACGTAGGACTGGCCGCCTACTTCTACAGCCGCGACCTCGGTCGCAGCTGGCGCGTCTCAGAAGCCCTCGAATACGGCATGGTGGGCATCAACGAAGGCATCATCTCAAATGAGGCCGCCCCGTTTGGCGGCGTCAAGGAATCCGGATTTGGTCGAGAAGGCTCGAAATACGGGATTGATGACTACGTAGAAATCAAATATCTCTGCATGGGTGGCCTCGACGGCTGATCCCCTTCAAAGTCGGAGGAGAACCGTCCCCAGGCGACCCTCAAGCGCGTCGACTTCATTCGGCCTCAAACGAGCGAATGGCCCCTCGCTCACTCCATCCATAGAGCACCAAACCGAGCAAGAGCGGAACGATGCCGATCAGCGACAGCGCCCGGGCGTAATCGAGCGCGGACCAAAGCATGTAGACGCTTGTCGAGCAGAAGACGATCGGGACCCACGGGTAGAAGGGAACCGAAAAGGGTCGCTCGATATCACGATCTTTTCGGCGCAGAACGAAAAGCGAAAGTCCAGTCAGTAAAAAGAAGAGCCAGAAGACCGGAGCCGTCCCCGCGACCAAGACATCAAATCCTCCCCCGAAACGCTCCCAGGGCAGAGCGGACAAGCCAATTCCTTTCATGAAAACATCAAAACTAGTCCGTCCCACCTCGGTTCCAACGCCCAGAATCATCGACAGGCCAAAAACAGCTTGAACCGCAAGCGACCAAAGCGGTGCACCCAGCCGCGGATTCCAACGCCCCAGCCGGGCAAATAGCCGATGGTCTTCTCCAGCACTGGCATAAATTCGCGAGCCTGTGAAGATCAGACCATTGATCGCGCCTAGCGCAGAGGCCATCACGAGAACCCCCATCGATCGACCGCCCCACTGGCCGAGCCAGGGCTCAAGCACGTCGATGGCGGGGGCTGAACTGGCTCGTAACCCTTCGAAACCCAGTGCAGATAAAAAAGCCGCATTGATCAACAAATAGATGATCACAATCATACCGGTGCCATAAAGCAAGACCCGGGCAATATTGCGTTGTGGATCTCTCACATCGGCGGCCACAAAAGCGGCGTCATTCCAACCCCCGTACGCATACAAAACGAAGATCATCGCAAAACCGAAGCCGAGACCTGATCCCTCGGGTGTGTCCAGGGGGGGGGCGATCCCGCCGTCAGTCGCCCATAACCCCGCCGCACAAATGGCAACGAGGCCCAGAACTTTTGCCAGAGTCAAAATGTTCTGGATGCCCTTGCTCATGAGAACACCCAAACCATTGACCAAGCTCAAACCCGCTACGGCTGCCGCCGCATACCAGGCGCCTATTTCAGATCCGCCACTCTGACTCCAAAACTCGACCGCGTAGTCCGAAAAAACATACGCCATCGCACCGATGCTCCCGGTCAAAATGACGGAAAGCTGAGCCCAGCCAAATAGGAATCCAGTCAGCCGACCGTAGGCCCGCGTAAGATAGACGTAGTCTCCGCCGGCTCTTGGATAGGTCGAAGCCAGCTCGGCATAACACAAGGCTCCGATCAAGGAGAGAACGCCGCCCAGCCCCCAAGCAGCCAGCCCCTGTATCGGCCCTGATACATTTGAAAAAATCAGTGGCGGAGCCTTAAAGATCGTGACACCGACCACGATGCCGACGATGATGCTCACGCCATCCCAGACGCCTAGGCGTGCGATTACCCCCGACGACTCCGGATCACGCCCCTCCACCCGCATTCTCCTCTACTGGATTCGCCCGTTCTCTTCGGGACCGAGCCACAACAGGCCCAGTGGGCTTATCGATCGAAAATAAATTTCTTCTCGATCTTGAGATTCTTCCAGCTCAGCTTGTCTTTCCCTGGAGGCCAGGGCATTCCATCCCGTCCCCATTTCCATTCGGGGCGATTGAATGCAGCCGGTACCGGCCTCTGATACATCGCTTCGGGAGAGTTGTCTTCAATCCCAAACCGATCAAAGTATTGGCGTTCGACAAAGAAGCAGTTCGGTGAAGGCATCTCCATGCAGTAGACGATCTCATAGCCCTTCTCCTTGGCGAGCTCTGTCATCGACACAATACTGGCCCCGGTGTAGTACGTCAGATCCCAGTAGTTCATAGGGTGATAATCGATCACCATTTTTTCGGGCGGAGCGAAAGCCATATTGACCTCGATCATCACGACCTTCGGCCTAAATTCCCGAATCATCCGCCAGATGTAATAGTCATTACTGTCAATATCAACCACGAGAAAATCGAGATCCTTGGGGACTCCGTTCTCCTCAAAGAGAATTTCGACATTCCCGGGCCACACCCATGCATTCAACGTGCGGGTACCCGGATAATCCGCATAGTTGTCGGCCAACTGCGCGGCCCGCTGCTCGTCGCCCTCGATCTGAAATGAGCTCCACCCCTTGTTCACGACAAGGTTGCGCATATTGCTGTTGGTCACGCCATCATAGGCGCCAAACTCGACCGCAAATTTGGGCCCGGGTTCGATGACCTCGAAAATTTTCTCGATGACGCCATCTTCTCCAAACTGGGAAAAGACGCTGTTTGCGGCCGCCTGTAAATCCACGGGGGGGGCGGGCTCCGTTTGGCTGGGCTGACAGCCGGTGCCAATCGCTAAAGAGGCGAATGCGGCAAGGAGCACGAAAAGAAGGTGAACCCTGATTTTGACCATGGGAAGATGCTAGGACTTCCCCAGAAGGCCGCAAAACCCATCGACCAATCGAATAGAAACGAGACTTGAAGGAGGGTCCATGTATCTCCGGCAGATCGCCCTGGTGGCTTCGAATCTTGACACCGCTGTCGACGACCTTCAAACGACGCTGGGGCTGGGCGAGCCCTTCGCGGACAAAGGTGTGGCGACATTTGGGCTCGAAAATGCTGTCTTCCCGATAGGTGAAACTTACCTTGAGGTGGTTTCGCCCAAGCAGGAAAACACCACCGCTGGCCGACTGCTTGAGCGACGGGGAGGCGACGGCGGATACATGGTCATCGTCCAGAGTCACAACCTTGAGGTCGACCGAGCCCGAATCGAGGCGCTCAATATTCGCATCGCGTGGGAAGTGGATCTTGGAGATGCTGAAAGCATCCATCTCCACCCGCGCGATACCGGCGGAGCCATCTTGTCAATCGACCGAATGGATCCGCCCGAGAGCTGGCGATGGGCCGGGCCCAACTGGGAGACACGAAGCAGAACAAACGTCGTGACTGGGATTGTGGGGGTTACGATTCAAGCCGAAAACCCCGAGCAAATGGCCGGTCGTTGGGCCGAAGCCCTTGGCCTCCAGCGCAATGGCTGCGATCTCGCGTTAACGAAAGGGCGAATTCGTTTCAAAGCCGTTACGGATGGGCGCGGTGAGGGGGTCACGGGGCTCGAAGTCTCAGCGCAAAAACCAGAGGTCGTTGAACGGATCGCGATGGAGCGAGGCTTCGAGAAACGCGGACAGGCCTGGAAAATCTGTGGCGTCTGGATTGAGCTTGTTTAGGCCTTCGGCACAGTGACCGCAGAAGGAACCGTGTTCAAAAGCCCGAGGCACTGAGCCCGAAAGCGCGCAAGACGTTTAGCCCCAAGAACCCAGCGCGGTCTGCCTCGGGCAGTTCTTGGGTCAGCCGTTCGACTTCGCGTATGTACGTCGGCGGATGGTCTGGATGAGGGAAGTCCGAAGCCCAGAAAAAACGATCCGAGCCCACACGGGGGATGATATCGGCAAGAGTCTGTTCATCTGGGTCCCCTGAGATCCAGCACTGACGTCTAAAATAGACACTTGGCTTCTCGGGCAAAATGGGTCGCAAGGCTGCGCCCTGGGGAGATGCGTAAACCGTGTCCATCCGGTCAAGCCAATAGCCAATCCAACCCGCACCCGACTCGAGAATCACACAGCGAAGCGCAGGATACTTCTCAAAGACACCATATTGAAAGAGGGAGGTAAAAGCATTTCGCACCGAATCGGCCGAGGTCACGTTCAGAAAAAAAGCGTATCGGCCGCTGGTGTATCGGCCATAACGGCCGGGCGCTGTCCAAGTCGGCTCTAAGGAAGGATGGATCCCGAGGGTGAGCCCCGACGCCTCAATCGCGGCGAAAACACGATCGTGACTCGGATCACCCAGAGGCTTCCGTGTCCACTGAAAAGGCGGAACAAAAACGCCGACTGCGCCGGCTTCCGCCACGCGGTGAACTTCGGCCTCGGCTGCCGCAGGATCGCCTAGGGACAGCTGGGCGATAGGAAGCAGTCGGCCCCCTGAGTCCGAGCAAAAGTCTACAATCCAGCGGTTATAGGCCTGCAAGCAGGCCTGCGTATAACCCTCGTCCTCACATTCAGCGATCCAGAAAAGGGTCAGCGTTGGATAGATAAAGACCTTTTTGAGGTTTTCAAAATCGAGTCGGCGGATTCTCTCCGAGGCATCCATAGCGCCCAAGGCTGCTTCGTCGACGTAGCGAAGGCCGGTGACGGCCTCACGCTCAAAGACCTGCCCCCCCACCCGGTCCATCGCCCCAAGTCCAGCCGGCATTCCCCCTCGGACGATAGAAGAGCTCCGTCCATCGATCTCGAGGTATTCAAGGCCCTCGGCATCCTTCCGGATCGTCGGCGCCCGTTTCCGAAAAGCCGGCTCCAAGTATCGCTGCCACAAGTCAGGCGGCTCAAGGATATGGCCATCGCCATCAATCGCACCGTCGAAGGACAATCGTTCAAAATTATGCATCACGATCAATATTCGCCAATATCCAAGATTGATGCACCCCTCTAGTCTTCAGGTCAGACTGACCCAAAGAGTCCGCTTCGACCCAGAGCGCCTTCAGGCGGCGAGCAATCCCTGGGGTCTGATAGCGTTCTGTGGCCTGGGTGACCTGAGACGCAGCCTTGCACTAAGCCTTTTTGATTGAGTGGATGGAAGCTGCCTATGAACTTCTCGTTTCCAACTTCACTCCAATACTTGCTCCCGAAACCGGACTGCGTCAAGCAAAGCCAAAGACAATTGCGCCTGCCGAGACATGCCTTGCTCGCCTTGGTCTGTCTCTTCGGGAGCACTCTTTGTTTAGCCTGCCAGGATGCCCCACTGGAATGCACGGTGAACGAAAACATTGTTCACCCTGATGGGGGCGCGACGCCGATTCACGACCCTTCCATCATTGAGGAGAACGGAACCTACTACGTCTTCTCGTCTGATCGGCTCGGGGGATTTTATAGCTCCGACAACCTGCGTGACTGGAAACATGAAGGGAACCTCTTCGAGCAAATCCCTGACTGGCTTAAGCAGGCCATCCCTGCGGCCGACCACATCGGCTCTCCCGACATTTCATATTACCAAGGCCAATACGTATTGTTCTATCAATCCCACGAGTCGGAGACCTGCAACGCCGCCACGGGACTCGCAACCAGTGCGACGCTCGACCCACAGAACCCTCGCTCACTATGGATCGACCACGGTTTAATCCTTCGATCTCGGCCGTTTTTTGACGACATCAAAGTATGGTGTGGAGATGATCAGGCGACCTTCAATGCCATTGACCCTCACTTCTTCGTGGATCAGACGGGCAAACCGTGGCTTCTTGTGGGCTCAACCATAGGCGGAATCAGATTGGTTGAACTCGAGCCAGAAACCCTGAGGCCAAGGCCGGGCTCTCGCTATCAGATGGTCGCCCAGCGGTGGCTCCTCCAAGAGGACCCCGTCATCGAAGCCCCTTCAATCTTCTACAAAGATGGCTTCTACTACCTGATGGTGTCGTTCAATCATTGCTGTCAGGGCGAGAACACGCGCTATCAAATCCGAATGGGTCGATCTCGGAATGTCACAGGACCGTACCTCGACAAACAAGGACGGCGGCTCGATCTCGGCGGAGGCACTCTGGTTCTAGACGGCGATCCCCCATGGATCGGTACGGGGCACTCCGAGGTGTTCAGCGACGGCGGAAAGGAATGGCTCGTTCATCATGCCAAAGATGCAAACAGAAACTACCAGCCCTCTCTCAACATCCGCGAGCTCCGATGGGATACCGATGGCTGGCCTTCCGCGTGTCAAGCGCTCTGACGAGGCCAGAAGCGATAGATCGCCAACATGAGAATTGCCGGTGGAGCCATCAGAGTCGAGTAGGCAAAAAGGGGAATCGTCGCATCAATTTCCTGAAAAGCGGTCGCCACGACAACCATTCCCAAAAGAGCATTTTTGACACAGAGCTCGACGGCAATCGTCACAGAGTCCGCCCAGGAACGGCCAAGGAGCCGGGGAATCCCCAATCCCAGAACGCCTGCGGACGCCAGCAGCCAGAGACACGGCACGAGACTCAGCAAAAAGAGTTCCGTGGGTGGGTTGGGGCGGTCCAGATTGTCTATCAACAGGACTCCAAAAAGTCCCAGTCCCGAAAAAGCCGTGATGGGTCGCTCCCATTTCTGCGCGCTGGCGCGCACGCTACGCAGTCCCATCCCAACCAGAATGGGCAGGATCGTAAACCCTCCCAGTTCCAGGGCGGTTGCGAACAGCGGCACCTCAACCGAATCGACCTGAGCGCCCGCCGTACTCTGAGCCACTCGAATCCAAAGAGGCAGCGTCAACAGCGTCACTAGAGTGGCAATCGCCGTCAAGCTAATTGAAAGTGCAGTATGAGCTCGACCGAAGTGCACGAACACGTTCGAACCCAGACCGCCCGGGCAGGCTGCGCAAACAACCAAGCCCACCGTCAAAAGTGGGGGCAAGGAATACACTTTGGCGATGACAACACCTGCCATCGGCATCGCGACCAATTGAAGCAAGGTGCCGACGATGATCGATGTCGGGACTTGGGCAATGCGTCGAAAATCGCCCCAGGTAAGCGAAAGCCCCATTCCCAGCATCAGCCCAAACATTAAGAGGGGAAGAAGCGGCCCCTCAGTCGGGTTAGCCAAGGTCGTTGACCTCTGTCGTCGAAGAAGCTCTTCCTATCCTAGAAGCCATCAAGGCGCGTCTTCAATCCCAAGGATTTCCTTGGCTTTGGTCAGCGCTTGTGCCTGGGCTTTCCTCTCTCGGATCCCTAGCCGCACCGCCGCCCGGAGTCCAAAATAGTTCAGCGCGGAAAGCCGGCTCCGCGCAAACCAGAGCGGAAATCGCTTCAAACCTAAGGCGATGTTCTCAGTTGTCGCGATCAAGGTTGAGAAATAGTCCACTACAAACTCAGGATGCGGAACGGGGCGACAGAGTTCGTTCTTTTTCGCATCCTCGGCGATTCGAGATTCCAAATAGCCAATCCAGGCTGCGCTGAAGACCTGCTGGCAGACAAAAGTTGACTGCAGGGTGATTTCTTTCCCGTGAAATACGGGGCGAACCGGTCTCTTCGCCAAACCATCCGCCGTACAATCGACGACGAGACTGTCCGGCCCAAGCGTCAGCGCACCCTTCTCGAGGGCGATGGAATCGGGGGCCACCCGCTGAACCCGTCCCATGCGAACCACCTGGTCCACCCGACGAAGCTCAGCCAATTCTTCTCGACTGACCGTGGCGCACCGATATTTCGTCGGCCAAACCTGAGGATCCAGTCTCAGAAGCTTTCCCGAGGCATCGAGAGACGCCATGATTGCGTCAAGGGAATCGCCCTCGGCAATCTCCCGCATCTGGGAGCCCAACTCAACAAACCGAGCAGGGTCAAAGGTGGCTCGATCAATCAGCCAGGCGTCATGCGGGATCACCCACCGGATCTGCTCCGGTGCGCATCCCGATCTCAAGAGAAAAAGAACAGCATCAATCCCTGTCTTGCCTCCGCCAATCACGATGTAATCCGAAGGGGTTCCGGTGTTTCGAACCAATTCGTTGGGGGCCACAAGGTTGGCCCCTTCTGCCACTTCGTATCCCGGGGGACGAGTAGAGGGTACCCTCACGTTCATATAGGTTGCATCCACTGTTTTCCGCTTCACCGCTACGGAGAATTCAGACTGACGATTCAAGAGCGAGCGGAAACGTTGGGATCCGAGATATTCGCAGCGAGGAAAGAACTGGAGCCGTCCCGTGTCTTCCCATTTTCGCAAGACTTTTTCGTAGTAGGTCAAAACTTCTGAACCCGAGGCAAGATACGTTCCACCTGGACCCAGCGGTTCAGAATTCACCCCGTAAAAGGCCGCGGGCTGGTGAAGCGTGACGAAGGGGTAGGCATCATTCCAGTGACCACCCGGCTTCGCACGGCGGTCGACCAGAGTGATTCGAACAGATGCATCGCGTGTCAGCACTTCATCAGCGAAGGCCATCCCCATCGCCCCTGCACCGATGATCAAATAATCTGTTTCGAGCTGCTGCATCACTTTGTTCCTTAGCGTTCTAAGCCCATCAATGATCCACAATGCCTCGTTGGCTTCAAGCTTTACGTCATGGATCAATTCGGAAAATGTGGATCGACCCGCCAATCGACGCAATGGGCTCAAGCGGAATATTCACTGGACCCACGGGTCGCAGGGTTCCATGGTCGTACATCGGATAGCGGAGGTAATAGAGAGAGACACTGACCGCAAGCAACCCGGGCTGAAGTTCACCCGGCTCCGGCACCACATAGTCAATCCCGTAGAGGCCTGGATCAACGCTTCCGAAATAGAGGAGTTGAACCTTTTCCTCCCCCGACGCGTTCAAGTAGTCAGCCAATTCGCCGAGGTCTTGGCCGATATCGACATTGGCGTCGGAAGCCTGTTGGTACCCTTGATCGCGACCCCCTACAAGGGGGTTGAAGTAGGCAAGATGGTGCGGGTGAGAAGCAAAGCTCGTACTTGCTAGACCAACAAGAACCAACGCTGCACCGGGCAACCGCCATCGACGCGGGACGGTGCGAGCGAATACGCTCGCAGTCCAGAGCGCCACAAATGGTGCCGCTGAAAGAAGAGCCCGAAGGCCGAGTTGCCGTCGTTCTCCGAGGGATAAGACAACAAAGAGCAACACGGGGTACACCCAGAGCAGCATTGACTCGCGACGAGGCAAGCCATGTCCTCGAGCGGCTCCAAATACGGCGACTGCGAAAGCTAGGAAAATCGGGATGGGCGTCTTCATCGCCAGAAGCCCCAGGAAATAGTCCCAGCGTCCTCCCTGAAATCGCTCTCCCCAGAGGACTGAGGGCATTCCTGACGCCACCTCGACAAGCTGTCCGTCAAACGCGCGAAGGTAGGCGGCCGGCAGGGGAAGAGGCAGGCGCCCCAAAGCGCTGTTGGAAATGGACTGCATCAGTGGACTCTGCAAAGTTACTTCAGAAAGGGTCGCTGAGAATTCAGCCCACAGATACCCGCAGTTGATGACGACTAGGCTCACCGGGACCATTGCGACCAAAGCCCACCACTGGACCCGACGGCTCATGGTTTCCTCCGACGAAGACTCAAGTCGTGATCGTCGCCAAAAGATCATCAGAATCAGAAAGCTCGGATACAGCAAAAGCGCGTAAAACTTGGTGAGTTGAGCGAGGCCAAGAGTCAGTCCTGCGCAAAGGGCGAACGCAAGAGTCGGACGATTCAAAAACAATCCGAAGGTAAAAACCGATAGGGCGACGAAAAAAGCTGTCCCTGTGTCGGTCCCGACGAGACTGGCTTGGGCCAAGACGTTGGGAGAAAGCAACACGAGCCCCGCTGCCAGAAGGCCAGCCAGCCCAGGCGCTTCGGGGCTCAGACGCCCGGCCCAAAAAAACAACAGGACACCAAGAAGAGCCACGATGAAGATGGGGCCTCGCCTCGCTCGATCCATGAGGTCGAGATACTGCGAACGGTTGATCTCCATGAAGCGGTAGCCGTTTTCCCAAAAGGAAAAGGGGTCCTCTGATGCCTCGAGACGAGCCAGATCTTGCGGCGAAACTTCGCCGGCGACGGGCAGAGCGGAAATGACATTGACCAAAGGTGGATTCAAAGACGCGAAGCGGGGATCTCCTGTTTCAAGATAGAGAAGACCCGAAGGCAAATGGCCTAGCTCGTCAACGGTGACGGCCGTGCGACCCGCCCCATGGAGAGCGAATCCAAAATAGACGCCCAACAGAACAACGAGCGCCAGCGCCAACCACCGCTTTTCATCCACCTCGAAGGCTCCCCGGGTCTTCGATGCGAAGCAACATCTCAGCGGGATCCTTGCCCACCCCAGTGAATGTGGGGATGCGATGGCGTTGAAGCATCGATCTCCTCGGAGTCAATACAGCAGCACGCCTCATCAGAAAGGCTCTTTCCATCCCAACCGACGCCTAGCCTTCCTGATCTCGGTCGACTGGGGATCAAGTTGAAAAGCTTCCTCCAAATAGAGACGAGCGGTCTCTTCATCACCCGCCTGGGCATAAGCCTCTGCCACTTCAACAAGAATTTCGACAGTCGGAGAAACAGTTGTCAGGCCCTTGGCGTAACCCGTCAGGGCGCCCTCGGTTTCGCCTAGATCCATCAGAGCACGGGCTCGATTGAAATGAGCTTCGGTGAACTCTTCATTGATCGCAAGCGCTCCATCAAAGTATTCGACTGCGGCAGCGCTGTCCCCCTCCATGGCCAAAAGCGAACCTAAGTTTTGGTGCGCCAGAGCATTTTCAGGATAAAGCCGAATCGCCTCGCGGTAATGCGCCTTGGCTTCTTGGGCTCTATCCATGGCGTAGAGTTCGTTGCCCAAATTATATTCCGTCACAGACCGCATGTATTTCTTTTCAGACAAAGGCCAATTCGCAGCAATCGCCACCGCGAGCACAACCCCAAGAGCGAGCGCGATCGGTCGCATGCGCTGGCTTCGTAGATAGGCGGGAAACATCACTAGGCCCGACGCCGAAAAAATCAAAACGATCGGGGTCGTCGGCAGCCGGTAGCGACCAAAAACGTAAAACAACAGAAGCGAAGCGGTGTAAACCGCAAAAAGGCCATAGAGCAACCAAAGCGACCTCCGCCGAGGCCACGTCACAATCAGCCCTAAAATCGCCAGAGGCGCTACGACGCCATAATGAACGAATGATTCGCTCAACCGCATCATCGGAGAGCGAGCGGCAAAGGAGTACTGATCTTTCGTATCGACCCAATCCACTGCATTGATGACCAGCATCGACTTTCGAAACAAAAGCTGAACCCAATCCAATGGCTGGGACTGAATATAGTTCAGCGCCTGATCGGTGAAAAAACCCGAAACTTCAGCCGGAGAAAGAGATCGCCCCAATGCGCGCTCGGCGATCAAAATGGCATCTTGCTGCTCGACCCTTGGATCTCCTCGATAAACGAGTAGCGGACGATAGGTTCCATCTGCGACAGGATTGTTGCCGATATAGAAGTTATGGCCGAACTGAGAAGTGGTGAGATGCATTTCACCGCTAATCGAGGCATTTCGCAGAGCGACGGGTGCCAATACCAACACCAAGCCTAACACCACGCCCGCGGAGAATTTGAAACGATCCGGGCCACGACCGGGCCATTCGATCCAGATCCAGGGAAAAATGACCGCGAGCCAGATCAGAACATTCTCTCGATTGAGGATGAAGAGGCCCAAGACCGCACCCAAGGCAAAAAACTTTCCGAAAGAAGGGATATCCCTCGAGACCGCCAGGAGCCACAGCAATAGGCAGACGAAAAAGAGATCCAGCACTGACTTCTGCAAGGTCAGGTCGGCAAAAATGGCCGAGCCATGCAGAGCAAGCATCCCTCCGGCGACAAGACCAACGGCTTTTGAAACCCATCGCCAACCCGCTAAACCCAGTAGGCCGCAAGACAGCGATCCCAGTAAAATCTGGATTCCACGAACGAGCCGATCGTCCTGGCCGAAGGCCGCATAAGGCAGGCTCAAGAAGTAGTGGTACAGAGGCGCTTGGTAAAAGACCTCCTGACCCATCCAATCACCCGCCGAGACGGCCTTGGCGCGCGCGACGTAGTTCAGGGCATCCCCCATGACGATTTCCAAAAGGGGGGTGCCCAGCAAGGGCAGAATGGAAAGAATGCGGACGATCAAAGCCGCTGCAAAGAGTGCCCAAAACCAACGGATTTTTGAGCGCTTCTCTTCTTCCATCGGCGCTTGACCCGGACTTGTCGGCGCGGGGAAGGAGTCCGGCTTTTGCGTGTGTTGGGGTGTCCTGCCTGCCCTCAAACAGCCGACTCCTTCACCTCACCCGCTCACTCCGCGCCTTCCATAGGCGATGCGGCCTGAGGACCGGTGTCAAATCTATCACTTCTGAGGATCCAAGGCGCGGCGCCCCAAAACCGCTTTTCAACTCAGGCGTCTCCTGCGCGAAGCCGACCAATAAGCTCGCGGTTCTGCTCATCGCTGAGACCGGGAATAAACAACCCTGTTCGATTAATGAGGCCACCAAACCGACGCGTCATCTTTTTGACCACTTCCTCCGGCGGACCAACGATGGCAAAAGTGTCTAGCATCTCGTCGGTGATCAACCGACTCATCTCTTCAGTGGCGTGAGCCCTGTTCAATGAAATCAGTTCATCCTGCAAATCCCCCCAACCGTGAATCTCTAAAACCGGCCGGTAGGCAACGGTACAACCATAGAAGGCAATACGTCCACGAATGGACTCGACGGCTTGCTCCAATGCCTCCTCACTCGACCCTGAGGCCACCAAGGGGGCATAGTCGAGTTCGAAATCGTTAAGGGAGCGACCGCGGTCCTCAAGACCTGCCTCGATGGCTGGGATCGTCACCTCGCGCATATATTTTTCCGTCGAGAAGGGGTGCATGATCATGCCATCAGCCACACGAGCAGCCACTTTCGTCATCAGAGGCCCGGTCGCCGAGAGGACAATTCGGGGACGAGGCCCATCGGCATCATCGGGACGGAAAGTATCCGGCATCAAAGTGTGCTGATAGTACTCGCCTACATAGTGCAAACGCTCACCGTCATACCAGCAGTCATAGATGGCTTGCATCGCCTCGATAAATTCACGCATCTGCCGGGCAGCTTTATGCCACGGCATGCTGAACCGCCGCTCGATATGGGGTCGCACTTGCGAACCGAGGCCCAAGACAAATCGGCCATCGGAAAATCGGTTGAGATCGTGGGCCAATATGGCCATGGACATCGGATTCCGAGAGAAAGCGACGGCCACGGAGGTCACGAGCTCGATCGTCTGGGTTTGGGCGGCCGCCAGAGCAAGGCTTAAGAAGGGATCATGATTCAGCTCAGCCAGCCGCAGGCCATCGTAACCCAGAGACTCGAGCCGAGCGGCCTCTTGACCGATCTGCTTCATTCCCGAAGCCACCATTCCATCCACTTTCATCGACGACCTCCTTTAGGACGCCGAGTCTATCCAATCACGAGGTGATGGCGGACCCCGAGAGCCCACTCACCTCAGGGGAGGTCGCGCACCCAGACACCCACTGCTCATCGGGCCAAGCGCTGCTGGCGGCGCATTGAGGGCGCTCTCCGAGGCGTATTTTCTACGACTGGCCCAGACCCTCTCGACCAAGGTAGTCTGGAGGGCCATCGCAACGGAGGCTCATATGCATCTGACGGGCAAAGGCTGCCGAGTTCATGGAAACGTGGCGCCCGGCTTCGAATCAGTCAAAGCGCTTTACGAAAAACGAGTCATCACGATGGCCGAAGAGAACACCCAACTCTGCGTCTATCATCAGGGCGAAAAAGTCGTCGACCTCTGGTGCGCCGCGACCGACGACGGCTCTTTCTCCGCCGATTCTTTGGTCAATATTTTCAGCAGCGGCAAAAGCCTCGAGTCGATTGCAGTGGCCATGTTGGTCGATCGCGGTTGCCTGGATTACGACACCCCCATCGCCCAGTATTGGCCCGAATTCGCTCAGCAGAAAAAAGAGGGAGTCACGCTCGCGGATCTCATGCGACATGAAAGTGGACTGGCCTCTTTCGATACTTCTCTTGACCCCGATGACCTGAATCCCAATGCCCTCAGGGACAACCGCGTGGGTCGAGTGATTGAAAGCCAAAAACAGAAATTTCCGAAAGGCCAAGTCGGGCCGCGCGAATATCATGCGGTCACTCGAGGCTGGATCGTGAATGAAGTTTTTCGACGCGCCGAGCCTCAAGGCAGAACTGTCGGCGAATTTTTACGGCAGGAGGTCTGCGGCCCCCTCGAAGCGGATGTCTTCATTGGTGTTCCCGAAAGCGAGCTCGAAAGAATTCGCCCGGTCAAGCTCCTCGGTTGGGCTTTTGTGTTCCTCCAAAGCCTCAAGCCCAAAGCTTTAGGCCGGCGCATCCATCACAGCTTCTTTGCGCTGTTTCGGCGCTTTTTGAAGGTGATTCCAACATATCGGAATTCGACGGCGCGCAACGCACCGCCTCCCTATATCGGAATGAAAGACGTGGACTTCTTTAACCAGCGAAAAGTGGCCATGGGAGAAACCCCATCGGCGGCCGCCAACGGGACAGCCCGTGGACTGGCTAAATTGGGGGCGGTCATGTCGGCAAAAGGCAAATGGACCGACCGGGAATATCTCAGCGACCGAGCTTGGCGCGCCTTACACAGCAACCCCATTCAGTCTGAGATGGGCTTTAGTCAAACCAATTTCACTCAGGGGGGAATCAACCTCTTTACACCGCCTTCGTCAGGCTGGACGCAACTCGATGAAGACCTGAACTCCGGCCGCGAAGGTTTTTACGGCTGGATGGGACTTGGCGGGTCGATCTTTCAGTGGGATCCGGAACATGAAATCGGCTTCAGCTTTGTGCCCACAGCGCTTCACCTGCTCGACTTGTTCAACGAGCGGGGAAAGGTCTACCAGACTGAAGTCATCCGCTGCGTGGAAAAGAAGGCAAGCCAAGGTAATTTTTCCAAGACCTAGATCAGAAAGAAGGCTGAACCCCATGATGGATCTCGAACCCCTCGAAACACAATGCGAGTGGACAGCCGACGCACTCACGGATGAATCAATCTGGACGGAAGTCCTCAGAGAGGCCGAGCTTGAGGAAGCGGACACGGCCCTCCGGCACGCAATGGCGACATCCAAAGACATCCTCGATATCGACAAAGAGGACTTCCCGCTCCAAAAACTCGGCTCTCGATTGGCCCGAATTGAAGATGAGCTGATCAACGGGCGAGGATTTGTCCGGATCCGCGGCATCGAGCGCAACCGCTACGACCAGTCAGAGATGGAAATGCTCTACTGGGGTATCGGAATGCATCTTGGCAAGCCATGGGCCCAAAATAAGCATGGCCACATGCTCGGAGACGTCACCGACCAAGGTCGCGCCACCGACGATCCCGAGGCGCGCGGCAACGAGCTCGGTGGGATCGCCCTTCCCTTCCACACCGACGGCTCTGACCTCGTTGGCTTACTCTGCCTCCAAAACGGTACCCAAGGTGGGCTCTCTAGGGTGGCAAACTCGGTCACGATTCATAATCAACTCGTGCGAGAAAGTCCGGAACTGGCCGCCGAGTTTTACAAGCCCCAGCCCTTTGATTTTCGAGGCGAACAGCCCCAGGGTGGTGTGGGCTGGTATACAGTGCCGATTTTTACCCAATGCGCAGGTCGGCTCTTTGTGCGCTGCATCCCACCCTATACTCTTGCCTCACAGCGACATGCGGATGCACCGCGCCTGACCGATCAAGCAAAAAAGGCCCTGGCCCGCGTTGTCGAGTTGGCTGACGACCCCATGCACCACATCTCGATGGCGCTCCTTCCGGGAGATATGCAGTTCATTAACAATTACCACGTCATGCACGGGCGAAGCGCGTACCAAGACGACCGCCTAAACCGCTCGGTTCGCCATCTCAAGAGACTTTGGCTCGAAACCCGAGCCCTCAAGCAACGGCCTGAGTACTTTCAAAATAGTCATTCGGATTGGACACGAAAGCGCTCCGCCAGTCGAATGACTGTCAACTGAACCCACAAAGCCGCAGCGAAGACTCTCGGCCCGCAGAGGGGAACTCTCTCCATGTCGTACCAGCACAACATGCAGCCCGGTCCGCGTCCGTATCTCGAGCAACGCAACCTCGAACTCGGCGCCTTGGAGTGGAAGCACTTCCAAGCCCAACGCCTGAGTCCCTGCTTGGGCGCCGAGCTCAGCGGCCTCGACCTTCGACAGCCGCTCGCTGCCGATACTCTTTCAGAGATCCGGAGCGCACTTCTCAAATATCGTGTGCTTTTTTTTCGCGATCAGGACCTCAGCGCAGAGCAACATCTGGCCTTTGCGAGTGCCTTTGGCGAACTCGAAGAGCACCCTTTCATTCCTTCAGACGCACCTGACTCTGAGGTCATTCGCTTCGACAAGGATGAAAAGGTGCCAGGCTACGAAAACGTCTGGCACAGCGACGTCAGCTGGCGAGAAATTCCATCCTTCGGGTCAATTCTTCGCGCCCACATCGTTCCGGAAATCGGCGGTGACACTCTTTTTGCCGACATGGTCGCTGCCTACGAATGCTTGAGTGACGAGATCAAGGCGTCCATCGAAGGGCGAACGGCGGTGAATGACTTCACCCAAAGCTTCGGGCGCCTCCTCGGCCCCGAAGACCTTGCTCGCCAACAAGCTCAATACCCCGCCGTCGAGCATCCCCTGGTCCGCACCCACACGGAAACCGGCGAAAAATCACTCTATGCAAATGCCGCCTTCACCAGCCATATTGTCGGCATGAGTCAAGAAGAGAGCGACCTTATCCTCGCCCAGATCTTTCGTGAGTCGACCGTGCCTGAATTTCAGTGCCGGTTTAAGTGGGAAAAAAACAGCATCGCGTTCTGGGACAATCGGGCGGTTCAGCACTATGCGGCCAACGATTACTGGCCGCAAAGACGGCAGATGGACCGCGTGACGATCATTGGCGAAAGGCCGGTCTAGGCCTGAAACACACGCCCGCCCCGGACCCACCCACTCGTCGAATCGCAATCAGGCCCAGCCGTCTCAAGGCTCGATCAAGTATTTCTCACCCGTTGCCCGCCGGGCATAAACCCGAACGTTTTCGGCCTCAAGCGCCTCAGGGAGCGAGAGAGTTCCCGCATACTGACTCGCGAAAGTCGTCTTGATTTCGCGGGCCACCCGCTGTTGCAGCGCCCGCATCCGCTCCATTCCAATTTTTTGCAGAAATGGGGTCAGAAGCCAGCCACCGATGCTCCAAGAAAAACCATAGGCGGCGGTCAAAACAACCGGCGACAGATCGAGCCGGCCGTAGATATAGAGCTGCTTGAAAACGTCTGACCCGTATCGGTTATAAGCCTGTCCAGCCGCGGCGGCTTGCTCCATGGCGCCCAGAATCGAATTCGCCAATTCGCCTCCTCCGGTGGCGTCAAAGGCCAGCGTCGCCTCGGTGGCCTTGATGGCGTCCACCAAATCGCGGCGAAAATTGGGGGAGGATGAATTGATCACATACTCCGCCCCGAGACCTCGCAGAATTTCTTCCTGTTCCGATTTTCGAACAATGTTGACCAGAGGAATTCCATCTGCCTGACAGAGCCTCACCAGCATCTGGCCGAGATTGGAAGCCGCCGCCGTATGAACCAACGCCTTGTGGTTCTCCATCTTCATGGTTTCCACCATGCCCAGCGCAGTCAGCGGGTTGACGAAACTCGAGGCCGCCTCCTGGGCCGTCGTGCCCTCCTCCATCGGCATCGCCATGAAGGCATTCACCACGCGGTGCTGGGCAAACATCTCGCCCCCCACAACCGCCACAGTTCGGCCGAGAAGTGCCTGGGCCGCCTCAGAGGAGCCTGCGGCCACCACTGTGCCGGCGGCTTCGTTGCCCACCGCAGCGCTTTCACCCTCTCGGGCTTTCACGATGCCCCGCATTCCTTCAGGGATCGGAGCTCGCCAAACCGTGTCTGGGCCTGATCCTTCTGTCTTGCCCTGTTCGACTTCCGCCGGGCCCACCAACAAGGCCAAGTCGGAGGGGTTGATCGGAGCCGCCTCGATTCGCACCAGCACTTCGCCTTCACCGGGCTCAGGGACAGGCACCGAATGCAAGCTGATTTCGAGCTCGCCCTCCGGAGTCACGAGGGAGCGAAGCTGCAGGGAATCGGTGGCAACAGACATGGTCAAAAAAACCTCGGGTTAAGGGCGATCGAGCACCGGGCCCTTCGAATAAATTCCGGTGGGCCCGAAGACGATCAGCCATTCGGGGGGCGGATCATCCTCTGAAAAGAGGGATACGTCCACCCCCCCTTCGATCCCGAACGCCTTGGCGGGAACTCGATTCAAGCGCGCAGGGCCCCGTCAAGACGGCGCCCGCAGGTCTTCATACGCCGAAGCGATGGACAATCGGCAACCGGCGGCCACTCCCAAACGCCTTCGTCGTCGTCCGAAGTACCAATGGGCCTTGCCGTCGCTTGTACTCATTTCGGTCCAAGCGAAGCGCGATTTGCTTGCAGAGTTCCGCATCGGCGCCCGGAGGCGGTTCGATGCTCAGAGGATTGCAGTCGCCCTCAATCACCTGCTCGAGCACCGCATCCAGGATTTCGTAGGGCGGCAGATCATCCTGATCCGTCTGGTCCGGAGCCAACTCGGCGGACGGTGGCTTATCGATCGAAGAGAGGGGAATGCGTTCTGCGTCGTGATTGGCATGCCGTGCCAACGCGTAGACATCTCCCTTGTAGACATCCCCCAGCACAGCGAGGCCGCCGATCATATCGCCGTAGAGCGTGCAGTAGCCGAGCGATAGCTCGCTCTTGTTGCCCGTCGCCAGAACCAGTCGGCCTTCAGCATTCGAGACCGCCATCAATGTCGAGCCCCGCAAGCGCGACTGAATGTTCTGGTCGGCTAAACCGTAGTCTTCCTGCTCACCAAACAAGCCTGCAAAGACCTTTCGGAATTCGCGATAGAGAGGCTGAATGTCCACGGTCCGAGTCTCGATCCCCAGGTTCTCAGCCAAGGCTAGGGCGTCGTCCACGCTGTGAGCCGAGGAATACGGTCCCGGCATCAAAATGCCCAGAACCCCCTCGGCGCCCAGGGCTTCGACCGCAAGGTGGGCCGTGACGGCTGAATCGATCCCTCCGGAGAGGCCCACCACGGCGCGTCGGGGCAATCCCTGTTTCTCAAAGTAATCGCGAATCCCCAGCACTAAGCCGTGCTCGAGTTCCCCGGCGCGCGTGAGCCGACTCGCGGATTTTTTTTCAGAAGAGTCTAAATCAACGACCAGCAAGCCCGTCTCAAATTGGGGCAGTGAACCAATTTCGTTTCCCTCTGCGTCGACCACGAAAGAGCCACCATCAAAAATTAGTTCGTCGTTGCCCCCCACTTGATTGGCAAAGACGATGGGGACGCCATGCTCACGGGCCAGCCGGCTAAAAAGATCGCGCCGCTGTTCGCCCTTGCCCACGTGCCACGGCGAGGCCGACAAATTAAGAACGGTCTTGGCGTTGGCCCGAACCAGATCACCCACTGGGTCGAGGGGATAATCGAGCTCGCGCCACCACGCATCTTCGCAAACCGCCAATCCGATGGGACCGATCCCTGGCCGGTCGAGCACAGTGGCCTGTCTCGAATCCGCAGGTACGAAGTAACGGCGCTCGTCGAAGACGTCATAGGCCGGCAGCAACGTCTTGGCCTGACGCCCCACGATTCGTCCACCGTCGAGCAACACCGCTGAGTTGCTGAGCTGCTGCGGTCCATGCCCCTCAACGGGCAACGGCACGCCGAGGACAATTGGAATTCGATGCGAATGCTCGAGAAGTGCTTCCAGCTCGCGGAGCGTGCTTTCCACAAATCCATCTCGGGCGAGGAGATCCATCGGGGGGTAGCCGGTGAGGACGAGCTCAGGGCAAACGAGGAGATCCGCTCCCCGGTCAATCGACTCGTGAAGGGCGTCCTCGATGAGCTTTCGGTTGCCGGTCAGGTCGCCGACTGTTGGATTGAGCTGCGCCACCGCGATCTTCATTGGCAGAGAATGCCAGCCCATCCTTCAGGCCGTCAAGTCACCGGACGAGAATGACACAAATCCCTCTTGGGGCATCCAGAATCGGCCCTTTCTCCATGGCTCCGCCAGCCACGCCGAGCCGATGAGGCCACTTGGGTATGCTCTCGGGCGGATAGCCAAAGCCAGTGAAGGGAATACGTGGAGCGCTCTGGATCGCCGCCTCAGGAAGAATCACGATCGATCGGCCTTTTTGGCCTCGCGATGATCAACATTGTGGCGATCGCCAGCCTGCGCGATCTGCCCCAGATGGCGAGCTACGGAATCGGCTCGATCTTCTTCTATCTACTGGCCGCCGTCGTTTTCTTCTTCCCCGTCTCCCTGGTGGCCGCCGAACTCGCTACGGCCTGGCCTGAACGGGGCGGCGTCTACGTGTGGGTTCGAGAGGCCTTCGGAGAACGCTGGGGGTTCGTCGCGGTTTTCTTGCAGTGGTCCCAGAACCTCTGCTGGTACCCAGTCGTCTTGACCTTCGGGGCTGCATCTTTGGCTTTCGCGGTCGCACCGGATCAAGCCGCCGCTCTTTCCGAGAGCAAAACCTTTATCGTCATCGTGGTGCTCTTGGCCTACTGGTTTTCGGTGCTCCTCAATTTTCGAGGCCTGTCGGGTTCAGCCTGGGTGAGCATCGTGGGGGGGTTCAGCGGAGTGGTCATTCCCGGCACCCTGTTGGTGGGACTTGCCGGGCTCGGGCTTCTCCAAGGCGAACCCTCGAATCTGATGAAGAACGGATCGGAGCTCATTCCCAACTTGGGCAATTTCTCCAATATCACCTTCGCGGTGACCGTTTGGCTGGCCTTCGCGGGCATGGAGATGACCGCCGCCCATGCGCGCGAAGTGAGATCACCCGAACGGACCTACCCCCTCGGCATTCTGATCGCGGCAGGCGTCATCCTGACTGTTTTCATCCTCGGCGCGCTCTCTATTGCGACAGCCCTCGCCCCGGATCAATACCATCTCCAAAGCGGTGTGACCGAAGCGCTTCAGAGCATGTTTGATCGCTACGGTCTCGGGTCGTTGGCCCGCATCGTCGCATTCGGCATGGCGCTTGGTGTCTTTGGGAGCGTGAACGCCTGGGTGATCGGTCCAAGCAAGGGGCTACTGGCCGCCGCCGAGAAAGGAGCCCTGCCCCCCTTTCTTTCCAGGGTGAATCGGAATGGCGTGCCGACTCGCATCCTTTTGATCCAGGGTGCCGCAGTCTCCCTCATTTGCATTGCTTTCACCGCCCAGCCCACAGTGGCCTCGGCCTATTTCATGATCAGTGTTCTGACCATTCAGATGTATCTCTGCATGTACATCATCATGTTCGCAGCCGCGTGGAGATTGCGAAGCCTCCACCCCGAACAAAAGGGCAAATTCCAGGTGCCCGGTGGAAAGCCCGGTTTGGCCCTGGCCTGTGGACTCGGGGGCCTCGGCTGTCTGCTGAGCATTGGATTGGGATTCTTTCCGCCCAATCAGTTGAAGGAATCGGGCATCGACCCCGACTCCTTCAAGACATTTCTCGCGGTGGGCCTTCTCGCGGCGCTCGGGCTGCCTTTTCTGATCGCCTGGGCGCGCAGCCGCAGAAAATCCGACCCCTCATCCGCTTCCTGAACCCATCGCCTCGGCGGTCATCCGTGATAGCGGTTGAATCCGTCGATCACTTCCTGCATGTCGGTCGGATTAAAAAACACTTCGGGCTGATCTTTCTCGCCCCAAATCGACCAGCTGTCCTCAATCCCCCACTCGCCGATTTCCCAAGCCTCGTCGTCGAGAATGCAGTCCATGTCGGTGAACTGCTCAAAAAAGTTGCCACTCGGGTCTCGCAAATACCAGAAGACGTTGCCCCCGATCATGTGACGCCCGGGACCGGCCACCTGAGTGCCCTCGTTTTGGCGGAGATAATCAGAAGCCGCCTTCATGACCGTATCGATATCGTCGCGCTCGATGGCGTAATGATTGAGATACGGAACCGGGCCCGGTGCCAGCAAAAGATTATGGTGATCCGGCGAGCAACGGGTGAAAAAACCAAGCCCCCCCACTATGTCGGAGATGCGAAAACCGAGGCCTTGGATATAGAAATCATGGGTCTTTAAAATATCGGGGGTTCCGATGACGACGTGACCCAGTCGGCGGGGGGGCCGGAGAGTCTGTTCTGTGTGGATGCCCGGGCGCGCGCCGACCCGAGGCCGATCCCCCGGCACGTTGATGGGCTCGCGAGGAGAAGGCGGCACATCGACCACTGGAGCGGGCTCCACGATCACCTGCCATTTGTTCACCGGATCCGGAGCGATCAGCCGGCCGTCTTCGGTGGAATGCTTCACGCCGAGATCGTCGAGTCGACTGCGAATGCCATCCAAGTCCGCCTCGTCGTGACACGCGACACGGATCTCAAGGAGCTGGCGGTACGGCGCTTCTTCGACGGTGATCTGGTCGGGAGACACCTCGGGCCCCCAGCCTAAGTCGGACCCCACAAAGCCCAAATCCTGGTAGAAATCATTCAGGACTTGCGGGTCCGGAACGCCAATTGTGATCCCGCGCAAACGATGAAGGGGCATCCGGCGTTCTCCTTAATGAGCGGCTCATTCCCGGGAGTGTAGACAATTCTAGACAGTCGTCTAGAATTGAGGTCTGCCACACCCCCCACCCGCGGTCATTCGTCAGGAACTCGCTCCCTGTGAACCCTTCCAAGTCAGACCCCGCCGCCGAACGGCCGGACGTCCGTCGCGCACTCATCGAGGCCACCGCAGACCTACTCGGTGAGGTCGGCCCAAAAAGCCTTTCTGTCCGACAAATTGCCGACCGGGCGGGGGTGAACCACGGCCAGATCCATCACTACTTTCAGGGCAAGCGAGGACTCCTCGAAGCGGCCCTCCGCAACCTTGCAAAAGCCCATTTTGACGATTCCCTTGAAAGGGCCGGCGGAGACGCCATTCCGCCCCCGCTTTCCCTCGGTGAAGACCGCCGCTATTTCCGAGCGCTCTGCCAAGCCGTGATGGATGATGATCTCGACCTGATCCGCACCGTCGACGCCGATCACGAAATCTCGGTCCCGATTCGAGTTTTGCGAGAACTCGAAGCCCGCAAGCCCGACGTGGACCCTCTTGAGGTGAAGGCTCTCTTCGCTCTCGGCGCCGCCGCGGAACTGGGGTGGGTCGCATTCGAGAAGCTCATCCTGCTCGCCGCCGAAGTCGACGAGCCCGATGAAGAAGCCTTCCGCAAAATCATCAAGCGCTTGATGGCCGAGAAGTTCTACACCATGCTCGGCTGAGCACTGGACCCGGTCCGCCCGCCCCACCAAGAATGGAGAAATTCATGGGATTTCGAATGGCCAACGTGGATGGAAGAGCAGCCCTTGTCTCGGGTGAGCTTTTCTATGACATCGAAACCCTGTCTCAGGGCTCTGTTGCGAGTGACCCCATGCTCGCCCTCGCCCAGACCGAAAAACTCCACAGCCTGGCCCAGCAGCTCGACGCCCACGAAGCAACAGGCTCGCTTGATACAAAGCGCTTGCAATCGCCGTCTCCCCGGCCTCGAAACAGCTACGGCGTTGGGTTGAACTACCGCAACCATGCAGAAGAATCCGGCATGCCGATTCCCCAGGCCCCGATGGTTTTCACCAAGTACACCTCGTGTATCTCGCCGCCGAATGTCGACGTTGAGTTGAGAAGCGACTACGTCGACTTCGAAGGCGAATTGGTCGCGGTCATCGGCAAGCCCGGCAAAGACATTCCCCTCGACCAGGCATGGGATCACGTCGCCGGGCTCTGCATCGGGCAGGACATCTCAGACCGCCCGGCGCAGTTCACTTCTTCCCCGCCGCATTTTAACCTGGGCAAGTCCTTCGACACTTTCGGCCCAATGGGCCCCATCCTTGTTTCCCCGGATCTTCTTCCGGCCAACGCAAATATGCAGTTGACCACCAAGGTCAACGACGAAGTCCGCCAACAAGACAAGACCGGAGACTTGATCTTTGACATCCCGGCTTTGATTCACTTCTTGTCTTACATCACCTCGCTCACTTCCGGCGACGTGATCTTTACCGGGACTCCAGGGGGAGTAGGGGTCGTGGAAGGCCGGTTCCTCAAGGACGGGGATGTCATCACGACCACCATCGAGGGCCTCGGGCAAATGCGAAACCGCTGCGTGCGAGTCTCGGATCACCCCCGCGCCGACTTCGTTCCGGAGCCCATTCGGAAAGCCGCCAGCAAGCCCTAAGGCCCGCACACCGAAAAAAGAAGCAACGCCCAACGCACAGCTGTGTCCTTGAGGGCCTCAAAACGCAAGAACCAGGCCTCAGGCGGAGCCGGTCGCCGGACCTTGCCGATGGCCGTGGACGATCAGAACGAGCTCCGTCGTGAGCAGCTCTTGATCGGAAAGCGCTCGAAACCGCTTCGCCATACGTTTTCGGGGAATGGGCAAACGATCCGCCGATCGTCGGTCCTGAGCAATGATATTCAGGCGGAGTGATTCATAGAGATCCACGAACTGCTGAGCCCGCCAACGGTTCAAGCCGCCAATAAAACGCATCGTCAACCAGTAAACCGAATCAGACCATTCGAGCATTTCGAGATAGTTGGTCTGACGGCTCCAATGGTCCATCAGGTCAATCTGCACAAACTGCCAGCCTTCCGTGGCGGTCTGATGCGCCAGAATCGACAAGGTGGGAACGGGGTCCCAGATATGCTCGAAACAGGAATGACTGAGAATTAAATCGAAGGGTTCGAGGTTCTGATCCGCAAAGGCCTCCGGACCGGACACAACGTATTGCACATCCGGACACACGCGCCCCTCTGCGACATCCTTCAAGAGCGCGTGCATTGATTCGTTTTCTTTTCGTTCAGGCGAATCAATCAACGCCACGGCCGAGATACGTAGGGCATCTGCATCGACCACCATATTGGCGTAGGTATCCCATAGAACGACCGAAACCGCCCCACCTCCGCTCGCCGCCCACCACAGCAGAGAACTGCCGATGTTACGGCCAGGACCCACATCTAGAATACGACGGGCCTCGGGTTCGTAGTTCACCTCGCGGAGTCGATCAAACTGGCGACAGAACAGGCGCCAGCTATAGCCCGCATCGGCCGGTCCGAAATCCTTCGCCAGTTGCACAGGAGGCAGAACCAGCCGTCGTCCCACCGTAGTCGTAGAGATCATGTTCATACAGAACCGCTTCACGCCCCGAGCGGCCTTGATGATCTGACGTTGCATTGACTCGCGGCTCCTCGATCCCACTCTCATCGGTTGACCGCCAAACCCATCCCGGTTTAAGTTGGGTCAGACCTCCCCTGCTCTTCCCATCCACACGTCAACGCCTGAAGGAAACCGCGCTGAAACGAGTGGACGAGTCTACCGGCCCCCCACCCGGGGGTAAAGAAAAACGGCCTATCCGGCCGGCCACTCTCCCACGCTCTCCCCCTGATCCTTTTCGGCAGGGTATGGGCCCTCGGCTATGCTGAAGCAGTGCTCGCCCACAGAGAAACAAGCGTCAAACGTCTCTTCCGCCAAATTCGAAACACAGTCTGGGCGTTGTTCTGGGTGATCTACGCGTTCCCCACCCTCGCCGACGCCCCTCGTGCAACCGAGACCGCCGATGCGAGCGGCGTCACTTCCGAGATGCTTCTCTCCGCGGAAGACCGGCTTGACCTTTGGGTGCACAACAGCCGGACCTATACCGCGGCCCGCTATTCCCCAGACACACAGATCAATCGCCAAAATGTCGACAAGCTCGAGCTTCTTTGGCAATACCCCATCCGGCCCAACCCCTTTGGATTCGAAGTATCCGCCATTGTCTTTGATGACAAAATGTTCGTCACGACTTCGGGCTCCGAATTGGTGCGGCTGGACCCCTATACGGGGGAGCCCATCTGGATTTGGAAAAAGGGGAGCAAGCGTTCACAGAATCGCGGACCAGCCGTCCTCGGTGACAAAATCTACATGGGGACGTCCGACGCCCACCTCGTTTGCCTGGATGCGGAGACAGGCTTGCTCCTCTGGGACCGAACCGTGGCGGATAACCGAGCAGGCGGCTCGATCACCGGTGCCCCGCTGATCGTCGATGACAAAGTCATCATCGGCGTTTCTGGAGCCGAGTTCGGAGTGCGGGGGTTCATCGATGCCTACGACGCCCAAACCGGAAAACGCATCTGGCGCTTCTGGACCGTGCCCGAACCGGGCCAACCGGGAAGCGAAACCTGGTCAGGCGATTCGGCGGTTCATGGAGGCGGAACCGCTTGGCTCACCGGCACCTACGATCCCGAGCTCCGGCTTCTGTATTGGGCCACCGGCAATCCGTCCCCAGACTACGACGGCGATGCGCGAAAGGGAGACAACCTTTTCACCAACTCGATTGTCGCGTTGAACCCGGATGACGGAAGGCTCGTTTGGTATTTCCAGAACACGCCGCACGATCTCTTCGACTGGTCTGGCGTCAGCGAGCCGATCCTCATCGACGAAGTCATCAACGGCAAACCCACCAAGGCCATCGTCCAGGCCAACCGAAATGGGTACGTTTATATTCTCGACCGCACGGATGGCCGGTTTATCTCCGCGACACCCTACACCCGAGTCGATTGGGCGAACCTCGACCCATTGGGCAAACCCGTCATCAAGCCCAAACTCGCAAAGGCCAAGGTTCGTCACGTCTTCCCGGGGACCGTCGGCGGCACCAACTGGCCCCCGAAAGCCTTTAGTCCCCGGACGCAGATGCTGTACATCCCGGTCATCGAGCGTGGCGCCACCTACACCTCCGAACCGGCCAAATACCGACGAGGCCAGCTCTTCATGGGCGGGTACGCGGAGTACGACCCCGAGCCGGCAACGGGTTCCATCACGGCGATGAAGGTCAAAACCGGTGAGATCGCCTGGAAGTTCGACACACACGGCCCCAATTGGGGCGGCCTTCTGGCCACCGGGGGCGGACTGATCTTTGGCGGGGCTTTCGACGGCCAGCTCAGCGCGCTCGACGATGAAACCGGAGAAGTATTGTGGTCTTTCCAAACCGGTACCGGTGTTTATGCGCCGCCCACAACCTTTCGGATCGGCGGGCGTCAGGTGATCGGACTGGCCTCGGGTTTTGGATTGATGGGCAATGAAAGTTCCGGACTTCCCCCCCGGCCGAAGCAGGGCCTCTACTACCTATTCGGACTGCCCATTGAATGACGGATTGAAGTCCATGCTTTTCCAAATTCGACATCACACGGGATCCCTTGCCCTCGTCGGTGTTCTCACCCTCGCCGGCTTCGGGGGGGCTGGCCTTTCGCGAGCGGCCTCCTCAGAACCTCAAAGCACCGCGGCCCTGTTCACCGAATCCTGTGCAGGCTGTCATGGCCAACGCGGAGACGGAGGCTCCATGGGGCCCAGCCTTCTAACACCCCGCGCGAAAGCACTCAGCCGTCAAAAGATCAACCAAATCATCTCTAGCGGACGACCCGACATGGGGATGCCGGCCTTCGAATTCACCCATCGCAGAGACCAAATCCAAGCTCTGGCGATCCATGTCCTCAAGCTCCAAGGTCGTGCAACCGGCAAAGCTAAAGGTCAAATGAAAAATAGAAAGAAAAAGCGAGCAGCTCTGTCTCCCGCCGCACAGGCGTCCGTCAACCGTGGCCGTCAAATATTTTTCAACGAGGCGCAGTGCAGTGAATGCCACAGCGTGTTCAACCTCGGCGGACGCACCGCACCGCAGCTCAATCGCTTTGCTAAACGAAAGAATCGAGCTCAGGTGCTCGAAGCCATTGTAAACCCATCGGCACAAATTTCTCGGCGTTACCAGACCACCGAGATCGTGATGCGAGATGGAACGGTTCTGCAGCAATGGTCACGCAACATTCAGCCGGAGACGCTTGAGCTCTACGACCCGGAGCATGAACTCTGGACCACCTACTTCAAGGCCAACCTCAAATCTGTCCGGACCCTTCCTGAATCCAGCATGCCCGCCAATCTCCTCGAGCCACTGACGGAGGCCCAACAGGAAGATCTTTTGAACTTCCTGATGACCCTGAAGTGATCGCTTGACAAGTGATCCCCGATTCAGGGACGATAGACTCTCAAAGTTCGGAGAACGCCATGAGTGATCGGAACGAGCCGAAACGAAAGTTAGGACGCCGCGATTTTTTAAAAACCGGCGCTGCCGCGACCCTCGGCATCGGCGCTTTGAACTGGGCACAGGACAGCGCCGCCGCCCCGCAGGCAGCCGGTGGGCCCAATCGCCCGGCTTCTCCAGGCAAGCCTGCGCCCAACAGCGCCGGGCCTCCGAGCATTGAAAAATTTGGAATCCTAGGCCGGACGGGGATTCCCATTTCCGATATTTCATTCGGTTCCGGCGATACCGCCAGTCCGAAACTTGTGCGATACGCCTATCGCCGAGGTATTCGATACTTCGATACGGCCGAAAGCTACCCGATGGGCAAACCAGGCCTCGCCGAGAAAGCCATCGGCAAGGCACTCCGAGGCCAACGGCAGGAAGTCGTCATCGCGACAAAAACAATCGCGTCCCCCACCGTCAAGCGGGGCGTTTTAATGCGCCGCCTCGAGAAGAGCCTGCGAAATCTGCAAACCGACTACGTGGACATCTTCTTCAACCACGCCGTCAATGAAGTGGCACGTCTCGAGAATCCCGAGTGGTACGAATTTATTGCCCTCGCCAAGAAACAGGGCAAGGTCCGAGCATCGGGCATGTCTGGGCACGGCGGTAACCTCATCGAATGCCTCGACAAGGCGCTCGATGAAAATCTCGTCGACGTAATTCTCGCAGCCCATAACTTTGGACAAGACCCCGCCTTTTATGAGCGCTTCACCAAAAATTTCGACCTCGTCGCGAACCAAGTCGACCTCCCCCGAGTCATGGCCAAAGCCCACCAGCAAGGCGTTGGCGTCATTGCCATGAAGACCCTGATGGGCGGAAAACTCAACGACCTCTCCGAATATCAAAGTGGGGGCGCCACCTTTGCCCAAGCTGCTTTCCGCTGGGTCTTACAAAACCCCAACGTCGACGGTTTGATCGTTTCGATGCGGAGCAAGAAAGCGATCGACGAATTCGTTGCGGCCTCAGGGACAGGCGTGGCCAGCCGTTCGGACCTCAGCCTTTTGCTCGCCTACGCGCAGAAAAACGGGCGAGCACACTGCGCCCACGGATGCAAAGTCTGTGAGAGCAGTTGCCCGGACCAAGTGGCGATCTCGGAGGTGCTTCGCACCCGAATGTATGCAGAAGACTACGGGGAAGTCGAACGCGCCCGAGCTGAATACGCCGCACTGACTCGTGATGCTTCGCCTTGTTTGAGCTGTCGCGATCTCGCCTGCCTCGGAACCTGCCCGGGCGGGCTCGACATCCCGAACCTGACGCGTTTTACCGCCACCCGGCTCGGCTGATCGTCTCGATCCGTTTTAGGTTGAAATTGAATCGGGAAAGAACGTCGACGGGCTCTAATTGGCCGATGGGCCGAGCTTCTCCAATTCATCCCATCTCGCGTAAGCCGCCTCAAGGCTATGGGTCAGCTCGGCGATCCGAGCGTGCACTTTTTCTTGGTCCTCCGTCGACCGATTGTAAAAGGTGGCTTCGCTGATCTGTGCCAGCAACGAAGCGTTCTCATCCTCCAGCAACTCGATCTTGGCAGGCAGTGCTTCAAGCTCTCTGGATTCATTAAATCCTAATCGCTTCGGCTTTGGTCTTGCTTCAGACGGTTCGGGCGAGCGACGCGCCTGAGAAGCTCCGGTTTCGGAAAGACGACTTCGGCGAGCCAACCAATCGGAATATCCGCCGACGTATTCCTCAATTCTCCCGTCACCTTCAAAAACAAGAGTCGACGTCACCACATTGTCGATGAAAGAGCGATCGTGGGAGACCAGGAGAATCGTGCCGGGATAGTCGACCAGTAGTTCTTCAAGCAGTTCGAGGGTCTCCACGTCAAGATCATTGGTCGGCTCGTCGAGTACCAGCAGATTGGCGGGCTGGGCAAACAAGCGGGCCAGCAGAAGACGATTCTTCTCCCCCCCGGAAAGGGCTCGAACAGGCATGTTGGATCGAGCCGGACTAAACAAGAAATCACGCAGATAGCTGATCACGTGACGGTCTTGCCCCTGAACCTCAACGAATTCACGTCCCGCCCCAAGGGTTTCAACCAGCGTCTTGTCCGGATCCAGAGCGTCTCGGAGCTGATCGAAGTAGGCGATTTCGAGCTTCGTCCCCAAACGCACGGAGCCTTCAGTCGGCTCCAACTGACCGAGAAGCAGCTGTAACAGAGTCGTTTTCCCTGAACCGTTCGGGCCAATGATTCCAATTCGATCTTTTCGCATGATGCGAATCGAAAAATCTTGGACCACCGGCGGCTCGCTTTCAGACCAGCGATACCCGAGTCCTTCGGCTTCGATGACCAGTTTCCCTGAAGCGCGACCTTCATCGAGCTGGATGCGCGCTCGACCCTCGACCTCGCGCCTTTCAGCTCTCTCTTGGCGCAATCTTTTCAACGCGCGGACGCGCCCTTCATTCCGGGTCCGTCGTGCCTTGATGCCCTGACGAATCCAGGCTTCCTCCTCAGCCAGTTTCTTATCAAAAACCGCTGCATGTCGTGCCTCTTCTTCCAGAGCAGCCGCTTTCTTGACCAAGTAGTCTGCATAAAGACCCGGCCAAGAAGTCAGTCGGCCCCGATCCAGATCGACGATCCGCGTGGCCAAGCGCTTCATCAGGGCCCGGTCGTGCGTCACAAATAGGACCGCGCAACGCAGCTCTAGCAGCTGCCCCTCTAGCCACTCGATGAGATCGAGGTCGAGGTGATTGGTGGGCTCATCGAGAAGCAGCAAATCTGGCTGACTGACCAAAGCCTGCGCCAAAGCGACACGCCGGCGCCATCCGCCCGAGAGAGTCCCGATGCGTGTATCCGCCTCGAGGTACAAGCGGTCGAGAATGTTGTCGATGCGCTCACTGGCGCTCCAGCCGTCTGCGGCATCGATGCGGCCTTGGAGCTTTTCGAGGCGAGCCATCTGAGATTCGTCTTCGGCCACCGCCTGCGAAACGGCGTGGTATTCCGCCACTAGGCGACCCACGTCGGCGAGACCTTCGGCCACCACGTCATACACGGTGGCCTCCTCGGCGGCGGGTAAATCCTGGGCGAGGCACGACATTGTGAGTCCGGGCTTTCGCCAGACCTCCCCAAGCTCCGGCTCAATCTCGCCTTGGATCAGCTTCAGGAGAGTGGATTTGCCGGCGCCATTGCGGCCCAGCAGACAGACCCGTTCGCCGGGATCAATCTGGAATTCTGCCTCCTCGAGCAGGGGTGCCTGCCCGAAGGCCAGGGTGAGGGATTCGAAACGCACGAGCGGCATGGCGGCGGAGCATAGGGCGTTCCGGTCCGACCGGAATTGCCTCAGCCCCACTCTTCAGACCAATCCCCCTCGGGACATCAAGTCGCCTCGGAACAACGCCTTGGCCGAGCGGGGCGCGTTGGGGCGAGGCACTGACTCCACACGCTCCGGCGCTTGCCGACCTCGCGCTCTTAGGCAGCTTTGGAATCAGACTCGATCTGTTCCACCTGCGCCTTCAGAAGAGCCATCTCTTGAGCAAGATTTTTTAAACGAAGGCTCGTCTTCGAGAGTCTTACCGCGTAGTTCAAGCAAATCAGAAACAAAAAGAGCTCGCCCAAAAAGAAAATGGTCGAGCTGGTCGTCCACGCTCCGATCAAGCGCGTGATTGTATTGAGTAAATCAAAGGAGACACTCGCCACCACGAGACACAGAGCCGCCCCCATCCAGATCGGCGTGTACTCCTCCCGCAGCACACGATGCCTCACCAGCCACAAAACCGTCGCCACCAGCAGAAAACTGAATGTAATCGCCAAAATGCGGGCGGAGTCCGACTCCGGTGCGGAAAGAAACACTTCGCGCAATTCGTTCAGCTCGATGGTCTTATTCATGGTTTCCTCTTTTCTGCAGACGCGGACAAAGTCGAAAGAAGCATTTTGTACACGTAATAGATCGAACGAACGCCCCCATGAAGCGTCGACTCACGAGTGGCCTTCGACATGTGAACAGAGCACTCTCCCACCCGCAAACCGTGTCGATAGGCCGTCAACAGCACGTCGACATCGGGGTAATCAGTGGGAAAGAAGTCATCGGCATAGTCTTCCAAAGCGCGAAGGTTCATCGCTTGAAAGCCCGAAGTCGGGTCGCTGACTTTCAGGCCTGCCAGACGAACAAGTGAACGAAAGAGCCAGCGTCCGATATTTCGAATCGGCTCCATCTTGTATTCCGTAGGCTCCAAAAAACGAGAACCCACAATCAAGTCGAACTCTCCGGCCTCGATCGGCCTCAGAAGCTTCTCGACTTCGCCCGGGTCATGCTGTCCATCGGCATCCATCTGAATCAGAAAAGAAGCGCCTTGAGACAGCGCGTATTTGTAGCCAGTTTGCAAAGCCGCGCCGTAGCCCAAATTAAACGGGTGCCGGATCACTTTTGCCCCGGCCGCCGCCGCTTTTTCGGAAGTTCCATCGGAAGAGCCGTCGTCAATCACGACAATCTCACACCCGGTTTGCGCCTCGGCGATTCCTTGAAGCACCCGCCCGATCGACGCGCTCTCATTGAACGCCGGAATAATCAAAACGGCCCGAGCGCTCATGAGTTTCTTCTCCAGGCCACCGTCAGGTAACGGTTCTTGAAGCCATGGCGCAGGGTTGAAACGCCCCGACGAACCAAGGCCCCGGGATGCCGCAAATAATACCCAATGAGATTCTCGCGCATATCTTGCATCCTCGACTCGCTCCGACTCAACACCGAGAACAGCTCAAAGGGCTGATCTTGCTCCAGTCGATCGACTTCGAGAAAACCATGGGGTTCAAAGAGCCTGCGAAAACTTCGCTCGGAAAAATCATGCAGATGGTGCGGATTGGCGTCGACCGAGGGCGTGACCGGAACCGAGCCGATCAATATCCCCCCTGGCAGAACCATTTTCGCCACCCGCGCAACGAATGCAGAGGGATCCGGCAAATGCTCGATCGTTTCAATCGAAACGACTGTCTCGAAACCGTCCGGGTCCTGAAAGCCCATGGCATCATGCGCTTCGTAACTCGTTCGATCGTTCCCATAACGCTCATTTGCATATTCGATGGCTGATTCCGCGAGGTCAACGCCGATCCCACGGACAGCCGGGGACCCGTCGGTCAGAATGCGAGTTCCGTACCCAACCCCACAAGCAAGATCGAGCACTCGGCCCCGACTCACAAAGTTTGAGGCAAACTCGTAACGCTCCGTGCTGAGGCGAAGAGTCTCGGCCCCGGTTCGGTCTTCACTTCGGAGCTCATCGGGGACGATTCGCTCAAGGCTGTTGGCATCGAGTTCCACTGCGCTCACTCTACCACGAAGCTCCGATGGTTCTCAGTCGAGGCCCGCGAACTGACGGGCTCGGGTGACCGCTTGCTGCGGATCGTACGAACGGAGAATCTGCATCTTCTCAGCTTCAACCGATCCCTCGGCATGGATCGCGAGCACCGCGTGGTATCCCCCAAAATCTCGGGCCGTAATGTCCGCGATCAAATTCATCATGCGCATTCTTTCTTCCGCCGGAACCGCGCCTCGGAGATACTTTTCGAGCACGGGTCGGATTTCCGGTGAGTCCCAATCTTCTTGCCCAGGACCCGTCACGAGCAATCCTCCGGCGCATTCTTGCACCTGGGCCACCGCTTCATGAAACCCTTTGGCGAAGGTAAACTTGGCCATGTTCGTCGTCATGGGGTCGGGGTACGCGATGCCATGGGCATCGACCCGGCCACGCAGCGCGGCCATCTCAGTCAGCGCGCGCACCGATTCCGCATAGGTGATCAGGGCGGCAAGCTTATCTCGAATGTGACCGGCTTTCGGTACACCGTTCATTTCCGCAATGGTCGCCGCGGCCCCCACAAAAGCGTCGAGCAAAGGAAGCTTGTACGACACTGCGGTGAATCGATGGTATTCGACAAAAGTCAAGGCAATGGATCCACAAAGACGAGGTTCGCCGCACAGAAACACTCGATCCCAAGGAACGAAGACATCATCAAAGACCGTTAGCGATTCGAGCATCTTGGTTCGGGACGAGAGCGGATGCTCAAATTCATTGTGCTCGCCGCCCGAGAAGGAAGAAACGTAGAGGTTCAGTCCCTCTGTATTGATCGGAACCGCGAAGGCCACGGCATAATCCGCATCATCCGGGCCCATCGCTCGCGTGGGCAGAACAATCAATTCGTGGGCGTTGGGACTCGCCGAAGTATGGGCCTTGGCGCCCCGCACCACGATCCCATCCGGACGCTGCTCCACAACCCGCAAATACAAATCCGGGTCTTCTTGCTGATGGGGTGAGAGAGAGCGATCGCCCTTGACATCGGTTTGAGCCACCGCAACAGCCAAGTCTCCGTCCCGACAGTGCTGATAAAAGGCCTTTGCTTTTTCGAGGGCCTCTCCCTCCAAAACTCGGAGCAACGCGAACAGCGCATCGGTCCCAATTTCCTTGATAAGCGGGGGAATCGTCCCACCTCGCTCCGTTCCGAGTTCAATCAGATGGAGTCGGTCGGTCAGATCTTCACAGCTTTTAGGAATTCGGTAGTAGCGGCTGAACTCAGTCCCGGTGACCGGATCGTGATCCACCGCGACGTCTCGCAGACTTGGGTCCTCGCCCATCTCATAGTCGAGAACCGCTAGCTCGACACCAACCTTGAGATCGGGTTCTTGGTTCACGTCCTCGATCCGACGGCCTCGATAGAAAATTGATCGACCATCTCGAAGAGACTCTCGATAGGCTTCCGGGCTCATCATAATGCTGCTCCCTTCGCCGCTTCAGGACGAAAAATCAATACGCATCAAAATCGAAGACCTCGTACTGCACGTGGTCTGGGTCAAACGTTCGGCCCTGGTCCGTCAGGTCGTAAAAGAGCAAGTTCAAAGGCGAGGCCCGAAACCGATCCGGAAGATCAAAATAGGGCCGACCCGACCAATTGCGGCGAGGGTCACATCCGATCCACAGACGGAGGGGATGGTTGGGGGTGTGGTCGGGCAGAGCCTCGGGGAGTTGCGCGTGATCGAAGGTCGCGATTTGAACCCAGATCCCCAATCGACCGGTCGGCGCAAAGAGATCGACCCGATGCCCACGCCGACGCATCCGATACGGTGCGACGGGGTGGCCCAAGCGCCAGCCAATGCCGGGTGAATCCCAGACTCGCTCCAGTTGGAGACCGGCCGCTTCCGCTTCGCCCTGGCGATCGGGAATAGGTCCAAAGCCAATCTTCACATCGAGTGAGCGGATATTCAGGAATCCCCACTTGCGCACAAAAATCGGCGTGCTCATGTCGTTGCCGACGCCCACAAGATGTCCGTAGCCGCGCTCACGCGCCGCATCGAAAGATTGCTCCACCAGGGCGCTGAAAAGCCCTTTGCCCCGAAATCCAGGGTGCGTGGCGAGCTGAAACGGCCAAATCCCCGCTTCTTCGACCCCATGGATCTTGGTCAACAGGGGGATCATCAAGTAGTGGCCGACCAGGGTCCCCGCCTCGAAAGCGCTGAACCCAAAAGTGGGACCGAGGGGATTCCCGTTGTAAAGACGATTCAGATAATCTGGCGTGATGTGACCGGCGTGGGGGAAGACCACCCGGAGCAACTCACAGGTCTCCTCGATGCCCGCCGGAGACGTATCCAAAGGACGAACATCAAGCATCGGTCGCCCCTTCGAGTTGATCTAAATATTCTCGATAGCTGACGATCTGAGTCCCGTCTTTCAGCAGGCGACGCAGCCGCCTAAAAACACCGCGTCGGTTCCAATACAGAAGGCTGTTATAAAACTGACTGTCATTGATCTCAGGATGCATGAACCGCTCTTGTTCAAAGTCGATGTCATAAGGGTGGAGATAACCGACGACAGGTTCGCCTTTTGCGACCCGGCGCTTAAAAAGAGCTTGGATCAAAAAGAAGGGCAGCACGCGAAGATAAATACCTCCGGCGAAGGGCACATTGAGGCCTGGCCACTGAGTGAGGCTCATCGGTAATTCCCAGATTCCATCCCTTTGACAGGGTCGGTCCGGGCCGAAATCCGGCCAGCCATAGAGCGGGTTCTTGGCTGCACAAACCGAGCTTGAGTATCGAAAGCCCTCTTCCCGGAGCACCTCGAAGGCCCAGCGCGTCGACTCGATGAGAGAGCCGATGGGTGCTCGAAACCCCATCACGTGCTCTGCCCCGGCCGCCGCGAAAGAGTCTTTGCAGGCTTTGAGGTCCTCCCGAAAGCTCTCCGGCGTATGCCGATCCAGGGGAAGATGATCATTGGAGTGACAAGCGATCTCGTGCCCCTCGGAAATGATTTCGCGAATCAGCGAGGGATAACGTCGCGCAATGTCACCCACCGTGAAGAAAGTGCAGCGTGCGCGCTGATTCGAGAGGAATTCCAGAATTCGCGAGGTATTGGAAGGCACTCGCTCCGCATACCGGTCTCCATCGGGAAGAAGCCGACGGATGTCTTCGAGGTCTATGCTGAAGAGGAAGACGCGGTCCACAGGATTTGATTGTACCATTTCGCTGACTTGCTCTGAGGGCCCGATGATCCGGAGACATTCCGAGCGGAAGGGCGCCTCTCGGTCTTTTCGCCGCATTGGCAAGTTGACTCAAGCGTGGCATCCATTTTTTCAGAAGGCGGAGCAAAATTCATCGGCTCCATCAACTTCGACTGAGGGATCGGGGTCAGAATCCCCCCAACCCAGCTTGGACCCATAAGCGGAAACCCAAATGACCCAAGGCAACGAAGAGACTCAGAATAAGGGGGGAATTCAGCCAGCGCGCGGCTGGACCCTGCTGGCTTTCCTGATCTTCGGCCTGGGCCTCTTTAGCCTCTTCGGTGAAATCGCCGGCGAGGACCCCCGCGAAGTCATCGTCATCAATGGCCCCGCGACGATCGATTTTGAAACCGGCGGTTTCGAGCTGATGAGTTTGAACGATCTCCGATTCGTCACCGCCTTGCTTTCTCGCAATGCGCGGACCTTGGTCAGCGATCCCCTCAACCTCTTCCAGCTGGAATACTGCTATCCAGCCGAAAATGCTCTGGCTCACGGCGAAGCCATGATCTCGCCTTCCATCCTTGGCATCCCAGCAGCGCTCTTGCAGGCTGACCCGATCTTGACATTCAATTTTGTGTTGATGCTCTCCACGCTGATCGCGGCCCTCAGCATGTTTTTTGCCATTCGAGAATGGACGGGCATCCCAGCGGCGGGGGTGGTGGCCGGCATTCTCTTCGCTTTCCACGAAACGCGAATGCGCGACCCGGTTCATTTTTTCGTCTGGGACAACGCCTGGACACTGTTGGCTCTGGTCTTTGCGGCGCGCCTTTTTCGCAAGCCGCGCTGGCGGGACGCCGTGGCCCTGGCGGTCTGCTGCGTGCTGCAAATCGGAGGAAGCCTCTACCCACTTCTTGTCGCCGTGCTTTTCGCTTTGCCTTTTCTCGTTTGGCTCTTCAAGGTGCACGGCCCCAAAAATCTTCGACCCGGGATGTGGACGATCGCGATCGTCGCCTCTCTCGCCATGGCGTTCTATGCCCTCGGCCCATTTCTTGAAGTCCGCGAACTGGGGGAAGTCACCCAACGCGCCGAATTCATCTTTCTTCCGAGCCTGCTTTACTGGCTCGAACCGGGACAATGGTTTTTCCCGGGCGTGGTTCTGCTCGCGCTCCTGCTTCTGGGGCTCCTTTCTGGTCGAGGCGTGGACCGAGAAACCAACGGCGGAGACCCGCGCTGGGCGCTGATGACCGGCGGCCTTCTGTGCCTCCTCTTGGCTACGGGAGGCACGCCCCCCGCCGACGGCTGGGAAATGCCCGAAAACCCGCTGCTGCCGTCTGTGCAAATGCCTGAAATCTGGCGAGGTCTAGCGGGATTCATCCCAGGCCTTGATGTCGTCCGCACACCCGCCGCCCTGATCTCCGGGGTCCACATGGCCACTGCGATTTTTGCGGGCTTTGGAACCGCGGCCTTACTGAAGGGGCGAAGCGGTCGAATTCGAAATGTCTTGATTGTCGTTGTGATCTTGGCTGCCTTCCTGGACACGCTGAGGCCTGCTTTTGTGGGGCTCGAACCGCGTCAGCATTACTCGATTGTGCCGGTCAGGCCTGCGGCGGACGTCCTGGCCTTCTACGAACGTCTCGACTCCCTTGGCAACACCGGACCACTCTACGAAATCGACTTTCCGCGCCGGCTTCACCCTTGGGCCACGCTTCCGATCCTCGCCTCGGAATACCATCGGCGACCGACTTCCGCTTGTTACAACTCTTTTGTCGCCGCCACCGACCCCACGCTGCGCGACCGAATTCCCAACAAGAGGGCCCTTCGCGAACTTCGTGAGATGGGTTTCACCACGATCGTTGTCCATCACCCACCGATGAATCAACAAGCGCGAGTTTTCCGCAATAAGCTTCTTAAGTTCTCAGCTAAAACCCACGGTCGTTACCTCAAAGAAATATTTTCAACTCCAACGAGGACCGCTTTCGCAATTCGCATGGGCGAAAATCTTCGGCCTCAAGACGGCAGAGCCCAAACCCTTCCCTAATGGCCGCGACGCCCAGCGCCAGTCTAAGCGCTCTATGAAGCAGACGCGTGGCTTCAGTCGATCACGGCTCGGCCAGCGGCACGTTTCATCCGTTTGGCCCGGCCGAGTAGGCCAAGGCAGAAACGATTCAAGTGCGTCAACCATGGGCTCGGCATCTTCCGCTCTACATCAATAAATAGAACCACCCGCGGTCGCTCGCCAAGATTCCAAGCCGTATGAGGGAAAACGTCATCAAAGAGAAGCGGGACGCCCTCTTCAAAAGCATGGGTTTCACCGCCGACCGTGATCGCACATCGATCAGGCTCGGTGGAAATCAGCGGAAGGATGTAACGCAGGACACCTCGATAGGCTCCGGTATGCAGTGGTAATGTTTTTCCCGGTTCGAGGATCGAAAACATCGCCATTGTGATCCGAGGAACCTGGTCGAGTAAGCCAGCGGTTTCGGGGCAGAGAGCAAGGTTACGAGGCACCTCGACACCGAAAATTTTAAAAAGAAACGTTTTCCATTGGCCGTCTCCGGCCAGACGAATCTGCCCCGGATCAATTTCGGCAAAGCCCGGGATTCGCGTGCCCCCTTCTTGTAAAGCGACCAACTCATCGCGAATCAGCGAGAAGCTTTCAGTCAGGCGCAGCAGTTCGGGGTATTCGTCCAGCGGCAAGAATCGCCTCTTGTCACCAAGCCAAAACCCTAGAAATGCGTTGAAGGGCACAAGAGGCGAGTACAAGACACCCAACCACAGAGCGGCAAGCCACCCGAAGCGATTCGCACTGTCTCTGTTCTCAGCCATGTCTTTCCTTCTCGGAAGACTTTACCCCAATGCTGACCCCCAAGGGCTTCACCCCGGCCCATCCCTCGGTCCTCGCGCACTGGGCCCTCAGAGCCAGCGTGCAAATGAAGGCGGTGCCGGTGTCCTCTCTTTCATCAATTCGCGCTCCTCCAACTCTTCATGCGTGCCAAAGGGGCCGCCCGTGTCCCGGGCCACCACTCCGCTCCAGAGAAAGGGAACGCCAATGAAGCAGAGCTGAAAAACGATGCCGACGGCCAACAGATGCGTCCGCACTCGGCTCGCAAAGCCGACCCGGACCACAAAGAGTGCCCAGAAAAAGAGAACCAACACCGTCAAGGCAAAGAGGTCCCAATCCAGGGGTCCAAAAAACGGGCGCAGCGCGCAGGAGTAGGCCAACAGCGGGATCGCAGCGAGCGCCAAAAAAGCGCCCTCCGGACGACGCCCCAGCCAACCGGGTCTCTTGAATCCGCACCCCACCAAGATGACCAGCGCCGCAGGGCCCAAGAGGGTCAGGGCGTTGATGAGATATTTGAGATGGGAAAAAGACAAAAAGATGACGTCGGTTCCAATGCTCGGATAGCTCGACCAGCCCCGCACCCACCAACCCTTAGAAACCTCAGCTTGCGAAAAACCGGCGACCTCAAGACCTCTTTGCCAGGCACGATCCAAATCTTCGGTATGGCCCGCCAAGAAAAACAGCGCAAAAAAGACGGCCAGCGGCGCAGCACAGACCAGACCATCGCGAACCAATCGCTTCAAAGAATCCGCTGCTGTTCGCCTGTCCTCGACCAGCCACGGCAAGACAATCAGGCTGGGCACCAGCATCAAGGCCGAAAGATGAGTCCAAATCGTCACGCCCAAAGCAAGCGCCGGCAACCACCCCGGCGCCCGCCCCTTTAAGAAAGAAGAAGAGGCCCATAGGTAGAAAGCCGCCGCAACCAAGAGCGGCGCATACACCTCGACGTGACCGGCGAAGACCCTCGCCAGCCCAGCGGAAAGGACCAAGGCCACGGCGGCCGGGGCCCCAGATTCACCCAACAAAGCCCGAAAGGCCCCATAAAGAAAGAACACGAACGGCGCCAAGCAAAGGCAACTCAACACCGAGGCCGAAACGAAGGGCTCAAGGCCGTATGGAGAACCCAGCTCAATCGATTGGTAAATTAAATAACTCGCCCCGGGCTCTTGGAAGACGAAACGCCAACCCGCCGCCGCCTGAAAGGCCAGAAGGTCTGAATCACCCATGGGTTCTCGCTCGCGAAGTCCCCAGGCTAATCCGGTCAAGAGCACCGC
>JAQWNI010000059.1 GCA_029268645.1 Myxococcota bacterium
GCCTCGGATACTCTCTGATCGATCCCGACAAGGCTCTCCGCCCAACCGGGATCCGCCTCTGCTGCGGGCAGCCTCTCAACGAGGGCCGCCGCGATCTGAGCCGGGTCACCCCTCACCCAATGCGTCGCCCGCTGACCTGGATCCGACCATTGCCCGGACGAATCCACCAGCACCATGTTGTCGGGGGGTTGCGCTTCTAAAGCGAGTCGAAAAGACTTACTCGTCGGCGCATCACCGAATCTCAAAATCACTTGAGGGGCCCAGCGCGCTCGAACACTTTCCTCTCTCAACCAGAGGTCGGAGTGGACCAGGATGGGAGTGCCCTCCACGTGGCGCCCGCAACGAAGCCCCGAGAGCGGGTCGGCCAGAATTGGCCAGCCAGACAGATGCGCGAGCTGGACCAGCTGGCGATTGCGCTCTTCACTCGGTGACATGGGACCACAGACGATCCACCCCCGTTTCGCCGACTGAATCAGGTCCGCAACCGCATCGATCTCTGCTGCGTTGACTTCTGCTCGAAGAGGCTGAATCCATCCCGAGTCATCTAGCGACTCTGCAGCGGGGACGGGGCGGGTCGAGTCGGGCTCCAATGGTTCACGCAGCGGCCAGTTTAGATGGACTGGCCCAGGGGCCAACCCCAGCGTGTCCGCCACCGCTCGTCGGGCCGTCGCTCGGGCGTGGCGCACCGAGGCAAAATCGATCCCAGGGGACGGCATTTCTGTGAAGCGTCGAACGGCGGTTCCATAAATCCCGATCTGATCGATCGTTTGCCCGGCCCCCCATTCCCGGAGCTCCGGCGGACGGTCAGCGGTGAGCACGATCATCGGCACGCGACCGTGATGGGCTTCTGTCACCGCCGGCAAATAGTTGGCCGCGGCCGTCCCCGAAGTGCAGATCAGCGCAGCGGGCCGACCGACTTGGCGCGCCCAGCCCAGTGCGAGAAAGCCAGCTGATCGCTCATCCAAAACCATATGCACTCGAAGCCCAGGGGTCCGAGTCGCTGTAAGAGCCAGCGGCGTCGAACGCGAGCCCGGCGAGACGAAAACCGTTTCAACACCGCTCGCGACCAGGCTTCCGAAGAAAGCTTCCACATAGCTGTAGGTCGCCGTTCGATGTGCCTCGTTTCGGTCCTGGAAAGGCTCGGCCACGGTTTTAAATCTCCGTCAACGGCGCCAAAAGAGCACGCAGCTTCAGCCGAGTTTCTCGGAGTTCGAGATCAGGGTCCGATCCCGCCACGATCCCAGCCCCGGCAAAGAGCCGGGCTTGGGAAACGCCATTGGGCTCCGTCGTGTTTTGGATTAAGGCCGAGCGCAGAGCCAACCACCATTCCCCATTGCCTGCAGCATCAAGCCAACCGACCGGCCCAGCGTACCAGCCGCGCGCAAGGCCTTCTTTCTCGTCGATCCATCGCCCCGCCTCGCGAACCGGCAGACCGCCCACCGCAGCCGTTGGATGGAGACGCGCCGCCAATTCGAGCACCGACGGGCCATCCACTCCACCCGCCACTTCACCGGTCAATGGGGTTGAGAGATGCTGAATCCCCTCGACTCGCATCAACTCGGGTTCCTCGGGACCCATCAAGTTCGAACACACGGGGGCAAGAGCCTCTCGAATCGAGCGAACAACCGCTTCATGCTCGGCCCTCTCTTTCTGGCTCTGGTGGAGGGCCTGGGCCAGTGCGTCATCTTCTTCCGGGCTACGACCCCGTCGAGCCGACCCCGCCAACGCACAGGTCTCAACACGACCCGCGTGCCTCCTCAGTAACAACTCAGGAGAGGCCGCCACCACTGTGTCTTCTCCGTGGGAGACAGCCAGCGTGGTGCAATGCGGATAGATTTCCTTGAGCGTATGAAGAAAGGCTTCCACGTCAAAGCGACCCGGATGTCGGACGTCGAGGGCCCGCGCGAGAACCACTTTCTCGAACGCACCGGCAGCGATGGCGCGCAAAGCCGCCGCCACTTGGCCCCGATAGAGATCATGGGAGCGGTCGGCCACGACAGCGTAAACGTCGCCTTGCTGAAAGGGTTCAAAGCCCTCCTCCGATTCGGCTCTCACTTCTGGCACCCGGTGCCATACCTGAGCGGCCTGTTGGACCGCCTCTGAAACAGAGGCCTCCCAGCGGTCGGTGAGTTCCGATAACGCTGCACCGGGCGCGACCCGTTGGGTCACCCAAGCCTCATGGCCCCCGACGTGTTGTTTCAAGAGCACCCGGGGCAAAACCAACCGAGCCGTTGGAAAGCTGTGCCAAACCCCGCCGACGTGGGCCCCATCCGCGAAAGCAAAGCCTCCCACGAACAACGGTCCCCCCTCCGCTGGAGTCCCAGGCCCGAGGTGGGTTGCGGCTCCGATATCCGCCACCGCCCGCCAGGCCTCCTCGAACCGGCCGGCCCCCTTGGCTTCAATCGTGGCTTCCGCTCCTAGACTCGCCAGGGCCTGCTGGCGGGCAGGCTGCGCCCAATAGAAACGATGCTCGCCGGCGGAGGCTTCTTCGAAGAAAGCGAGCAGGTCACATCGGTCGAGGGCGATCCGGCAGCTGACGAACTGCGGACTTCCGATTTGATCGGCTGTTTTCGCCGCATCGATGACGGCGGTTTCCAGTTCGGCACGACCGGGCGTTTGCGTCGGGATCGTCTGAGGCTGCGTTTGCGTATTCATCGCCATTGCACTTCCAATTTTCGAGCCGTATCGGCCAGCGCACGCTCGAGATGCAGGCGGTCTTCATCGCCCGCCTGCCCCAACCGGTCGAGCGCTCGGCCCACCAGGGTCCTCTGAAAGTGCAGCGCTACAAGGCGGGTGACCTCGGGCATCAACTGGCGAAAGGCCTCCGTGATCTCCGCATCATCCCTCTCGGTTTTGCGAATGTGCTCATCGAAGAGGTCAATGGCCCGGTCGGCCATCTCGCCCACATGACGGGCATGCCGCATGGAAAGATCGAGCAATGCATCCAGCGGAAAACCCGCTCCCAAGATGGCCAGAGCAGCTCGACCCATCTCAACATCCGCTTCGGAGAAGCGTTCCTCTCCGTCTACCTCGATCGGTGTAATCAGCCGGGCTGCCTGGGCGGCTTGAATCAAGGCCTCGGGCACCCCGGCCTCCGCCGCAAGCTCGGAGCGCGTTAACATCCGACGGCCGACGCCCTGCTCGACGAGTACATCGAGCAGAGGCTCTGGCTGGGCCCCTTCCGGGCCTTCCAGAACCTGCTGGATTTGAGCCAGGGTAAATCCGCGCTCGAGGAGATCGCGAATTCGACGCAGTCGATCCAGATGGGCCTCGTCATAAATCGCCACCCGGCCCCGGCGCTGAGGCTTGGGAATCAACCCCCGGGTTTGATAAAAGCGAACCGTATCCACCCGGACTCCGGCCGCCGAGGCAAGCGCTTCGACCCTAAATTCCATGCTTAGATTCTAAGAGTCAGCACTCTAAACGTCCAGCAGAGCGAATCGATACCCGAGGGGATCACTTCCTGCTCGGAATGGCTTCTGAGACGATTTCGGCGAATCTTCCGAGAAGCCTCCGGCCATCCTCGGAGTCCCGGACGGCCCTTCTAAGGACCTCGGGATCCATCCCTTCGGCGGCCAGCTCGGAGGCCCGCACCGCGAGGTAGCCATTGCTCACTCGGGCATCGAATTCCGGATGAAACTGAACCCCCCAGGCCAGCGGGGCAAAACGAACCGCCTGATGGGAATCGTGCGCATTCTCCGCCAGTCGAACCGCAGCCTCGGGAAGCTCCAAAACCGACTCGCGATGAGTCTCCTGAACGGTCATCCGTCTGGGCATCGACTGAAATAGCCGATCCGCCTGCATGCCCGGCAAGCCCTCGACTTCGACCGTTCCGATCTCCCGGCCCGCTGGGTTCCAACCGACTCGTCCGCCCAGAGCCTGCGCGAGCAACTGGTGGCCATAACAAATTCCAAGAACGGGTACCGAACGCCGGACACACCCTACCAACCAGGTGGCCAATGCTTCGCTCCACGGAAGCCGCTCGGTCACCATGGCCGCCGAGCCTGTGACCACCACGCCGTCGATCGCCCCAGCCGCCGGGAGGACCTGTCCCTGTTGAACGTCGACGACTCGGGTTTGTAAAGCGGGATGATCCAACCGGTCGACAATCCAGTGCTCAAAATCGCCTTGCTCGGACACCACCTCGCGGGGAGCAGAACCGGTCTTTGCAATGACAACGCGCTTCATCCCTCCTGCCTCCGTCTAGGTCCATAGTGGTGCAGAGCGATCGCAGCCGCCGTCGCTACGTTGATCGAATCGATCCCAGGCGCCATCTCGATCTTCACACCGTGGTCGGCGCGTTCTCGAACCTTCTCCGAGAGGCCAGGTCCTTCCGTCCCGACGATGATCGCGAGTCGATCGCCCACGGACGCAGAAGATCCGTGCAAAGTGTCCTCTCCATCTGGATCCAAGGCAACCAAGCGATACCCCGCAGACTGGAGGGGGTCCAGATCCTCTGGCCAGTTTTCGGCCCGGGCAAACGGCACCCGCAGGCTGCCACCCAACGAGGTTCGAATCGCTTTTCGGTAAAGCGGATCACAACAACGCGGACAAAGCACGATGGCGTCGACTCCGAAAGCCATTGCGTTTCGGAAGGCGGCGCCCACGTTGTCGTGGTTGGTCAAGCCCTCGAGCACGAGCAGCCGGGATGGCCCCATTTTCGGCGCCGAAGTTCGAAGAAGCTCCTCCACTGAAATCGGCGGTGGCCGTCGGACCAAGGCCAAACAACCTCGATGAATCGGGAAGCCCGCGATCGCTGCGAGAATTTCCGTTTCAGCGCGATAAACCGGGGTATCAGGTGAATAGGAAGCAATCTCTGCCTCGAGAGCGCGCCAGGTCGCGTGACTCAAGAGAAATGATTGAGGCTGAAACCGCCGCCCCTCGAAAACCGTTCGCAACGTCTGGCGGCCTTCGATGACAAAGAGTCCCTGCCGACGACTCAATTGGGCATCCCTCAGATCGAGATAGCCCGACACCCTCGGATCTTCGGCTGTGGCAATCTCGATCACCGGCACAGGGCCGCTCATGGGCGGCCTCGGTGAAGCGGCGCCCCGGTCAATTCAGAGGTTTTCAAAAAAATCGTTGCCCTTATCGTCGACCACGATGAAAGCGGGGAAGTCCTCGACGTCGATCTTCCAGACCGCCTCCATGCCCAGTTCCGGATATTCGAGGGGCTCCACCTTGCGAATGCAATCCTGAGCCAAAATCGCTGCCGGCCCTCCGACGGATCCAAGGTAAAAGCCACCATGTTTCTGGCAGGCACGGGTCACCGCCTTCGAGCGGTTCCCCTTGGCCAGGGTGACGAAGCTTCCGCCATGCTCCATAAAAAGATCCACGTATGAATCCATCCGTCCGGCCGTTGTCGGACCGAACGAACCCGAGGCATGCCCCTCAGGCGTCTTGGCCGGCCCTGCGTAGTAGATGATGTGATCCTTGGCGTATTGGGGTAGCCCCTCCCCTGATTCAATCCTTTCTTTCAACTTCGCATGGGCAATATCACGGGCCACCACGATCGTGCCGGTGAGGCTGAGCTGCGTGGTCACCGGATAGCGGCTCAGCTCGGCCCGAATCTCCGCCATCGGCCGATTAAGGTCAATCTGAACGGGCTCGGCTTCGATCGCCACCGCATCGAGATTTGGCATGAACCGCGCCGGGTCGGTCTCCAGTTGCTCAAGGAAAACGCCCTCGCCGGTGATCTTGGCACGAATTTGCCGATCCGCTGAACAAGAGACCCCCATCCCAACGGGACAGGAAGCACCGTGACGCGGCAATCGGATGACCCGAACATCATGGCAGAAGTACTTGCCCCCGAACTGAGCACCGATCCCGACCTCGCGGGTCAGCTGCAGGATTTGCTCTTCGAGTTCAACGTCTCGGAAAGCTCGGCCCCATTCATTCCCTGACGTCGGCAATCCATCGAGTTCATGACAACTCGCCATTTTGACCGTCTTCAGCGTAGATTCAGCCGAAGTCCCCCCGATCACGATGGCCAGGTGATACGGCGGGCACGCAGCCGTTCCAAGCATCTTGATCTTCTCGGCAAAAAAACTCCGCAGAGAATTCGGATTGAGAAGCGCCTTGGTCTCCTGAAAAAGAAAGGTCTTATTGGCAGACCCTCCTCCCTTCGCAATAAACAGCAACTTGTAGATGTCTCCGTCCACCGCGGCGAGATCAATCTGAGCCGGAAGATTGCTGCCGGTGTTTTTCTCGTCGTACATATTCAAGGCGGCATTCTGAGAGAAACGCAGATTTTCTTTCTCATAAGTCTGATAGATGCCGCGAGACAGGGCCTCTTCATCTCCCCCGCCGGTGAAGACGCCCTGCCCCTTCTTCCCAACCACAATGGCAGTGCCCGTATCCTGGCAAGAAGGCAACACCATGCCGGACGCCACATTTGCATTCTTCAATAGCTCGAGGGCCACGAAACGATCGTTGTCCGACGCCTCGGGGTCTTCCAGGATTTTGGCGAGCTGGGCGAGGTGGGCAGGCCGGAGCAAGAAAGAAACATCTCTCATCGCCTCTCGAGCCAATAAGGTCAGCGCTTCAGGATCCACTTTTAAAAGAGTCTGCCCTTCGAACTCCACGGTTTGCACATGATCGCTGGTCAGTTTTCGGTACGGGGTCGTGTCCTCGCCGGCTTCGAAGAGAGTTTGGAAATGAAATTGGGCCATCTGGCTAAAAATCTCCCGAGTGGTTGAATCTGGTCCCGCAGAGGCATCCTCGTGGATGACCCGGCCGGCGACGGCGCCGAGAGTAGCGAAGCCCCCGTGACAGCCGGAAGCATCTCCGCCAAGCTCACACCCGGCACAGAACGCTTCTCACCCCGGGAGGAAGAATCGATGCAATCCGCAGATCGACCGCTCCACTTTGGCGTGACCCTGCCCCAAATTAAACGCTCTTGGGCCGAATGCAGAGAGGCTGCTCTGCACGTGGACCGTCTTGGATTCGACTCGGTCTGGGTCTGCGATCATGTCTACGGCGTGCCTCGGGCCGATCTCCCCATTCTCGAGGGATGGAGCCTCTTGACCGCCGTCGCGGCCCTCACCGAGCGGGTCGGCCTCGGAACCCTGGTGACCCCCCCTTTTTTTCGCAACCCCGCCATGCTGGCCAAACAAGTCGCGACGATCGACCAAATTGCCGGGGGCCGGGTCATCATGGGGCTGGGCGCCGGCTGGTTTCAACCAGAATTTGAGGCCTATGGAAATCCGTTTCCCCCGCTCGGGGAGCGGATGAAGGCCCTTGAGGAATACGTCCAGATTCTCCGCAGCATGTGGAGCGAACCAACGACCACCTTTGCGGGACGTCACTTCCAAGTTTCAGAAGCCCATTGTGAACCCAAGCCTCCCCGCCGGCCCCCAGTGCTGATCGGCGGGACGGGCGAGCGGGTCCTGATGGGAATCGTCGCTCGGCATGCCGACATCTGGAACAACATGGCGATCGCCCAGGGACTGCTGGCCCAAAAAATTGAAGCCCTCAAAAAAAGGTGTGAGGAAGCCGGCCGGGACCCCGCAGAGGTCGAAGTTTCCCAGCAATGCGTGGTCATCGTAGAAGAGACCGAAGAGGCGGCCCGAACCGCTCTGGCCCGAGCCGGGAAAATTTATGGGGGACACATGGGCGCCGGCCTGGAAGAACACGGAATCTGGGGAACACCCGACCGGGTCGTCGAATGCATCGAGAGGCACCGCCAGCTGGGCTGCACCAGCTTCATCATGGAGTTTTTCGGCCGAGACACACGGCTCCCGGCTCAGCTCTTTGCCGATCAGGTCCTGCCCCAACTCAATCGTTAGCCCTTTCTTAAAGATCCCGTCGATTTCAAGGGAACGATTTCAGGCTGGGGTTCGTCGATCCGAATAGATCAGTCTTCCCAATGTCCCCGAGCGCCACCGCATTTCGTCGATTATCCCTCCGGGAAAGCTCACCGGAGGAGCTTCCCCCGGTTATCCTTGCCCCATGGAGATTTCCCGCGTGAAATGGACCCTGGCCCTTTGGTTCTCGACCTTCGTTCTCTGCCTCCTCGGCGCCACCAGTCAGGCGGCCCCGACCGAACAACCTCTGACCTGCGAGCGCATCCCGGAACTCACGCGCACGTACCTCCATAAACACATCCGTTTTCACTACGTCAACGACGACCTGCGCCAGCGCCTCGTGGACACGTACGTCAAGCGGATAGACGGTTCTCGCAGCCTCTATCGATCGGGCGAAGTCGACGGGCTCCGCCAGCAACTCCGCGGCGTCATGCAGGACGTTCGGCAGGGGGACTGCACCTCGCTCATGGCCGTCTACGCCGATCAGGTGAATCGGTATGAAGCCATGGAAGAAATGGTCCGGATGATTCTGAACGACCCGGGCTACGAACTCGACACAGAGGCCATTCTCATCATTGACCCGGACAAACGAGCCTGGCCTAAAGATGCCGCCGGGCAGAAGGAACTCGTTACGAAACTTGTGCACTTCCAGATGTCCAACTATCTCAGCTCGGATATGGAGATCAAGGAAGCCAAAGAGAAATTGATCCATCGCTATGAGCTGAACACCAAGCGCGCCCGCGACAGGACCGAAGAAGATATCTACGCGGCTTACCTTGATGCATTCGCCTCGGCCCTGGACCCTCATTCCAACTACCTCTCCAGCGACGTTCTAGAAGATTTTCAAATCAGCATGCAGCTGTCCCTTGAAGGGATCGGAGTCGCCCTGTCGTCCCGGGAAGGCTACTCGGTGGTCGAAAAGGTGATTCCCGGCGGCGCTGCTGACAAATTGGACGTGCTCCGACCGAATGACAAGATCATCGCAGTCGCCCAAGAGGAAGGAGAGCCTGTCGACATTATCGACATGGAACTCCGAGATGTTGTGCGCTTGATTCGGGGCGAACGCGGCACCACAGTCCACCTGACCGTTCTCCGTCAAGATGAAACCAGCGAGCGTTTTCGGGTCTCGATTGTGCGCGACAAAATCAACCTCGAGGAGCAAGCCGCCAAACTACGCTTCGAGAACATGGAAGTCGACGGCCAAACTATGAAGTTGGCGATCCTCGAACTGCCTTCTTTCTACGGCGGAAGAAGTCCCGGGGAAAGACAGAGCAGTGACGACGTCGCACGACTTCTAAAGGAAGCGAAAGAGGCGAAGGCCGACGGTCTCCTGCTTGACCTCTCTCGAAACGGTGGCGGACTCCTTGAGACCTCAGTGGACATCGCAGGCTATTTCCTCGAAGGAGGTGGCGTCGTCGCAGTGAAGGACACCTTTTCAAAGGTCCAAGTTTTACGCGATCGAAACGAAGAAATCGCTTGGGATGGACCCCTCGTCGTTCTGACCTCTCGAGTCAGCGCTTCAGCCTCGGAAATCGTGGCAGGCGCCCTCAAAGATTACAATCGAGCCGTCGTCGTCGGGGATGACCACACCTTTGGAAAGGGCACCGTTCAAAGCATGGTGCCACTCCCCGAAGGTCTTGGAGCCCTCAAGGTCACGACGGCCCTCTTTTTCAGACCCGGTGGAAAATCGACCCAGCACGACGGCGTCGGAGCAGATGTTGTCCTGCCCTCCGTTTTTGCGACGGATGACTTTGGCGAGGCGCACCAGACTTACTCACTGCCCGGCCAGGCCATCCAGCCCTTCATCGAAAAAACTCCGAAAGGCCCGACACTCGTCTCCAGCCCCGCCGAACTCGCGTGGCAACCCGTCACCGACGACCTTCTGATCGAACTCGCGCGCCGCTCCCAAGGCCGGATCAGCGAAAGCGAAGAATTTGCAGAAGTCCGAGAACGGTTGGCCAAGGTCGAAGAGCGAAACGGTGTGGTTCACCTTGCCGAATTGATGAAAGAGCAGGACGAGGAAAGCGAACAGGAGAAGAAGGAAACTCAGGCCGAGACGACAAAAACAGAGACCGACCCTGAGTCCACTGCGAAGGAAGAGGAGAAACCTACACCTCAGCAGCTTGAGGCTTTACTCATCCTGGCGGACCTCGTCATTCTGACGACGTAACCATCAAGGTTATGGCATCGGATGAGCAGGCCCTGGCCCCCAAGCCGTGGGCGATGGGCTAGCCTCTTCTTCCTCCGGCGGCCCACTTCGCCGCCCCGTCTAGAATCCCCCCGAAACCCCAGGAGTGAGCATGAGTCTGGATGATTCCACCCGGCAAAAAATAACGGACCTAATCGAGCAGAACCGCGTTCTCCTCTTCATGAAGGGAGATCGATCAGCGCCCCAATGCGGATTCTCGGCGCGAGTCATCGAAATTCTCGAGGGCTATGGGGCGGAATACGAAACTCTCGACGTCCTATCGAACGCCGACGTCCGCGAGGGCATTAAGGTCTACTCCTCTTGGCCCACGATTCCCCAGCTTTATGTCGGCGGCGAGTTCATCGGAGGCTGCGACATCATTACCGAGATGCACGGAACGGGAGAACTCTTCGAGCCCCTGGGCGTCGAGCCTCCTCCCGCCGTCACGCCTGAGATTCACCTAACAGCCGAAGCAGCGGACGCCCTTGGCCAGGCGGCTGCTCAAAGCGGCGGTCCCGGCCAACACCTCCATCTCAGCATCAGCCCGAGCTTTCAGAGCACTCTGTCCATGGCGCCCCAGTCTCCCATGGACGTCGTTGTGGAAACCTCGGGCGTCACCCTGATGGTCGATCGACTGAGTGCCGCACGGGCGAACGGCGTCACAATTTCCCTGGTCGAGACCCAAGATGGACGAGGCTTCAAGGTCGACAACCCCAACGCACCACAAGTTCAGACGATGTCGGTCCAATCGCTCAAAGAGCTGATCGAGGCGGGTGAACCATTTGAATTGCTCGACGTGCGAACACCTGAGGAATACGAAACAGCGAGACTGGAGCAAGCTCAGTTGGTCGACCAACGTCTCTTCGAGCACTTACAAACCCTCCCCCGGGACACTCGCCTTGTCTTCCTCTGCCACCACGGACCCCGCGGAGTTCAAGCCGCGGAGCAGTTCCTCTCCATGGGATTCACGGATGTTCACAATGTGGCAGGTGGACTACATGCCTGGTCACAGGAAATCGACCCCAGCGTGCCCCAGTACTGAACCGGAGAGAACACGATGCCGATTCAAATCGCCGGACCCGGCGGGGCACTGGAAGTTCAGGCCGCTCTGGACGAGGCAGTGCGCCAAGCTTTGCCGAAAGCAGAGGTGGAAGTATCAGCAGCAGGACCCGGACACTTTGAACTTCGCGTCACCTCGGCGGCCTTTGCCGGAAAAACTCGTGTCGGCCAGCAACAACTGGTCTATGGCGCGATCGCACACTTGATGGCGGGCCCCAATGCGCCGGTTCACGCCATTGACCGTCTCGAGTGTTTGATTCCCGAGAGCCCCAACGACCCCTAAGCGCGCCCCCGCAGCTTCGCGTCGCCTCCTCGTCTGACTAGAGGAGCGTACCCTGTCCATCATTCCCTGAGTCACCGCGTGGTCGCCGCGTCGCCGTTTTTTTTCGAGCCGACTTGGCCGGAGCAGCGGGAGGACTGAACTTCACGCGTGAAATCGGTTTAGCCGCCAGCCGCGCACCTCGGGCCGTGGGACTCGTCGATTGCAGTGTAGACAAGTCATAATCTGCACTCTTGACGCGCTGCCTCTTCGCGGGGACAAAAGTCAGGTCCACCTTGCCCGTCTCGCCGGCGGGCAGCAGCAAATCCACCTTCCCACCCTTTTCTTTGATGAGCTGGTACTCCCGATTCCGAATGAATCGCTCAATCCGAATTTTTTTACCGTAGGCAATCTTCTTCTTGTCGCGATAGACGACGGTAAACTCAACCCCCACATCAGGGTCAAAGATCTCGCAGTAGATCAGCTTTCCACCAAAGAGCACTTTCTCCGGCGCCGCCATCACCCGATAGGAACCATCCGCAGCAATCGCGAGAATCAAGTCATACTCGGTGACTGTCATCTTATGCGAATCACCCCGGACATCGCTGCCAAAGAAACCCGAGTCGGAATCAAAACTCAGCTTGATGTTTTGACGCGCAACGGACTTCTTGTCGATCGCTTTGATTCGGGTGATTTCCGTTCGCCTCGGAAAACGCTCTCCATACTTCTTGGCGAGCGCTTTCACGAACGCAATCGTTGTCTTCTTCATGTTCCGCAGCTTGCCATCGATCGCCTTTATCGAGACCTCGATTTCCTCGATGTCCTTGCGGTTTTTTTCGATGTCATAAGCCGAGATCCTGCGAATTCGAATTTCAAGAAGGCGAGTCACATCCTCGTCCACCATAGGCCGGACAAATTGTTTTTTGAATTTCGCCATGCCCTTCAGGACTTCAGATCGCACAGACTCGATCGTTTTGGCTTCTTCGATGCGTTTATAGACCCGCTTCTCGACGAAGATCTGCTCCAATGTCAGCCAATGCATCTTGTCGACCCACTGTGACCGGTCGTACTGGAGCTCGGCCTTAATCTGGTCCTTGAGCCTCTGCGTGAGCCACGTGATGACTTCCGTGACGTTCAACTGCTCCGGACGACGATCTCGAATCACAGTCAAGTTGGATGAAATCGACACGGAGCAGTCGGTATAAGCGTAGAGCTGGGGAATCAACTCCTTGGCCGTCACCCCTCGCGCCAAGGTCAGCTCAATCTCGACTTTGCCCGTTGTAAAATCATCGATCGATGCAATTTTTACCCGCCCCTTTTGCACGGCGGCTTCAACCGAAGCGATGATGCTCTCCGTGGTGGTCCCAAATGGAATTTCCGTGATGACGACCTTTTTCTTGTCGCGAACGCTGATCCGGGCGCGCAGTTCGACCTTGCCTGCGCCGTCCTCATAAGCATCCACGTCCATCAGGCCGCCCTGTTGGAAATCTGGGTAGAGTTCGACTTTTTTACCCTCGAGAATGGCCACCTGTGCTTCCCACAACTCAACCAAATTGTGCGGGAGGATTTTTGTTGCCATCCCGACGGCAATGCCTTCTGTCCCCAGCATGAGAACCACGGGCAGCTTACTGGGCAGAAAGACCGGCTCTTCAGTCCGACCGTCATAACTGGGAACAAACTCTGTCAACGGTTTATGAAAGAGCGTCTCCAGAGCCAAGTCCGTCAGCCGGCACTCGATGTAACGCGCTGCGGCGGCAGGGTGCCCCGTGTGAAGATTTCCGAAGTTCCCCTGGCGATCAATGAAGAACTCCTTGTTGGCCAAGACCACCAAGGCATCTCCAATTGAAGCATCACCGTGCGGATGAAGTTTCATCGCTTCACCAATGACATTGGCCACTTTGTGGTACCGGCCATCACTCATCGTAAAAAGCGTATGAAGAATCCGTCGCTGGACAGGCTTGAGACCGTCGCGGATATCCGGAATGGCTCGATCGAGTACCACATAACTGGAGTACTCAAGAAAATTGTCTCGCATCAGCGAATCAAGTTGGGCCATGGTTCCTATCTCTGCTGTCTCTGTTGCGGGGGACTCGTCGTCTCAGGCAACGTCGGTCAGCAAATTCTCGACGACAAACTCACGCCGGGCCGGGGTATTTTTCCCCATATAGAACTCCAGCGTCCGGCCGACTTCACCGAGATTATTGACCGAGATCTGAGAGAGCTGCATCCCCTCGCCGATGAACTGACCGAATTCTTTAGGGCTGATTTCACCCAGTCCCTTAAAGCGGGTAATTTCGGCTCCTTTAATTGTGCCGGTCGCGGAGTCCCGTTCGGCTTCGCTGTAGCAGTATTTTGTCTGCTGCTTATTTCGAACCCGAAAGAGGGGCGTCTCAAGAATGTAAACATGCCCCTTGACGACGAGCTCTTCGAAATACCGCAAGAAGAACGTCAGCAGAAGGTTTCGGATATGCATCCCATCGACATCGGC
>JAQWNI010000060.1 GCA_029268645.1 Myxococcota bacterium
TCCGACAAGGCATGGAGAAAAACTCCCCATCGAAGCCGGGATACGGATCCATCACCATCATGTTGGCGACCTGCTCCGCCGCCTCCAGACTCATCGCCCTCTTTTGTTTGGCGGGAATCCCGAAGCCCCAAAGCTCGAGACGCGTCGCGCCTTCGCCAATTCCAAAATCGACACGTCCGTTGGAAACCAGATCAAGCGTCGCGATGGATTCAGCGGTCCGAGCCGGATGATTGTAGCTTGGGATCACTTGGCGAATCCCATGCCCCAGCCGAATCCGCTCGGTTCGGCCCGCCGCACACGCCAGAAAAACTTCCGGCGCGGACGAATGGGAATACTCATCCAGGAAGTGGTGCTCAACCTCCCATGCGTAGTCGAAGCCCAAGCGATCCGCCAAAACCACCTGATCCAGCGCTTCGTGAAAAAGACGATGCTCATCGCCTTCCTGCCACGGCTTGGGGAGCTGCAGTTCGTAGAAGACGCCAAATCTCACGATCTTTTCCCTCCTCAGGCACTGTTCGGAGCACCGCCTCATTTGCTCCGACTTTGAGGAACGTAGGGAATCTCCCGCCCGCTTTCGACGACCCTCTTGCTTCATTTCCGAGCCCCCGATTGGCGCACCCCGCGGATCGGTTTCTGGTAGGCTCGTCCGTGATCCCCGCCCCAAGGATTCCCCGACGGGGGACGCTGAAGCGACGAGCAGGAGGAGCCCCGCCATGGAGCATGAAACCACGAAACATGTTGTCTGTTCGATTTGCGATATCGGATGTCAGCTACGTGCCGAGCAAGAGGATGGTCGGGTCACGCGCATCCTGCCTCACGACAATCCCCTACTCGCCCCCAACATCTGCTTCAAGGGCGTGGCGGCCCCCGAGATCCACAACCACCCAGAACGCCTGAGAACACCCCTCAAGCGAGTCGGCGAGCGCGGAGCCGACCGCTGGGAAGAGATCTCCTATGCACAAGCGATGGATGAAATCGCCGAACGCTTATCCAAAATCATTGGCCAGCATGGCCCCGAGTCCTTCGCAGTTTCAACCTCCGGCTGGAACACCCAAACCACGCATTCTATGGATCGTCGATTCATGAATTTGATCGGCAGCCCCAATTGGACCAGCGGCGTCTCTCTCTGCGCCGGCAACACCGCCGCCGTCAATCGCCTCACCTATGGCTGGTTTCCCATGCCAGACTATTTAAACACCCAATGCATCGTGCTCTTTGGCCACAACCCGCGCCAACACTCATGGACTCCGATCTACAATATGATCAAGCTCGCCCAGTCCAAGGGGGCCAAGCTGATCGTCCTCGATCCGCGAATTTCAGACCAGGCCGAGGTTTCCGACCTCCATCTGCGCCTTCGTTCAGGAACAGACGCGGCCATGTGCCTCGGATGGCTTAAGGTCATTCTTGACGAAGGGCTTTACGACAAAGAATTTGTCCGGGATTGGTGCGTTGGGTTCGACGAGCTCAAAGCTCGGGTGGACGAATACCCCCTTGAACGAGTCGAGGAAATCACCGGCGTGGACCGTTCCTTGATCGCCGAAGCCGCCCGCCTCTACGCCAACGCCGACGGTGCGGTCATCCCCTGGACACCGATCACGGATCAGCAAATTTCTTCGACCTCTGCGATCCGCCTCCATTCCATTCTGAGAGCGGTCACCGGGAACTTGGACGTGCCCGGGGGCGAAAGCCTCGGTGGCTTCAGTCATTATTATAAGTCCGAGTCAGAGCTCGGCCTTCACGACAGGCTGTCCGACACGCAAAAAGCAAAACAACGGGGCTATGCCGAGCACCCGGCCTATACGTACCGTGTCGCCGAGATGCTTCGCGAACCCACCGAAAAGGTTTGGGGCCAGCCCTACGCAGACCTCGTCATGGGCTGTCACATGGCCAATCCCTCAGACCTTTTCCGCACAATGGCCACCGGAGCGCCCTACCCCATCAAGGCCTTCTTTGTCCTAGGGAACAATGCACTCCTGAGTTATCCCAACCAAAATCAAGTACACCGCGCTCTGCTTGCACAAGAACTCATCGTCGCCCATGAAATCTTCATGACGCCAACCGCCCTGCTCGCCGACTACGTGCTCCCAGGGGACGTCTTCACCGAACGCAATCACGTCGCCGACAGCTGGAGTTGGGGAACCCGACTTACGCTCTCTGAAAAGGTAGTTGAGCCCCCGGCTGAAGCCTCCAGCACCTTTCAGTTCTGGACTGACTTGGCGCACCGCATGGGCCTCGGCGAACACTTTCCGTGGAAGAACTTGGAAGAGATCATCGCCCACAGACTCAGCCCGTCGGACAAGACCTGGGAAGAATGGAAAGCGGAGGGACCGATGATTTTCCAGGATTCCGAACACCAGAAATACCTGCGAACAGGATTCGCGACACCCTCGGGCAAGGTCGAGTTGTCCTCATCCATTCTGGACGAACTCGGTTTCGACCCCGTTCCCTATCACCGGGAGGGGCCGCTTCCCACCAAGGACTACCCCTACCGCGTTTTTACCGGCGTTCGAGAAGATCCGTTTTTTCAAACCGGTCAGCGCAACATTCCTTCCCTCCGCCAAAAATGCCCCGTTCCCCAATTGTTCCTCCACCCCGACGACGCAAACCGGGAAGATCTCGCGGATGGAAGTTGGGCACGCCTCGAAACCGAACATGGGCATGTCATTGCGCAAATTTCCGTCCAGACCTCAATGAAGGAAGGCCATATCCGCGTTCCCCATGGCTGGTGGTATCCCGAACTCCGGGGTCAAGAGCCGCTGGCGGGTGCCTTTCTCTCAAGTGACGCGGTGCTCTGCTCCGACGAGCCCGAATTCCTCGACCACGAACAAGGCATCCCTCACTTCAAGGGTTTCCCCGGTCGAATCCAACCCGCCGCTCAGCCAGCAACGCTAACGGCGGCTCCATTGACCGACTGATCCGATGAACCGATCCGAAAATTAGGCGGAGTTCGCTGGGTCGAGGATCTCGACGATTCCCGTATCCCCGTCGAGACGGACTCGGTCCCCTGTCGTTAAGATCTGGGTCCCATGGCCGGTATTGAGCACAGCGGGCAGACCATACTCTCGGGCCACAACAGCGCCATGAGAGACCGCGCTGCCCACATCGGTCACCAATCCGGCAATGATGGCGAAGTAGGGCGTCCACCCAACATCGGTAATCGATGAAACCAAGATCTCCCCGGGTCGCAGCGCCTCGGCTTCGGCGAGGCTGTGGACAACACGAACGAACCCCTCGACCTGACCCCGGCTGACCGGTTTTCCGACAACTCGGTCGGCCCCGGCCTCAGGAGGTGCCGGGCGCTCGGGCTCCGGTCGCCCCACCGTCACCTCGGGAAAACGAAGACTCTGCTGATATGGGAGCAGACCGCGCCGAGCGACCGCGATGGCGGCCCAATCCAATCCGTCGACACCCTCGGCACACGCTCCAAGCTCTTCATGAAGCAGGAAGAAGACTGCGTCTGCATCTGGCAGACGCCCTTCGGACACCAGCTGAAGGCCCAAAGCTCGGTAGGCTCGTTTAAAGTGAACGGTCGTCGAAACCAGCAGGGACTTCGAGCGTTCGCGGTTGCGCACGGCCGCATGGGCCATCGGCGCCACCCATCGCAGTCGGCCCAAATCCACCGAAGGCGCATTGGGCCGCTGCGCTTTGACAACGCCCTCTTCTTTTCGTGCGCGAAGCTGTGCTTGCAGCGAACGAATCAGCGGCTCTGGGTCGTAGGCCCACTCGGGCTGGCGAACATCAAGTTCGCGCAGGCTGCGGTGCCCATGGCGACCCATGTAGTCTCGCCAAGCCTGCCCGGCCTCTCCTGACGTGGGGCCCTCCAACCAATCCCGGGCGGATTCGACCGTGCCTTCGCTAAAGGCCTCCGGGGCGGAAACCTTCAAGAGAGCCTCAAGAATGATCCTAGCTCCGGTTGCAATGTCTGCACTTTCGACGTTCTCGGCACCGGCTAAGAGGTGACCCACAAGCGCATGATGCTCCGCCGAAGGTTCTTCTCGACCCGCCAGAACCCGCAAAAGAATGGGCGTCAGCGCCCCGGCCCCAGACGAGACGATCAAATGGCGTGCATACGCCTCATAAAGGGTTTCCATCTGACGATCGATGGCTCGCCAGGTATCCCGCGCATTGGCCCCCGACTCGATGGCTCCATCGGCCACGAGCCTTTCCATGGCCCGGATCTGAGGCTGGGCACGAACAATCGACCAAACCTGGCGTAGGGTTCGAGGCCCCCGGACCCACAGGGGGGTCGAAGACGGTGCCACCACCTCCGGAACAATACGACCACAGATCGCGAGGCTTTGTTCGTCCGGATGGGACCCCGTCACCGCACTCGCAAAGCGAGCGCCCTCACTCAAATTGATAAACAAATGCCCGTGACTCATTCCGATATAGACATTGCTCGCGGAACGCTCCGGGCGGACGCCCAGCGTGATCAAATTGTCCTGCCACCCCACATCGATGCCCCGTGCACAGGTGGAGAAAGTGAGCGGCGAAACTGCGCCCGGCATCATTTCCCCCACATTACACCTCGTGAAGACATCTCCCGGCTCCATGGGCGGGGTATCGAGGACCTGCGGATCAAGCCCCAAAGTCGTGATGGGACGCGCCTGCAACCAGTAGAGGGTGCCGTCTCGGTCGATCGCCCATTCAAGATCCAGCGGTTCGCCCGCCGCGGCTTCGGCCTGCAGCGCCTCGTTGGCCAACTGCGCTCGCTGATCTTCCGAGAGGGCGGGCTTTTCTCCGACGCACTGACGAGGCTCCCACTCGCCGCTGGAGCGCCTCAGTTCATCGTGATCGGGACTGGCCTCGCCTGAGACCAGGCTTTCCCCAAGCCCCACCACAGAGTCCAAAATCAGGCGGTTCCGCCGGTCGCTAAACGGGTCGACGGTGAAGCAGACCCCGGAGGCCTGCGCGTCCACCATCCGCTGAAGGACGATCGACATGGGCGGTCCTGCTTCTCCGTCCTCAATGTCCGACCGATAGGCCTTCGCCCGAGCGCTCTCGGTTGAAGCGAGGCATTGGTCGATCGCCTCAAAAAGCGCGGCCTCGCCCTCGACATTCAAAATCGTCTCATACTGTCCCGCGAAGGACGACTCCGCACCATCCTCGCCGAGAGCCGAAGAACGAACAGCCAAAGGACCGGGACCGAGGGGCTCAATGGCGCGAAGTATCTCCGGACTGCGGAAACCCGGTTGAGCCTCCACCAAAACGCGAGTAGGGGGCACGCGCAATCCCATTTTCTCCAAGCGGGCGAGTCCCTCGGCCTTGCCGCCCACCGGCTGCCCGGAGACCCCGGACAGTGTCAGAATCCGCGCCACACATCCTCCCGGCCTGCGGATTCGCCCCCAGATTTTGGATCTCCTCCCGGCGAGAACGATGACCCACGCAGCCAGAGAATGCTGAGAGCACCGAGCACCCCGGCCAGCACCCACCAGGCCCCAGGCCCCAGCACCGGAACGGCGATCTGCTCCCCATCCCCGGCTCCAGCCAACATCCAACTCAGCACGTCGTGGTTTTCAGTCGAGGCCCCAGTGACCGCCGAGAAGCCCACCGTAGAAAGACCAAATCCGCTGAGATCGACCCCCGTCACGGTTTCATAGAGAGCCGCAGCCCCCTCCTCGTCGACCAGGCGGATGTTCAAAATCTGCTCACCCGCCACATAGGTGAGTTCCATTCTAAAAACCGAAGGAGAGGACCCAGGCCTCGGGTCTCCGGGACTATCCGTGAGGTCATTCGAATAGAGGAGATCATCATCCAGGAAAATCCGGAGAGTCTCGTCACTCCCCTCCACCCCGTTGTTCCAGGTATCAACGATCACCGAGAGGCGGGGGCTCGACAAAGCGCCCCCCTCGTGACCCGGATTGGCGCCTGAACCATCTGAGTGGATGTGAAAGCCCATTCCATCGGCCCCGCCAAACGCCGGATAGGTGATTTGAAAGCGAAAAATCGTAGACCAACTTTGCGATGCATCGAGGTTTTGCTGAGCCCAAGCTGAACCCATCAAGCCACCGCCATTGTTGGTGAGGCGCAAGCGGTTCGGATGCGCGGCGAAACCTGCATCCGAATCTGTAGTCCAGAAGGCATCGCCCACAAGATTGAGATCAGCCGTTTGAAAGTCGCCGGCGGTAAAGTCGTACGCGAACGCCGCATCATGGGGCACGTTTCCGCGCATGAGTTCAACCAGACGATTGGGTGTCACCACCTGGACATCCGGAGAGAACGTGTTGATGATGCTTTGGATCTCCTCGAGGGAATGCTCCCAGACCCCGACAATCACCACGCTATAGCCCTCATGGCTGCTCGGATCTCGGGGCGCCGAATTGACCCGGCTGGCGATCGTCGCCGCATCGGAGTTCGCCAGCCCATTCCAGAGCTTCACGCGCGGGGCGATCACCGGCTTACCCTGGGACCACACCACCCGCGCCTGGGGGAGCGCGTGATCGCCATATTCGAGATAGATCAAACCTTCGATGGCTTCCTGCGAGGTGTAGGTATCCCAGAGATCGATATCGAGCTGAGAATAAAAGTCGAGAATCTCGACAACGCTCAGATCCGCCTGCTCCATCCAAAGCCCGAGCTGAGCCACGTGAGTTTCCAGATCATCGCGGGGAAAGAGACTTGGGTAGAGATAGCCGCCACCCGAGGGCCCCGCGACAAAGCCGTCGTACGCCGACCCAGACGAGGCCGAATCGTAGTACCACTTCATGACCGTGGGCGCACTCTCGACCAGAGAAGGCGGCAATCCCCAGCCCATGTCGAACTGCCCGCGAAAGGGGCTGCTCCACCATTTCAGATCCGACTGAAGGTTTCCCAGAGTCCACTGAAGGTTATCGCCATCGGTAAAGAGGAAAGCGACA
>JAQWNI010000061.1 GCA_029268645.1 Myxococcota bacterium
GGCACGCCGTCCATTTTCGGCGGCGGATCATTCATCTCAATCAAGTTGACCATCACGAAGTCATCGCCGGTATCGGATTCAAGGAATCGCTTCAGATGGGCGAGGTCCTCAGCCGGCGCACCCTGAGCCTCGGCCCGCTCAACCACAAACGCAACTTCCTCTGCGGTGAGTGGGCCTGCAAAGGACGTATACCAACTAAAGAAAATCAGCCAGACCAACAACAAAGCAATCCAGGCCAATGCGGGGCGGACCATGAGCACCTCCTTATTGCGGACCCACGTTGATCGAATCAAGCTTTACCCAAGGTAGCCGAATTCACCGCACCCCATTGACCGCCTGCGATTTTACGACTCAAGTCATCCGATCCCGCACGGGCCCGAGGGCTTCAACCCTCATCGCGTTCAGGACCCCGACTCGCCCTGCCCTTCAGAATTGGCCTGAAGGAGTGATTGTCTGCGAATGTCGCGCAACTGGGGCGCCAACCAGCGACCAACCGATTGGGCACCGAGGGTCGAAAAATGAGTTCCATCCGTCCGCCAATCGCCCCCCTCATACTGCGTCAAACAGCGCGTGTCCGGACAGACAAATTCTGCCAAATCAAGCCAGTATAGGTTCGAGCCCCCGCTCGTGATTTCCTCGCCGAGCAATGCATTGAAGTGATCCGTCCTCCAACGCTCACTGATCAGCGGCGGCAAAACGCTGGCTGGGGCTTCGGGGTTGTAGTAGGGCGTGGACAGCCAAACCACCGGCACCCCTGCATCTTGGAAAGTGTTCGTCGCTTTGCGCAAGAGTCCCTTCAGATACTGATCGTGACGGGGACCTCCAAACGGCAGCCACTCTCCATCAACTTGACGATCGTAAACATCCCAGCCGCCCACCAAGATCACAACTAAATCAGGTTCGATCTCCGAAACATAGCGACGCCAATGTTCAGGCCATTCTTCGCATTTCGATCCAATATTACCGGCCGACTCTCGGCCATGTTCCCGAATAGGACCGTGAGCCAGCCCGCAACCGGGCATCGCTCGATTCACCACCTCAAGGCCCGTACCGCGCTCAAATGAGGGAAGAAATCCATTGCCGAGACTCCAGGCGATGGAATCTCCAACAAGGAGAACGCGGGTCTCCTCCCCCCCCTCCCCGCCCTTTGCCATCGAACCCCCATTGAATGGGGAAAGCGACGAATCGCCGATCGCGATCGAAGTCGGCTTCACCCGAGGCTCCGTCGCAAGCCAAGCCAACGAAGCCAATGACAAAGAGCTGACGAGCAACCCAACCACAAGCGCTCTTCGCGAAAGCGCGCCTCTTCGGATGGGCTGCTCGATCACGTAGAAAGAGAACGTGGCAATCAAAAGGGTCGCGCCGAAACGAAGCGCCACCAAGGCAGGCCCCTGCAAACCCGTCGCAGCCCGGGTCAAAACCAGATAAACCACCAGGTGCCAAAGGTAAAATCCGTAGGAAATTCGGCCCAACCATGCGATCGGGCGGATACTCAGCAGTCGAGCGAGCCGGTTCGGAGCAGGTTGACTCACCGCCGCAATCACCACCGACGCCAAAATCGAAACGAGAAAAAAACCGCCTTCGTACAGCCAAGATGAGGCATCCGAAGAGAGGATCCAAACAGAGAGCAGCACCACTCCGGCGCCCCCCCCGATCAGTCCCCAGTATCGCCGCAAGGCAACCCCAGGCAACCAACCCAACTGGAAGGCACACGCCAGTGCGGCGCCCATGAGCACTTCTTGGCTTCGGGTGTCTGTCCCATAGTAGACCCGGGAAGGGTCGCTGATCGGCCCATGGAGCCAAGCCGTCCATACGGCCGACACCACTGCCCCCGCCAGCAAGAGCCCGAACAGGCTCACGATGGACTTCCCGCGCTTCAAAACGAAGAGAACAAAAAGAGGCAGGACGAGATAGCACTGCTCCTCAATGGAAAGTGACCACGCGTGGTGCAAGGGAGAAACACCCGCGAAGTCTTCGAAGTAGGACTGTCCTCGTGCGATTTGCCACCAGTTGTTGAAATAAAAGAGGGTTGAGAGAAGATCGCCTCTCATCCGCGCAAGCAGAGCCGGGTTCGCGAGCCACCATGCGTAACCAACGATTCCGGCAAGCAGGAAGAGCATGCCCGGAAAAAGTCGTCGAATTCTCCTTTCCCAAAAGGCCACCAGCTCGATCCGGTGCGTCCCCTGCCACTCGGCCAGCATCAGCCGCGTGATGAGATAGCCCGAAAGAACGAAAAAAAGGTCGACGCCGAGAAACCCACCATTCAGCCAGGGAATGTTGGCGTGGTATCCGGAAATTCCGATCAGAGCGATCGCCCTCAAGCCATCCAGTGCAGGCTCGTAGGGAAAGATGCGTCGGGGGTCCTGCCCCCCGACGATGGGCTTCCTGGGATCGTTCAATTCGATACCCGTCTCTGTGTAGAAGGTGCTCCTCCTGACAAATCAGCCGATCGCCAGCGCCAACCCTTTTTCTCCATACAGCCGACCAAGATGATCCCTTGATTCAACTCACCCTGAGCGAGAACCCAGGGATCACTCATCACCCGCGCCCGACACCCTGCGAGATCGTTTTCTGCCGTCGAGCTGCTTGCCGGGTCATCCACCCAAATGAATTCAGAGGCGTCCGGGCGCGTTTCAACGGAGGCCAACGGAGGGCGCAAAGCTTCCCCGCATCCAAGCAGGCCGCTCAAGACCAAGGGGAGGGCCGCCCCTGCTCCGAGGC
>JAQWNI010000062.1 GCA_029268645.1 Myxococcota bacterium
AAACTCGAAATCACAGTTTGAGAACCAATCTGGCAATCATGGGCGATATGGGCCCCATTCATGATGAGGTTCCCGTCACCGATGCGGGTACACGCTTCCCCAGAATTAGTCCCGACATGGATCGAGACGTGTTCACGAATCCAATTATCCCGCCCAACCTCGAGGCGCATTGCCTCGCCATCCCATTCGACGTGCTGAGGCGCGCCCCCCACACATGCATGGGCGGAAATCCGGGTCCCCGCACCAATGTGTGTGATGCCTGCGAGCACGACGTGGGGGCCGACCTCCACTCCGACACCGAGGGAGACCCCCTTTCCCACGACGGCGTAGGGTCCCACTCGGACACCTTCGTCGAGCTTGACGCCGGGCTCAAGGATTGCGGTGGGATGAATCAGATCACCCAATGATCAGCTCTCGGCGTTGAACTTCTTGACGACTAGATCGGTGATGTCGAGAGACTCTCTCGCATACATGACGCCGGGCATACTACGCACGACGATCAGCGAGAAGCCTTCCTCTCGACCGACATCGGTCACCACTTTTTGGAGCTTCTCCCGCATCGGGCCAATCAACCGCTCAAAATCAACCTTCATGCGATTCTGAAATTCTTCCTGCTTCAACTCCAGCTGACTCTGCAATTCGGTGAGGTCGAGCTCCATGGCCCGAAGCTTTTCCGGGCTTAAAACCGGTCGCTTCTTCTGGTATTCCTCAGCAAGGGTTTGATACCGCTCGATCATCGGCTGGATTTCGAGTTCGGCTTCGCGCTGTTTTCGTTCCAATTCCTCACGGGCGGCCTTGCCCTCATCGGTGGAACCAACAGCTTGATCGAGATCGACGATCCCAATTTTGGTGCCCCCATCTTTCTCCGCGCCGAGGCCCCAGCCTAGGGCAAGAAAGGCGATCACAACGACAATGGTCTTATTGAACGACACTCGGATTCTCCCATCAGAATCTGGGGCGCAAAACGCCCCGAAAAGGTCGGTCACTGCTCAGTCTCATTAGAGGCCGAACCCACCGACAGAAAATTCGAAAACCGGACTCTGCTCGAACACTTCAGGATCGACCGGAAAACCCAGTACTAGCTGGAGCGGCCCGAAGGGGGAAAACCACAACACCCCGCCCCCATAACCGTAGCGCCAGTTCGTGACGTCGAACAGGTTTTCCCCCTCGTAGAACGCATTCCCTGCATCGACAAAGAGAACGCCCTGGAGACCGACGGACTCCGAGATCGGAAATCTGTACTCAAAACTCGACGAAATGAACGAATTTCCACCCACCACGTCGGTTTCAAAGACGTCGCCAAATTGATCAACGTTCTTGTCATTCAGGTTATTACAGCGGCCGTTTCCATTCCCTGTTGCATTCGGGCCCGTATCTTGGCAAACCGCGACCCAGCGATTATTCGTCGCATCACGCTCCAACTCAGTACCCACGGGATAAAAGAGACCAGCGGGCTGCCCCAGCAACGGTTCAGAGGGACGCAAAATGGACCGGCGCGGACCGACAGAACGGGCTCGATAACCGCGCAACTGGAAGGTTCCAATCCCGCCGAGGAAATAACGTTCGGTGAGGGGAAGCCGAAGGTCGGTATCGATTTGATTTAACTGACCGACGTTGACGCAGCTTCCCGGGATATCGCACGCAGTCGTCTCGGGCAAGTCGAGATTCCAGTCTGAAAATTGATTGAAGGGAATCGCATAACCGATCCGAGTACTCAAAACGAAAGTCGACCGGTCGAGGAGAAAGTCGGGCGCTCCAAGGTACCATGCCCCACGCGCCTCAAAGCGCAGAAAGCGCGAAAAGCCACCGAGGCCTGCATACTCGACGTTGGCTCCAAAGTTCGTCCCACTAATCGCGGTAAACCGATCGTCTCGAGTATCCCGCGTATAGGAAACACCGAGGATGCTCGCGCTCTCGTTTCCCTGCAGTACTTCCCGAATAATCGGAGACGCCGCAAAAATGCCAGTATCCTGCTGAACCTCCCGGCTCCGATATGTGTAGTTGAGCGAACCTCGAGCTGAGTTGTCTTCAGCCAGAGAATGCCCCAGAGAAAAGTTGATGCCCTGTTGATACTGCCGGAATGATTCGAATTGAACATCCGTGACAAAAATTGAGCCGGACAAACTGAACTGAGTCCCTAAGAAATAGGGATCGGACAACGAGGCGACATAGCGATTCGTGCTCCCCCCAACATCGATGCTCAAATTGACAAAATATCCGCGCCCGAAGAGGTTTGACTGCGCGAGCGAAGCGGTGAAGACCAGGCCATCCTGAGATGAAAATCCGGCGCCGAAGCTAAACGACCCTGTGGGTCGCTCAACCACGTTGACACCCAGATCAAGCTGTGACGGATCATCCGTGGGTTTAGAATCGAACGCGACGTCCTCAAAGAAACCCAAGCGACGTATCCGCTGGGTGGAAATTTGGATCCCGCGGGCCGAATAGAGCTGGCCCTCTACCACTTGCATCTCCCGGCGAATCACCGGATCGATCGTTCGAGTGTTCCCCGAAATGTTGATGGTTCGAACGAAATACAACGGGCCCTTCTGAACATCAAATTGAACGTCTACGGTCTTCGTCTGAGGATCAAGCCGGGTGAGAGGCTGAACCGTAGCCAGAAAGAAACCCCGGTCCGTATAGTGACGCTCAAGAGCTTCGACGTCGGCCGTAAGATAGGAGCGATTGAAGACATTTCCTTCGGTCAACCGAACCCGTTCGCGCAATGCATCGAGATCCATCGTCTGGTCGCCCGAGACTTCGATCTCCCCCACGCTGAACTGAGGACCTTCCTTGACGTCGATCGTGACGAAAAGACCTTCCTCCGTCGCATCGACCAGCGGCTGACTGACTTCGACCTGGAGGTAGCCATCATCCGTGTATTTCTTTTCGACTTCACGCAAATCACGGGCAAAAAGCGGTTCCGAATAGGTCCCGGTCTGATCAAACCAACTTGTGGCAAAGGAATACCAACGCCACGTCTTGGTCGAAAAATACTTGAGCAAATCCTTGTTGCTGAAAGCCGTATTGCCCCGAAACTGAATCGCGCGAAGTTTAAGCTTCTCTCCCTCGTCGACGTCGAAATCAACAGAAACCGAACCCTGACTTTCGTCGCTGATCGAAAAAGAGACTTCGGCAAGGTAATACCCCTTCTGCCGATAGAGAGCCGAAATGCGCTCCACGTTTTCATGTAACAGGGGGTAATCGAGGGTCGACCCGGTGGTCAGCGTCAAGATGTCCCGAATATCATCCCCATCGACGCTCTCGTTTCCGATAATCGAGATCTGCCGGATCACTGGGTTTTCTTCAACTTCGAACGTCACTTGGAGACCTTCCGGTGTCTCCTCGGCATAGACGTAAACGTTGCGAAAGAAACCCAGCGCATAGACCTCTTGGACATCCTTAGCCAACTCGGCGCGATTCAGTGGATCACCGGCTTTTGTGCGAATCCGGCTTCGAATCGCATCTTGCTCGATGCGTCGATTGCCCCGAATCCGAACATCCGCCACGATCTGGCCACTTCGCGCGGTTCCTCCTGCCCCGGCCCCCACGATCGCATCGGCGCGCACAACGTTAAATGTCAGAAGGACGCCGCCGGCACGCCTCTCTGTTGAAACGGAAACCCGAGCAATTCCTTGTCCCGACTCGATGTCCGAACGGTCCGCCTCAACGCGGTCGGGGTCATAGACGGTGCCCGCCTGAGAGGCCACGGCGCGGCGAATCGATTCTGCCTGATCACCTGCGCCTACGACCTGAAGGGAAATGACTCGGTCGGGGTCCGCTCCTGAGACAATCGCGACCACCTGCTCGGTCAGATCCCCGAGGCGAGTCACCAACTCACGCTCACTCCCCGCCGACCAAGAAAGGGAGCGCCCCCGTGAAGTCTTTTCAACCGGCACGAAACGGGCATCCAAGCTGTAGCGACCTGCGAGTTCTGTAACGCTGGCCGCAACCACACCTTGAGTATCAAGCTCTCGAGAAAGCTCTCGCAGTTGAGAGTCCGACGGCTCAACGGCGTCAATGCGTGCTAGGGCCTCTTTGACCTGCTGGGGGTCGACGGTGGCGACCTTGCCCGTCCCGACCAATCGAGCAGAAAGCAGTTGGGGGAGAGACTCGGAAAGATGCTGGAGCGACTGTGCACTGTGAATCTGAAACGGGAGAACCGCTACGACGGCGACCCCCGCCACAAGAACCGGGCCAACGGTATCCGATGGCACCGGAGGGCCTTCGGCGCTGGGTGCGCCCTCGACTCCGGTATTCTTAGCCTCCCCAGCCGGGCCCTCGCCTTGGGTCGTCTCGGCAGACCCCTTGGAAGCCGAGTCCGAGGAGGGCGGTGCGGACTCGGCCGCAGGCGGCCCGCCCGAAGCACTTTGCTGCCCCCAAACCACAGAAGGCGCGCCAAGCACCCCGAGGCAGACGAATGCAATCAGGGACAGGATCAACCCCTGCACGACCGAGTCGCGCCGGGGTCCGCTCTTTCTCCCCCGAGCCCATCGCCGTTGTTTACACGCGATCACCGCGGGCTCGCCCCCATCAAACGAACTTTCAGTCTTCCCAGCCGAATCCGTCGACTCTGAATTGCGCCGCATTCTAGTCTCGACGGGGGGGGCAATCAAGTGAGCGGGAAAGCCAATTCTTGATTGAAGTCAGCCAGTTACCTACGAAGCCACCCGCAAACTGCCGTGAACCAAAATGTCCTCGACGGGTTCTCAACGTTCGAGGACGAGGGCGCCGTGAGCTCAGCGCGACTTCGCTGCCGAGTCCGCAGAGCCCAGAAAACCGGCGCCATCTACGAGCCGGCCATCCATGAGCGTCAACGTGGTGCCCAGCTTTTCCGCCATGCCCTCGCTATGAGTCACCACAACGAGCGTGGTCTGGTGCCGGCGATTCATCTCAAAAAGCAGCTCCGCAACGTGGTCCCCGGTTTTCGGGTCGAGATTGCCCGTCGGCTCATCCGCCAACACCACCGGCGGTTCAAGGACTAAGGCCCGAGCAACCGCGACACGCTGTCGTTCGCCCCCGGAAAGTTTGCCCACGGAGTGATCGAGCCGGGCAGACAGCTCAACTTCCCCGAGGATCCGACTGGCCCGTTCATGCATTTCACCGCGGGAACGCCCCTGCAGAAGGCCGGGCATCATGACATTTTCGACGGCACTGAACTCCGGCAAAAGGTGGTGGAACTGAAACACGAAGCCCAAGAATCGATTTCTCATCCGGGCCATTTCGTCGGCAGGAAGATCAAAGACCTCCTCTCCTTCAAATCGGACACTTCCCGTCGTCGGGCGATCCAAGGTTCCCAGGATGTGCAAAAAAGTGGATTTACCCACTCCTGACTGACCGACGATCGCTACGCGATCCCCAACTTCGAGGGTTAGATCCAAACCGTTGAGCACGTCGATGCGAGCGGTTCCCGTCTCGAACCGCTTATGAAGATTTCGAATCTCGATCAGCGACGGACTCGCGGAAACCTCCGCGGAGGTTGCTGAAGCTCTCTCGACCTCACTCATGGCGCAAACCCTCCGCTGGCTGAATTCGCGCCCCCTGCCAACTGGGCAGCAAAGTCGCCCCCAAGGACAGCACCATCGCGATCGCGACCACAGACGCCACTTGAATCGGATCGACTCGTGAGGGAAGAGTGGACAGCTGATAAACGCTAGCGGGAAGCGCATCGACCCCCGTCAATGCTTCGATCCGATCCTGGATCCACCGAAGCCGATAGGTCACCGCCAATCCAGCCAACACGCCCAATCCGGTGCCCAGTAAACCGATCATCGTTCCCTCCAGAGCAAAGATGCGTTCGACAACGGCGTCCTCCGCCCCCATGGCTTTCAGGATGGCGATGTCACTCGATTTCTCCATGATCATCATGACCAAGGTCGCCACAATAATGAAAGCGGCCACAACCATGATCATGGTCAGCAAGACCGCCATCATCACCCGTTCGGTTTTCAGTGCTTGAAAAAACGCAGGGAAATACTCTTTCCAATCTCGTGCCCTGAAATCACCACCGAGTCCCGACACAACGGTCGCCCCGACGGCACGAGACCGATAGTAGTCCGTCGTCAATGACTCAATTCCATCGATCACGTCCCCGCCACGACGAAAAGACTGCACCACAGGAATGTCCGCGTAGACGTAAACCTCTTCATACTGATAAGCCCCGGCCCGAAACAGGCCCACGATCTGAAAATGCGCGAGCCTCGGACCTGGCCCAAGGGGCGTAGGAGGACCGCCAAAGGGAGAAATCACCGTCAGAAGGTCATCCACTCCAAGTCCCAAGGACGCCGCCAGCTGGCTGCCGATCAGAATTCCCGGGCGGACCGGCGGATTGGTCTCGTTGGACTCATTCCGCGAAAACGACCTCTTGCCGTCGCCGCGGAGGGCTTCTAGCGATCCTGCGAGTATCTTCTCATCGAGGCGGTTGACGTCACGAATGGCGACTGGATCAATTCCTCGCAGGCGAACACTGTGAATCTCACCCGCTCTACCCCGGACCATCACGTCTGCCTCTAAATAGGGGGAGGCGGCCACGACCCCCTCGCTGTCGCGGACTTGGTCGAGTACCGCTTCCCAATCTTCAATGGAGCGGTCCGGCCTTTCGATCACAAAGTGAGCGCGATCTCCCAAAATTTCTTCGCGCCAGGTCTGCTCGAAACCGTTCATAACCGAGAGCACCACAATGATGAGCCAAACCCCGGCCGCAATGCCCAGTACACAGATTCCCGTGATCGCCGAAATAAAGACCTGCCGACGGCGAGCCACCAGATAGCGGCGTGCAATAAACCATTCCGCCGAGCGCCGCATATCGATCAACCCGGCCATTGCCAACGGCACCAACCCCAAAACCACTAGGAACCCAAGGCCTCCGAGCAGCCACCCGCCCACATGCCCTATGACTAACACGGCCGACCCAGGCAGGAGGGTCAGCCCCGCCGCTAACAAGAAGAGCGCCGTAAGGCGAAGCGCGAAGCCCTGGGCCACGCCCACCCAGGAACCGCCCGCCGGTCGCCGCAGTCGCAGCACCGCGAACACGACCGCGGGCGCAAGCGCCAGTCCCAGAGGCAAACTGACCCTTCCCGCTCCGACTGCAGCCAAGGCTGCCCCGAGGCCCGCCCATCGCCCAACCCACGAACCCAAAGTAGCGGCTTCTCGCGTCCTCAGACCCCATTGAACAGCAGCCATGGCTAGGCCTGTCCCCAGGAGCGCGATCAAAAAAACCGGAACAAAGCTGGCGAGCCAGGAATCGGCATACGCTGGGCTGACCTCAAACCGTAGGGCCTGACGGGCCAGCCATGCTGCCGCCCAGGCCATCAAGACGGCACTCATCCAGCGGGCTGACCGCGTCTGAGACACTCGGGCGAACCGGTCTAGGACAACCACGGCAGACGCAAGGTAGACCGTGCCCATCGAGATGATTCCCACGGCCAGCAGAACGATAGAGACCAGTGCAATGGGGCCACCGGGACTCAAAGAGGCCGGGACGGCCACATCCAAGGCTCCCATCAGTCGGATTGTCCCTTCGATTTGGGACGCAGCGTTAGGACCATTGCATCAGACTTTTGCGCCTCGCTCGACAGACTGCTTGAGCAACGTGGCTCTCATAAACGCATCAATGTCACCATCCAAGACCGCGTCCGCATTCCCCATCTCGCTGTCAGTACGATGGTCCTTGACGCGCTGCTGGGGGTGAAGCGTGTAGGAACGGATCTGGCTTCCAAAGCCGATCTCCCGCTTCTCTCCGACGATCGCAGCCATTTTTTCTTCTTGCTCCCGGCGAGACCGTTCAAAGAGCTGAGCCCGCAGAACCTTCATAGCAGTGGCCTTGTTCTTGTGCTGGGAACGCTCGTTCTGGCACTGAACAACAACACCTGTTGGAATATGGGTGATGCGAACCGCAGAGTCTGTCTTATTGACATGTTGACCACCGGCCCCGCTCGCTCGATACGTATCGATCCGGAGTTCGGCCTCGTCGATCTCAACCTCCACGTCGTCATCGATTTCCGGGACGGCCGTCACGCTGGCAAAAGCTGTCTGACGCCGGGCGTTGGCATCGAAGGGTGAAATTCGAACCAATCGATGAACACCTTGCTCCGTATTAAGATAACCGTATGCGTAGTCCCCAGTAATGCCGATCGTTGCTCCGCGAATGCCCGCCTCCTCGGCCGGCTGGAGATCGAGCACTTCAGCCTTAAAACCTCGACGCTCGGCCCATCGGAGATACATTCGCATCAACATCTCCGCCCAGTCGCACGCATCCGTGCCCCCCGCACCGGAATTGATCGAAACAATCGCATCAGCCCCATCGTGCTCTCCGCCCAGCAGCTGACGCAATTCGGCGTCCCCAAGATCCGATTCAATCTCCGAAAACCGATCTGCTGCCTCTCCTCGAGTCTCCTCATCCTCAGCCTCATCGGCCAATTCAAGAAGCACTTCCACGTCATCGAGACCCGACTCAATCCGCTCGTAGAGCCCGAGTTCGGACTCGATCACACTTTTTTCTCGGCCCACTTTGCGGGCATTCTCTGGATCATTCCAGAGATCGGGCTTAGCCAACTCAGCTTCAAGCGCATCGTGGCGCCTTTTGAGTCCAGCTAAGTCAAAGACGCCCCCGGAATTCATCGAATCGAGAGCGCAGAGAAGAGAGCCGCTCGCGCAATTCGTTGGGATCGAAGGTTGTCTTTTGCGGGTGGGTCATGGCTTCGGACTCTTTCATTCAAGCAGGGTAAACACGCTCGCTCTCACAGAGGAGGTTTCCCCTCGGCTGCGCAAGCGTATCCAAACCGGCAGAGATGGCGAACGCAGCAAAATATCAACGTTCGAGACCCCGCTACCCCCCCCGCGGGTTCTGCCTCATCACGAATCGGC
>JAQWNI010000063.1 GCA_029268645.1 Myxococcota bacterium
AGAGGTTTACGACCCGAAGGCCTTCATCCCTCACGCGGAGTTGCTGGATCAGGCTTTCGCCCATTGTCCAATATTCCGGACTGCTGCCTCCCGTAGGAGTCTGGACCGTGTCTCAGTTCCAGTGTGGCTGATCATCCTCTCAGACCAGCTACGCATCGTCGCCTTGGTAGGCCGTTACCCCACCAACAAGCTAATGCGACGCGGGCTCATCTCCAGGCGATAGCTTCCAAGGAGAGGCCATCTTTTCCCTCATCGACCAAAGTCATCGTGGTCTCATCCGGTATTAGCTCCGGTTTCCCGGGGTTATCCCAGACCTGAAGGCAGATTACCCACGCGTTACTCACCCGTGCGCCACTTTACTCACCAACCGAAGTCGGCTTTCTCGTTCGACTTGCATGTCTGAAGCACTCCGCCAGCGTTCGTTCTGAGCCAGAATCAAACTCTCCAGTTCAAATTGTGGCTTGGAGTGCGAGCTAGGCTCACACTCCTCGCTGTACGTATTTTTGCAATGCCCCCTTTGTTCCTTGCGCAAAGCGCAAGGTTCATCGGAGACATATGCGAGCAAATAAATCTAAAACTCGCTTGCGTCCTTCCACCAAACCTGCTCAGGGTTCGGCAGGACCGCACGCTATTCAGTTTTCAAAGATCACCCGAAGCCCCGAGCGGCCTGTATTGAGCCGCCGGAAGCGTCTTCGCATGATGTATCTCTATGTCACTTGGTTCCGCTGAAGAGCAGGCAACTCCCTGTCTCAGCGGGCGGCGTAACTTACGAGAAGCCGGTGACGGGGTCAAGGGCTCGTTTCAAAGAAAGATTCTTTTCCCCAGGGGATCTAGGGTCCGAGCAACAAACGGACAAATCTCCGCTTCCCGACCTTCAAAAGGTAGCGGCCTGCTGCCAGGCCGCCACGCGGGTCCTCCCAGCGCACCCCATCCACCGAGACGGCACCTTGTTCGATCAAACGGCGGCCCTCACTATTGCTTCCGGTGAGCTCCGCTGACCTCAATACCTCCAGAACGCCCAATTGGCCCGCTCCGCCTAAAGACAGTTCCACCTCGGGAAGATCTTCCGGAACACCTTTTTCCTGGACGACCCTGCGAAAGTGGCCACGCGCCTGGTCGGCCGAATCAGCACCACAGAGCCTAGTCACGACCCGGGTGGCCAAGCGGTGCTTGAGGGCCATCGGGTCTCCCTGCCCATCTCGCCCACGCCTAAAATCGTCTCGGTCCGCTTCCCACTCGCCTCCGCTCAGGATGTCGAAGTAGTCAAACATTCGATCATCGGGGACGCTCATCACCTTTCCATACATCTCTTCCGGTGAATCCGTAATGCCGACGCTATTGCCGAGACTCTTCGACATTTTTTCGATGCCATCCGTCCCAACCAGAAGGGGGTGCGTCATCACGGCCTGCGCCTTCTGTCCATAGGCGCGCTGAACTTCCCGGCCCATCAGTAAATTGAAAGTCTGGTCGCTGCCTCCCAATTCGACGTCTGCCTCAAGGGCGACCGAGTCATAGGCCTGGACAAAGGGATATAGAAACTCATGAGTGAAGATCGGGATGCCGGCCCCATATCGCTTGGCGAAATCGTCTCGCTCGAGCAATCGAGCCACCGTGACGGTCGAACACAGCCGGATGAAATCCGCCGGCCGAAATTCGCTCATCCATTCGTTGTTAAATCGGATCTCAACTCGCTCGATATCCAAGACTCGCGCAACCTGAGCAACATAGGTCTCTGCATTTTCCCGAACTTGCTCCTCCGACAAAGGGGGCCTGACCTTCTTCTTACCGGAGGGATCGCCGATCCGCGCTGTAAAATCCCCGATTAAAAAAATCGGGACATGACCCAACTCGAGAAATCGCTTGAGCTTCTGCAACACGACCGTGTGCCCGATGTGCAGGTCCGGCGAAGAGGGATCCATTCCCAGCTTAATCCGCAAGGGCCTATTCTGGGCGAGGCGCTCTGCCAGGCACAGGCGGAGTTCCTCTTCACCGTAAAAATCGACGCAGCCTTCACGCATGACCGCTATTTGACGATCGACCTCAGCCTGAAGCTCGGGGTTCATCTCGCCTCGCCTCCATTGTTCACGGATCGTCTCGATCCGGGGCAGCACTGTCGCCGCCTGACAGCGTTCGCGCAATGGGGGGCCTATGGGTATTGCCGCACCAGAAAAAGCCCGCCTCCGTCACGCAACCGTCAACCCTTTGGTCTCTCTCGTCTGCGGGCACGGCCCCCCGAACTCGCTGAAAATCATGGACCACAGCAAGCCAAGTCCCTCGATTCGAACCAGCCCCGGATAGGCTTTGGTCGTACCAGCCCCCACCTCGGCCAAGTCGGCGCCCCTGCTCGTCGACCGCCAAGGCAGGGACAAGGACAAGGTCAAACGCTCCCACGACCTCTTCTGGCCATTCAGATCGTGGTTCCAGCAGGCCGAACCTTCCCGGCTCGAGATCCGACCACTCCTGAACCTGATGAAACGCCAAACGGCGACCAGGTTCGCAGCGAGGCAAGAACAGCGTTTTTCCAACCCCTCGCGCAGCCTCATAGAACCCACGCAGGTCGGGCTCGCCGTCTTGGGCTGCATACAGCGCCAAGCTCTTGGCCCGTGAAAAGACTTCAGATTCGAGGAGATAACGGACCAAGCGCTCGGCGGCGCGCTCGGCGTCTTCGGTGGAAAGCGCCGCCCGTGCCCGCGCCATGGAAGCACGAAGCCGGGTTTTCTCACCGGCCACGTCCGACTCTGCCCCCGAGCCTCTCATTTGCGCTCAACCAACGGCCCCCAGACCGGGACGCGCTCCGTGGCCATGCTAGGCGTTTGGCGCCTCGGACTCGACCAGGGACTCATCGAGTAATGTGTCTAGGAGTTCTGATTCCCGGCCGTCTACTTCGGTCCCAGCTGGGACGGTCAGTAAGTCGGCCTGCCCTCGACCGCGCCCCTCAAGAGCCGACTCCGCCAAGCCGATCAGATCGCGTAAACGCTGCCTTTCCCCAGCCACCTCTACGGCTTCCGCCTGCTCGACGGCACCTGCGGCCTTGGTCTTCTCACGCAAGGCCACCAATTCACGCCCAAGGTTAAGCGAAGTGAGGACCGCCACGTCGAGCGTGTCGACGGTGCCTGTCTTGGCAGCCACTTGCTTCATCGCGGCATCCACAAGACCCGCGACCCGATGCAGTGAATCCGCGGCGGCGTCGGTCCGGATTCGATACTCCTGGCCGGAGATTTGAACCGAGACGACATTCTTGTTCATGACGACACCTCGATCTCGGCCGAGGTGTCGGCCATAGCTTCGTCGAGTTGAGTATCCAGCCGATCGAGCTCCGCCATCAAAGCGTCTACCCGTTCAATCGCATGTTCTCGCCGCAGCTTCGCCGCTTGCACCTCTCCGCTCAAGCGTTCCGTTTCGACGTCCCGCTGCGCCAGTTGGTCACGGAGCTCTTGGTTCTCTTTCGAGAGGCGCTTCTGCTGCTCAACCAAGCTTTGAACCGCTCGCTCCAAACGATCAAAGTCGTAATGTGTCGCGTCTGTCAATTCAGGGCGGGATTCTGTGGGCTGCCCAGGGACATCGCCCAGATCGCGGGCTTGCTGGGTACCCGACCTCTGTGACTTCATGCTTGCGCCTCCCAGCTCGATCAAGATCCAAAAGCTAACACGTAGCGGCGCCGCTGGTGGAGGAGAACGAGCGCAAGGACAATTTTTTTCGACTCACAGCCAATCGAGGAAGAGAACTCGGGCAACCACCCTGCTCCCGACCACCGCGTCACACCATACGCTAGGCCGGCTGATTTCCCCGAGTATTTCGACTCTGCAATCGAGTCTCACTCATCAGATACCCATCGACGACGCGGGCCGCCTCACGTCCTTCGGAGATCGCCCAAACCACGAGGGACTGCCCCCGACGACAGTCCCCAGCAGCAAAAACACCCGGTTCAGTGGTGGAATAATCCGAGGTGGACGCCTGAACATTGCCCCGGCCGTCATACTGAACACCCAATTCATCAAGAAGGCCATCGTGAACAGGCCCAACAAAGCCCATCGCGAGCAGGACGAGGTCAGCCGGTATCTCAAACTCACTGTCAGGCACATCTTGGAGGACCGGGCGACCTGATTCATCGGGGGGCCCGAACTCCACATGAACCCCTCGGAGCCCCACGACCCGACCGCCTTCATCCCCCACCAGCCCCTTCGTCATCATCGCGAATTCCCGGGTCCCCCCCTCGTCGTGGGAGCTTGAACTCCTGTACATGTTCCGCCACATGGGCCAAGGGGTTGAATCCGAAGGTTCCGCGGGGGGCCTCTCGAGCAACTCGATTGATGTCACCGAGGCGGCGCCTTGGCGGTGCGAGGTGCCTACACAGTCAGAACCGGTGTCGCCACCCCCGAGGACCACGACGTGTTTTCCCTTGGCGTCAATCGATTCCTGCGCGTCAATAGCGTCTCCATGACAACGCTTGTTCTGCTGCGGCAGAAACTCCATCGCAAAGTGAACGCCGTCGAGATCGCGTCCAGGAACATCTAGATTTCGCCCCTCCTCTGCCCCCATACAGAGAAGAACCGCATCAAAATTTTTTCTCAACTCGGCGACCGAAAGGTCACGGCCGACATGAACCCCGGTCTGAAACGAAATGCCTTCCGCCTTCATTTGCTCCAAGCGTCGGTCGATGACCCACTTTTCCAGCTTGAATTCAGGGATCCCGTACCGGAGCAAGCCTCCTATCCGGTCCCCTTTTTCGTAAACCGTGACGCTGTGACCAGCCCGGCAAAGCTGCTGCGCTGCGGCCAGACCCGCCGGGCCCGAACCCACCACCGCCACGGAACGACCCGTTCGACGATGAGGCACAACAGGCTTGACCCACCCTTCCCGGAATCCGCGATCCACAATCGCGTTTTCCACGTTTTTGATGGTCACGGCCTCTGCGTTGTAGGCCACACAGCACGCCTCTTCACATGGCGCCGGACAAACTGTTCCAGTGAATTCTGGAAAATTATTGGTCGAATGCAGTCGGGCCAGCGCATCTTCCCACTTCCCGCGATAGACCAAGTCATTCCAGTCAGGGATAATGTTGCCAAGCGGGCAGCCGCCCCGACCAGCGTTTGGATTGCTGCAAAACGGAATTCCACAATCCATACAGCGGGCAGCCTGCTGAACCAGCTCGTCCTCGGGCACCGGCTCGGCGACCTGCTTCCAGTCATCGATCCGCTGCTCAGGCGGGCGATAAGTCAGCCCTCGCCTTTCGAAGTCAAGGAATCCGCTGGGCTTACCCATCTTGCTCGCCTGCCTCCCGCGCCAGCTCGGCCAGCGCTGCCTTGTATTCCTGGGGGTAGACCTTGACGATCATCGGTGCGTACTTGTCCCACTTCCGAAGCACGTCATCGGCCTTCTGACTTCGCGTGTACTGGAAGTGGCGCCGCAACATCCGCTGAATGAATTCAACGTCCTCGTCTTCGAGTGAGTCAAGGTCGACCAAGGAGTTATTGATCCGGTCAGGAAAATCCCCCTGCTCGTCCAGCACGTACGCGATCCCTCCGCTCATCCCGGCGGCAAAGTTCCGGCCAGTGGGGCCCAGGATCACCACTCGGCCTCCGGTCATGTACTCGCAGCCATGGTCCCCGACCCCCTCAACGACAGCCTGCGCACCGCTGTTCCGCACACAAAACCGCTCGCCAACCATCCCGTGGAAGTAAGCCTCTCCGGCGGTAGCGCCATAAAGGATCACATTGCCCGCAATGATGCTCTCCCCCGGATCGAACTGCGAAACCTGTGGAGCTCGCACGACCACACGGCCCCCGGAGAGGCCCTTGGCCACGTAGTCGTTGGCGTCGCCGTCCACTTCGATCGAGATCCCACGCGGCAGAAAAGCCCCCAAGCTCTGTCCCGCAGATCCCCTAAAGCGAAGCTGGATAGTGTCGTCTGGAAGCCCATCGATGCCGTATTTCCGACTCACTTCGTTGCCCAGAATCGTTCCAACCGTCCGGTTGATGTTCTCGATGGGGAGTTCCACCTGAACGGCCTCCCCGCGCTCAAGGGCCGGGGCCGCGAGCTCAAGAAGGCGTATGTCCAGAGCGTCCTCTAGCCCATGATCCTGTACGCCCCTGTGATGAACTTCGTGGTCTACATCGGGCCGATGCAGCAATCCCGAGAAATCAATGTGCTTGGCCTTCCAATGCGTCACACCGTCCCGTTTTTTAAGTCGTTGGACTTGGCCGATCATCTCGTCAAAGCTCCGATAGCCGAGCTTCGCCATCCACTCCCGAGATTCTTCAGCCACGAACATGAAGAAACGAACGACATGCTCCGGCTCACCCGCGAAGCGTTTACGCAACTCGGGATTCTGGGTCGCAATCCCCACTGGGCATGTATTGAGATGGCAAACGCGCATCAGCAAACACCCCATAGAGACCAGAGGCGCTGTCGCAAATCCGAATTCATCAGCCCCGAGCAAAGCCCCGATGACAACGTCGCGACCGGTCTTAAAGCCCCCGTCAACCTGCACCCGAATACGGCCCCTCAAATCATTCAGCACGAGGGTCTGCTGTGTTTCCGAAAGACCGATCTCCCATGGGCAACCCGCATATTTGATCGATGTCTGAGCCGAGGCCCCAGTCCCGCCGTCGTGGCCCGAGATGGTCACCAGATCTGACTTCCCCTTCGAAACTCCAGCCGCGATCGTGCCAACGCCGGTTTCAGACACCAGCTTCACGCTGACGTTCCCGTACCGATTGGCATTTTTGAGATCGTGGATCAACTGCGCCAAATCTTCGATCGAGTAAATGTCGTGATGCGGGGGCGGCGAGGTAAGGCCGACGCCAGGGGTCGAGTACCGCGTCTTCGCGATCACTTTGTCGACCTTATGCCCAGGCAACTCGCCGCCTTCTCCAGGTTTCGCCCCCTGAGCGATTTTGATCTGGATTTCATCCGAATTGGCGAGATAGGCACTCGTCACGCCAAATCGTCCAGAAGCGACCTGTTTGATCGCACTACGCCTTGAATCGCCATTCGGATCCGGGGTCCAACGAGCCGGATCCTCCCCCCCTTCTCCGGTATTGCTGCGCCCGCCCAGGCGATTCATCGCAATCGCAAGGGTCTCATGGGCTTCGGCGGAGATCGATCCATAGGACATGGCGCCTGTACAGAAACGCCGAACGATTTCAGTGGCGGGTTCAACCTCATCGATTGGGACTGGGTCTCGATCGAGGCGGAAGTCCATCAGACCTCGCAAGGTGCGCATCCTCAGAGCATCATCATCCGACGCCGCCGAATACTCCTTAAAGATTTCGAAGCTCTGCTCCCGGGTCGCTTGCTGGAGACGAGACACCGACACGGGATTAAAGCTGTGCTGCTCCCCGCGAAGCCTCCATTGGTACAGCCCCCCGCAGTCGAGCTCGGGATATTGGAATTCGTCGCCCGCAAAGCCCGTCCCATGCCGAATCGCAGCTTCCTGGGCAATCACGTCAAAGCCGACGCCCGAGACGCGAGAGTGGGTACCGGCAAAAGCCCGATCGATCACCTCGGGCGCCAGTCCAATGGCTTCGTAAATCTGAGCCCCGCGATAGCTCTGGAGGGTCGAGATCCCCATCTTGGCGAATATTTTCAAGAGACCGAGATCAATCGCCTTCAAGTAGTTGGCCACCATTTCGTCAGGGCTCAGCCCTTCCGGAACATAAGCGGCCTCCTCGATCAGCGATCGCCCGGTCTCAAATGCGAGGTAGGGATTCACCCCGCCTGCGCCGTAGCCGATCAAGAGAGCGAAGTGTGCGACCTCCCGCGCCTCACCCGTTTCAACAATCAGACCACAACGGGTGCGCGATTCCTCACGAATCAGATGATGATGGACAGCCCCCGTCGCCAGTAACGCCGGAATCGGCGCCAAATCTGGAGAAATGTCGCGATCCGAGAGAATCAAAATGGTTGCGCCCGAGGCCACCGCTTTCGAGGCCTCCTGACAAAGCTGGTCGAGCGCTGCCCGCAGACCATCGCCTTGGTCTGCCGCCTTGAAGACCATGGGCAAGGTGACGGCGCGCACGTCTTCACCGTCACCAACCCGGATCGCCTCAAGTTGGTCGTCGGTCACGACAGGGTGGTAAAGACGGAGCAGACGAGCATGCTCAGGCGTCTCCTCAAGAATATTGCGCTCAGCCCCCAGCGTGGAATGCAGAGTCATGACTGGCCGCTCCCGGATCGAGTCGATCGGAGGGTTGGTCACCTGTGCAAAGTGCTGTTTGAAATAGTGAAAAAGGGGGCGCGGCCGATCCGACAAGCAGGCCAGAGCTGCGTCATCCCCCATCGAACCGAGGGTCTCCTTGCCGTTTGTGAACATCGGCGACAGCAGCAGCTTCAAATCTTCAGTCGTATACCCAAAGACCTGTTGCCTCTGAAGCAAACTCTGAGGATTGTATTCGTACGGACTGGTCGCGGACGGAAGAGAGTCGAGCGTGATTCGCCGGGTTTCCACCCATGTCCGGTAGGGATGCCGGCGAACGTATCGGTCCTTCAGTTCGGCATCTTCGATGATGCGCCCCTGGTCGAGGTCGAGATAGAAAGTCCGACCGGGCTCAAGACGCCCCTTCTGGACAACATCCTCCGGTTCGATGGGCAGAGTGCCGACTTCTGACCCCATGACGACCCGTCCCGACTTCGTCACGATGTACCGAGAGGGGCGCAGGCCGTTCCGGTCGAGCACGGCCCCGATCCCGTGACCGTCGGCAAAAGTCATCGAAGCCGGTCCGTCCCACGGCTCCATCAAGCAAGACGAATACTCGTAGAAAGCTCGCCGATCCGGGTCCATCTCCGGCTGGTTTTCCCAGGCTTCCGGAATCATCATCAACATGGCTTGACTCAGATCCCGTCCACTCAGATGCAGAAACTCCAAGGCGTTGTCGAACTGAGCCGAGTCACTGGCCCCTGCGGTCATGACCGGGAAGATCTTTCGGAGATCGTCCCCAAACATCGAGGATTTCAGGGTGCCCTCACGAGCATGCATCCAATTCGAGTTTCCGCGCAGGGTATTAATCTCGCCATTGTGAGCGAGGTATCGAAAGGGCTGAGCCAGATTCCACGTCGGAAAGGTGTTGGTTGAGTAGCGCTGATGAACCAGCGCAAAACGCGAGGCCAAATCGGGCGCTTTGAGGTCAGGAAAAAACTCCGGTGTTTGGTGAGCCAAGAACATGCCCTTGTAGAGGAATGTTCTTGAAGCCAGGCTGGCGACATGGAAGAAAGCACCCCGTTCCAAGTTCTTCTTTTCCACCAAGCGTCGGATCACGTATAGCTTGCGGTCAAAGGCATCCTGATCCAGTCCCTCTGCGGCCTCGACAAAAACTTGTTCGAAGGCCGGCATCGCATCTCGGGCCGTTCGCCCGATTTGGTCCGGATCGGTCGGAACTTCACGCCAGCCGATCAACCGCTGTCCTTCCGCTGCGATCGCTTCAGCGAATTGGGCTTTCTGCCAAGAACGTTCGGCCTGGTCTCGTGAAAGGAAGATGAGACCCGATGCATACCGTCCAAATTCGGGCAAGCCGAAACCAGCCTCATCGGCGACCCGATGCAGGAACGCGTCTGGGGTCTGCATGAGCAAGCCGGCACCGTCCCCTGTGGCTGCGTCCGAACCCGCTGCTCCGCGATGGGTCAGCCGACACAGAATGGCCGTTCCCATTTCCACGATTTCATGGGAGGCCGCTTTTTGAAGGTCCGCCACAAAGCCAATGCCGCACGCGTCGTGCTCTAGCGACGGGTCATAGAGGCCCTGTTTCGGGGGGAGTCCGAAATGAGTCATGCAAACACTATCCGACTGAGTAGTCGTGGACGCGGAAGCCAAGTCGCTTGGAGGCGCAGCCCCGATCCGGGGGGCCATGGGCGACTGCGCGCAGACAGCGCGTAAGTCTTCGGGTCCACTACGTTTTTAGGATTCATCACGTTAAGATACCGACCTCCCGGTGTCAACTGGACGGCGAGAGGCTTCTGGTGGGTCGGCGGAGAAGCGTCGAGAATGTGGCTGTCCTCCTAGGCGTCGACCAAAGACCTCATCTGATCGGGCCGATTCGTGAACAGCCCATCCACCCCCATCCCGATCAAACGCTTCATCTGGTCTAAATCATCCACGGTATAGGGATAAACACCCATCCCGAGCGAATGAGCAGACTCAACCAGCTCGTCAGTCACAAGGAGAAAATAGGGGTTGATCGCCTCCGCGCCCATTTTTTCCGCTCGCTCCAGCATCCCCGCAGGATTGCGAGGGTCCACCAGAACCGCGATCCGGGCTCCTGGCTGCGCGGCCCGGACTCGACCGAGAATTGAGTCTTCAAACGAGGAGAAAAGGATGGAGGCCCCCAAATCTCGGGCGTTCAATGCGGCCAGCGTCGCTTCCTCAAGGCCGGGATAATCCCCCTTGCGCGAGGCTTTGATCTCAAGGTTGAACGGAATGACCTGCCCGAATTCATCCAACACTTCATCCAGCGTGGGAACCCGAACGGGGGCTCCGCGACCACGCCCCGCGTCAAGCTTCTTGATCTCGGCGAGCGTCTGATCGGCAATCTCGCCCGCCGTACCGAAATGCTCCAAATCCGCGTCGTGGGCGATCACAATGCCACCATCCCGCGTGAGATGAAGATCAATCTCGATCATGTCTGCCTTCTGTTCGATCGCAAGCGCATAGGCGGCGAGCGTATTTTCAGGTCGGTACGCGGAGGCCCCTCGATGGGCGATGACAAGGGGCTTTGTCGAAGGACTCAGCACGAAATTCTCCTCATTCGGGGCACTCCGAGGTGGATCGAATCGCTACGGTCTGAGAATACCATTGCAAACAATCAATCCACTGTCGGTCTCTCAGGGCAGCGGTCGACCGATGCAACGGGGTGAAACGCCCCTCCCCCTCAACGATCAGGGAGATCAGACCATGGGACGCTTTGATTTGGGATTCGATGGGACTGTCGCCCTCGTCACCGGCGGGGCATCCGGCATCGGACGGGCTACGAGCCGACATCTCGCCGCAGCCGGAGCTCGTGTCGTTGTCGCCGATGTCGACGCATCGGGAGCCGCCGCGGTCGCAGAGGAAATTGACGGTCATGCAGTCCACCTCGACGTCTCAGATCCGGGCGCCTGGTCGTCGGTGCTCAGCGAAGTCCAAGCGCGCCAGGGTGCACTGCATCTCGCTTTCCTCAATGCAGGGGTGACGACTTTCAGCGGACAAGCAAGTGACCTTGCGGGCCCGTTCGAGATCGAGGCGCTCTCCGATGCTCAGTACCGTCGCATCATGGGTGCAAACGTCGATGGGGTGATTCTCGGCACCCGAGCTTGCGCGCCAGTCATCGCTGCGAGCGGCGGAGGCGCAATCCTCGCCACCAGTTCAGCAGCCGGGGTGATCGCGTTTCCGCCGGATCCCATCTACACCGCCACCAAGCACGCCGTGGTCGGATTCATCCGTTCTATGGCCCCTTGGCTCTCGGCCCAAGGAATTGGCTGTCATGCCATCTTGCCGGGCGCCGTCGACACGCACATCCTTCAACGCAACGTGGCGGAGGAAGCGCGGGCCCACGGCGTCGAACTCATGGCCCCAGAACGCATCGCGGACGCGGTCTTGAAGGCAGCCCAGGATCCCGAAACCGGGGGGCTCTGGCTTTGCCTCCCCGGGCAGGCTCCCTTTCGGTACACCTTCTCCCCCATTCATGGCCTCGGTGTACCGGACCTTGAGGAAAGCTCAAGAGGCTAAGCGGAGGCAGCCAAGCCTGCTCCGGGCACGATTGACTCTCCAAAACTCGGGCGGGCCTGGCCTTTCAGCTCGCCACACTTGAATCGATCCGGCAGACTCTTAGTCCATGACGCCGACCGCGGCTCGAAAACGATTTTGCGAGCTCATCCAGCAACCGGATGCCGATATTCCGCTTGCCGAGGCTTGCCTCTTGATTGCCGCCGAAGGACGTCCCCAGGTTGAGCCCGACCAGGGGCTGCAAGAACTCGACCGACTCGCCAAAACGGTGGCGCAGATGACCCGAAACTCGGACAGCCGCTCGGATCGTATTCATCACCTCAACCATCTGCTCTTCAAGCAAGAGGGATTTACCGGAAACAGACACCAATACGAGGATCCACAAAACAGCTTCTTGGATGCAGTGATTGAGCGCCGGACCGGCCTTCCCATCACGCTGGCGATTGTCTTTATTGACGTCGGACGCCGCCTTGCCCTCGAAACGGCCGGGATCAGCTTCCCAGGTCATTTTCTCGCCAAGGCCGTGGGCGATCGCGGAGAAGTCATCGTCGATGCCTTCAACGGCTGTGTGATGAACAAAGCCGCATGCCAGAAACGCCTTCAGGAAGTGGCGGGCGCCAAAGCCCGCTTCGATCCCCGGATGCTGCAATCAGCAAGCCACACCGCCATCCTGACTCGAGTCCTTTCAAATCTGAAACGTGTTCATTTGAAAGCCTCCGAGTTTCCCGCAGCCCTGACATGTTGCGAACGCCTCCTCCTCCTGTCCCCCAATGACCCCTTCGAACGACGCGACCGAGGTCTCGTGTATCGACAACTTGAGTGTTTCGGGCCGGCTCTTGAGGACATCGACTTCTTCTTGGCCCAATGCCACGACCACCCCTCCACGAAGGCCGTCCGGGCCGTGCGAGAAGAATTGGTTCTCCGCAACCGGCAAATTCACTAAAAACCTGCCGGCGCAGGCCGGCCGCGGGTAGGAGAAAAAGCGATGATCTGGATCGTCACAGCCGGTCTTTCCGGCGCCCTCGCTGTGATCGCCGGTGCCTTTGGCGCACACGGCTTGCGGGATAGAGTGTCACCCGAACAACTCAGCGCGTGGACGACAGCGAGCCAGTACCACTTGCTTCACAGCATCGTGATCCTAGCGTTGGCCCTCTATGCCCTGAACTCGCAGGTCTCGATTCGCCTTCAGGGCGGCCTGTTCGCGGCGGGGGTGATCTTTTTCTCAGGCTCAATCTACCTGCTGGTCCTCACTGAGCAGCGTTGGCTGGGACCGGTCACGCCTATCGGAGGATTGCTGCTGATGGCTGCCTGGGGGTCGCTCCTTCTTCTCGCGCGCCCCAGCCCCTGAGGACCGACGATGATGAGGCCCCTCGACCCCGATGCCCTTTCCTCTGAGGAGGCTCGAGTCGGACTCTGTCTCCACTGCCACGAGGCCCGCCAACTCGTCAATCCACGAGGCAATGCGTTCTATCAATGCCGACGTGGACAAAACGATCCCCGCTTCCGCGACTATCCCGGGCTTCCGGTCCGGGAGTGTTCCGGTTTCGTCCGGCGTGAGCCAACTTCGGGGCGCCCCGGCGCGAATTAATCGCCACCCCGGACGCTCTCAAGAGCCGGCCAACGTACCCCGACTCCGGGCCACCGCCTGCTGCCAACCCGCATACAAGCGGTCGCGTTCCGAGGCCTTGAGACGAGGCTCGAAGCGAGTTCGGCCCCCACGCGCCTGTTCGAGGTGACTGCGATCGGTCCAGAATCCCACCGCCAAGCCCGCCAATGCAGCCGCCCCCAGCGCCGTGACCTCCAGAACAGACGGCCGCTCCACCACGCAACCCAACATATCCGCTTGAAACTGCATGAGAAAATCATTCTCACAGGCTCCGCCATCAACCCGGAGAGCCTCCAGCGAAAGCCCGGCGTCCGTCACCATGCAGTCGACGACATCGCGGCTGCTATACGCGATGGACTCAAGCCCCGCACGAATGACGTGATCTTGAGTGGTCCCGCGATTCAACCCGACCATTACGCCTCGGGCCTCTTCGTCCCAGTACGGCGCACCCAGACCCGTAAAGGCGGGCACGAGGTAAACTCCGTCCGTCTCAGCAACGCGGTGAGCGGCCGCCTCGCTCTCCGCTGCGTTTGCAATCAATCCAAGCCCATCTCGCAGCCACTGAATCGCTGCACCGGCGACGAAGACGCTGCCTTCCAATGCATATTCGACACGACCGCCGATTCCCCAGGCGATCGTCGTCAAGAGGCCCGAATCAGAAATCGCGGGTCGGTCCCCTGTGTTCATCAAAAGAAAGCAACCGGTTCCATACGTATTTTTCGCCATGCCGGTTTCAAAGCAGCCCTGACCAAAGAGAGCAGACTGTTGATCGCCTGCCATTCCCGTGATCGGCACTTCCCCACCCAACCACTGAGCCGCCGTGAGGCCAAAATCTCCACTGCTGTCTCGAACCTCGGGCAAAATCGCCCGGGGCAAATTGAGATAGCCCAACAAGACGTCGTCCCAGGTTTTTTCGTGAATGTTAAAAAGCAGCGTGCGGGACGCATTCGAGTACTCAGTCGCGTGTACACGCCCGTTCGTGAGCTTGTAAAGAAGCCAGCTATCGACCGTCCCGAAACAAAGTTCCCCCGCTTCGGCGCGAGCCTGAGCGCCCTCGACGGCATCCAGAATGAAGCGAATTTTCGGGCCCGAAAAGTAGGAATCGATCACAAGCCCCGTGCGGGCCCGAATATCTTCCTCGAGCCCCCGGTCACGAAGGCCCTGACACAGCCCCGCAGTCTGGCGACTTTGCCAAACAATCGCTGGATGGATGGGCTTGCCCGTCTCACGTTCCCACACAATCGCCGTCTCTCGTTGATTGGTCACTCCTAGGGCGGCCAAATCCGCAGCGGTGACCTGTGCTCTCTCGAGTACCCCGCGCGCGGCCCGCAGTTGGCTCTCCCAAATTTCCTCGGGATCGTGCTCAACCCATCCAGATTGAGGGAAGGACTGAGTAAACTCGTGCTGTTCAGTCGCGACCACAGCGCCTTCGCGATCGAAGAGGAGAGCTCTGGACGAAGTCGTACCTTGGTCGAGCGCCAAAACAAATCGCGACACTTTCCGCCCTCCTTCCTTAAAGCCGATTCGAATTCAATCCTGACCGAAAAGCGCGTCGACAAATTCCCGCGCCTCAAAATCCCTCAGGTCTTCGATGCCTTCACCAACCCCGACGTAGCGGACGGGAATCGCGAACTTGTCGGCTAGGCCAACGATCACCCCCCCTTTGGCACTCCCATCCAGCTTGGTCAGGACCAGCCCCGTAACGTCGCCCACTTCAGTGAAGAGTTCCGCCTGAGAAATGGCGTTCTGGCCGGTATTCGAATCGAGAACCAAGAGTGTCTCGTGAGGGGCTTCGGGCAAGTCTCTCGACAGCACTCGAACGATTTTGCCCAATTCATCCATTAGCGGCTTCTTGGTCTGCAGACGGCCCGCGGTGTCGACGATACAGACATCCGCCTGCCTGGCCATCGCCGCCTTGACGGTGTCAAAAGCCACCGCGGCGGGATCGCCGCCTTGCTGCCCGGCAATCACTTCGCACCCCACCCTTTCACCCCAGACTTGAAGTTGTTCCGTCGCAGCGGCCCTGAACGTGTCTCCTGCACCCAGAATCACCTTATACCCGGCAGCGGCATAGCGGGCCGCGAGCTTTCCGATCGTCGTCGTCTTCCCAGACCCATTAACGCCCAGCACGAGAATGACGTGAGGCCGACCGGACAGTGCCAAGCGATCTCCTTCGGGCTCCACACGGCTCAATCTTTCGAGAACGGTCTCGTGCAAAACCCGCTTCACCACATCCCCGTCGGCACCAGAAGCTTTCTCGCGGACCACCTCCAGAAGTGAATCCGCTGTCTCAACCCCGAGATCGGCACCGAACAACAGGGCCTCCAGTTCATCGAGCAGATCGGCATCGACTTGACGCCCCCCCAGAAGCCCCCCGACTCGACCAAAAAAGGCCTCGCGGGTTCGGGAAAGTCGCTCTCGAAGCGGGACCCGAACGGCGGGAACTGCCGGTTCGGGCTCGGGTTCGGGCTCGGGCTCGGGCTCGGGTTCGGGCTCGGGCTCAAACGAAGGTTCGGCAACGACCTCCCGTTCCTGCGCAACAGAGGCAGACGAGGCCCCCTCTTCTCGGGGCTGAAGCACCGGATGAGAAGCGCTCGGAGAACGAGTCTCCAGTTCTCCAGCGCTGCCCCGGCGCGTGATGCGTTCGAAGACGAGAGCCAAGAGCAGCGGGGTCGTCAGCCCAATCAGAACCACCCAGTCCAGGTGTTGAGCCAACCAAATCGAAACGCCGTTCAAAAGAGCTTCCTCCATGCGTGCGGGGGCCGGGAGCATAAAAGCCGAAGCGGATCGCCACCACTCACCGGCGCCAGCCCCCCCTGAGGTCCCGTCGGGGCGAAAGGCTTCGCGTCCCCCGTTTGACGGAACAAAAGCCCCGAACCGAAAAAATCCGGCCAGGATACGATCAGGTCAGTTCGACTCCGACCAGCTTGCTGACACCCTTCTGCTCCATGGTCACACCGTACAGCACGTCGGCGACTTCAATCGTGCGCTTGTTATGGGTGATGACGAGAAACTGTGAGTGAGCCGCCATTTCAACGATCAGCTGGTTGAACCGACCCACATTCGCATCATCCAATGCCGCATCGACTTCATCGAGCAAGAAAAAGGGTGAGGGGCGAACTTGGAAAACGGCAATCAGAAGGGCCAACGCCGTCATGGTCTTCTCGCCCCCGGAAAGGAGGTTGACATTCTGCAACCGCTTGCCCGGCGGCATGGCCATGATATCAATCCCCGCTTCGAGAATGTCCTCAGAATCCGTGAGCGTCAAGCTCGCTTTGCCGCCCCCGAACAAACGGGGGAAATTCTCCGCGAAGCGCTTACTGACCGCGTCGAAGGTTTCGCGAAACCGACGTCGGCTTGTCCGGTTGATCCGGGCAATGGCTTCCCGCAATGAGTCAATCGTTTCCTGTAGATCTCCGCGCTGCTCCGACAAGAAGCGGAACCTTTCCGCAAGTTCCTCGTGTTCCTCGATCGCCCCGAGATTGACCTCGCCCATGGATTGGAGCGACTTGCGAAGGGTTTCGAGCTCCCGCTCTCGAACCGTGCGATCGGCTCTTGCCAGCTCTGCGTTGCGCCGAGCCTCTCGACGTTCACTGGCGGCCTCGCCTGAAGTCAATTCAGGGGCCGTTTCGCCCGGCCCAGCCAATCGAGCCGCTACGGCCGCCTCTGCTGCATCAGCGCCCTCAGGGACCACAGGCAAATCGCTGGCGTCCAGCGACTCCTCCGGCTCAAGGGGAGGCAGTTCCCATCCCTCGATTTCAACACTCCAACGCTCCCGAATACTCTCGACCTGATGCGAAAGACGCAGTTCGCTCTCGCGGAGCGAAAGCTCCGCCGCCGCCGATTCTTCTTGCCTTCCCGCTACATCACGGCGCATCGAGCGGACCGCTTCGTCAATTTCACGCACGTCCGCCGCTTGCCGCTCGTAGGCATCGCGCAGAAGGTCGCTCTGAACACGGGCTTCTTCCTCCGCGACGATCTGCTCTTCCAAGGAACGCTCGGCGGATGCGCTGGCGGCCACCAATTCGGCCCGCCGCTGAATCCCCGCTTCGATTTCCTGCTCCCGGCGAGTGATCCACTCGGCCGTCTCGCGGGTCGAAGCATCCGCCCGAGAAACGGTTTCGCTCAGTCGATCCCGTGTCTCCACTCGCGCTGCGTGCGCGACCCGCAACTCAGCCAATCGCGTTTCGACCCGGGAAACCTCTCGTGATGCGGACCCGATTCGGAGCCCCAATGCGTCGAGTTCCGATTGTCGAGTTCCTCGGTCTTCACGCAGACCTCCCAAACGCGACTCGAGCTCGACCTGCTCTGCCGCCAGGGCATCGGACTCGGCCACGAAGTCTGCCCGCTCGGCCACACGGAACTCCTGAGCCTCCCCAAGCGTCTTGACCCGCTCCGCGGTTCTTTCCAGGTCCTTCTCGTGATTGGCCACCGCGAGAGCAGCCGTGTGGTGTCGATTGCGCAAGTTTTCCAGTTCCTGGACGGCCCCGAGGTGGGCTTCTTCCTGGGCCAAATGCGCCGACTCAAGGCGCTGGGCTTCATCGGCCAGCCCATCCACTTCCTGCTCGAGTTCCCGCATCTCGCGCATACGCGAGAGCGATCCCGTGCCGCGAGCCTCCCCGCCCCCGGAAACGACGCCATCCGGCGTCGCCACATCGCCGTCGAGGGTCACGAAGGTCGCGGGCAGCCCACCGCTTCCATATCTCGTGAGTGCCTCGCCGATGGACTCGACCACGTAGACGTCTCCCAACAAGCGGTGGGCCAGCGACTCGTGCCCGGGAAGCGGCCGAACCCAGTTCAGAAGCGGCTGACCGAGCGGAACGATCCCGGCCGCCGGGGCCGACTGCGCCGGTTCGACCAGAAAAACGCCCCGTCCTCCGGACTGATCTCGCAAAGCCCCGAGCGCGTCCACAACACCGCCGGCGTCAGCGACCACCAACGCATCCGCCCGCTCGGACAGCACCGCGGCCACCGCCTTCTCCGCATCGCGCTCGATGTCGAGAAGCTCCCGAACCAAACCCCGGAGGCCGAAACGAGTATGAGCGACTTCACCTTGCTCGATGAGATGACGCGTTCCGGCTCCGGCTTCCTCATTTTGTTCAAGAATTTCACGCAGAGAATCGAGCCGGGCTCGGCGCCCTTCATATTTCTCCCGAGCGCCTCGCAAGGAGTCGGCGCCGACGCGCACTTGCTCGCCGGTCCGCTCTTGGTTGCGCATCGCCTCGATCAGCTGCTCCTGAAAGCGGTCTCGATCACCGAGTAGATTCCGGAGACCCTCCTCAAGGCTTGTCTGCTCTTGACCCGCCGCGCTCGCCGCAGACTGTTTCTCTTCGTAATCGCGATCTGAAGCCCTCAGTCGCTGATCGATTTCGGCTCGACGATCAGCCACTGCTGCAGCGCGATCTTCCTTACGGGCCACGGTCGTCAGAATCTCGACAAGAACACCATTGGCGTCCTCTCGTTCCTTCTCCTGGCTGGCCAGTCGCTCCCGGGCGGCTCGAAGCTCCCCTTCAGAGCCCTCCACAGCTGCCTGCTGACCCGCAACGGCCTCCTCGAGCTGAGCAAGCTCCTGCCGTGCTTGAATGGCATCCGTTTCCGCCTGGGTGAGCTGAGAGCGCAACTGGGCCAGTTCGGACTCGCGGCCCGCGTTGCTTTCGTCGATGTTCTCGCACTCTCGACCCGACAGTTCGATCTGGCCTTCGAGGTTCTTGATCTCGCTGCGCAGGGCGTAGAGCCGTTCGGCGCCCCGGCCGACTTCCTTTTCGGCCTCAGCCAGCGCGATGCGTTTTTCCTCGACCGCAAGTTCACGTTCAGCGAGCTGAGTCGACAAAGCGGTGACTGCGTCTTTGAGCTCGATGAGTCGCCCTCGCGCGGTTTCAACTGCTTCTACAATCTCCCTCCGCTCATCCTGCGCGAGAGAAAGCTCCAAGACCCTTTGCGTTTCACGCAACCGCTTATACCGGGCAGCCTTCTTTGCTTGGCGCTCAAGGGAGCTTATTTGGCGTTTGATCTCACCCAGGACATCAGTCACACGAGTGAGGTTCTGCTCGGTTGACTTAATTTTGCTTTCGGCCTCTCGCCGCCGTGCCTTGTACTTCGTAATCCCTGCGGCTTCCTCAATCAGCACCCGACGATCATCCGGCTTGGCGGACACGATCTCCGCGACCCGCCCTTGTTCGACGATCGTATAGCCCTTAGCCCCGATCCCCGAATCTCGAAAAAAGTCCTGGATATCCTTCAATCGCGCGGGGGACTTGTTGATGAGGTACTCGGACTCACCCGACCGATAGAGACGACGACAAATCTGAATTTCGCTAAACGCGGCATAGTCAGCCGGCGCGGAGCCATCGCTGTTGTCAAAGGTGAGCAAGACCTCGGCCATGCCAATCGGCGGGCGGGTTTCCGACCCGGCAAAAATGACGTCGTCCATCCCCTTCCCGCGGAGGCGACGGGCTGACTGCTCGCCCATAACCCAGCGAACAGCATCTACGACATTGGATTTGCCGCAGCCATTAGGACCCACGACCGCCGTCACGCCGTCCTTGAAGGTGAACGTCGTGCGATCGACGAAAGACTTGAAACCGTGGACTTGGAATGACTTGATCCGCACCAAGCTCCCCCGATGGGTCGACCCGGAGGAGGTCGATTCTGGGTGACTCTGCATGCGTTAAAACCGGGGGGAGTCACCAACGGATACCACTCCCGGGGGGCCAACGCAAGGCGGATCGAGTTCGATTCCGGGGGGAAAAACCGTTTGACTGCAGGAGCCTAGGCGAGAACTGAGTCCCCCGGGATCGGACCGGGTTCTCGTGGGAGTTCGGCCTGCAGCGCGTGCAGGCGATGGTACGCCCCCCGCTCCGCCAGCAACTCTGTATGGCTGCCCGACTCCACCAGCTGACCACCCTCCAAAACGTAGATGCGATCCATGTCCCGAATCGTCGAAAGACGATGCGCAATCGCCATGGCGGTGCGTCCGTGCATCAAGCGGTGAATGCCTCGCTGGATCATGGCCTCTGTCTCACTGTCGATGGAACTCGTTGCCTCGTCGAGCACCAAAATGTCGGCCCCGTGAACGAGGGCCCGCGCAAAAGAGAGAAGTTGCCGCTGGCCCGCGGAAAAATTGGTGCCTCTCTCACGCACTTGAGTTTCATAGCCGTCGGGCAGGCGCATCACGAATCCATGGGCTTCGACCGCCCGCGCTGCCCGCTCCACCGCCTCGTCGCCGATATCGTCCCGGCCGAGCGAAATATTGTCGCGCACGGATCCGCTAAAGAGAAAAACGTCTTGCAGCACGGTCGCTACCCGCTGTCGCAGTTCTGTCTGGGCGACGTCACGAATGTCGACGCCATCCACCAGAATTCGACCTCGTGTGACGTCATAGAGGCGGGATAGCAATTTGATGATCGTCGTTTTACCGGCACCGGTCGCGCCCACGAAGGCGACTCGCTCACCGGGTGCGACACGAAAGGTGAGATCCTTGAGAACCCAATTCCCGGATTCTCCGTAGCGGAACCAGACGTGGTCGAAGACCACCTCGCCCCGCCCTCGCCCCGCCGCGGGGAGTGCCTCGGGGACTGCGGGATCTTGAACCTCGACGGGCGTCTCGAGAAGCTGAAAAATGCGCTCACTACTCGCCATGGAAGACTGCATCACGGAATATTTGGCCGAGAGGTCTCGCAGAGGCATAAAGAAACGTCGCATATAATCGATGAAGAGATAAAGAGTTCCGGCTTCCACCAGCCCCGTTCCGTAGGCGATGATCACAGCCACACTCACTCCACTGGCGAGTTCGACTGCGGAAAACAAGAGGGCGTCGTAACGAATTGACGTCTTCCAGGCATCCCGATGGCCTGCGTTCATTTCGTCAAATTCCCGAAGATTCCGAGCCTCTCGGGTAAAAAGCTGAACGACTTTCATGCCCGTGATGTTTTCCTGAATGTGCGCGTTGATACGGGCAATACGCACACGAACGTCACGGAAAGCTGAGCGCACCTTCAGCCTAAAGACAATGGCCGCCACCGCTAAGAAAGGAATCACCAAAAAAGTGACTCCGGCCAGGTGGGGCGCAACCGCAAAGAGGACCGTGGCCAGCACCACCATTTTTAAAAGATCGGTGACAAGCGCGACCACACCGGCCGCAAACATCTCGGCCACGTTCTCCACATCATTGGTCGCACGAGTCACGAGGCGCCCGACGGGGTAACGGTCGAAAAAACCCTGGTGCAGACCCTGGATCCGGTCAAAGATGACGCGCCGGAGATCTCGCATGGCCAATTGGCCCGTCGTCGTCATCAAGAGCATGTGAGCAAACTGAAGGCCCGCGGCCAAGGCAGTAATGGCGAGATAAAGGATCCCGAGCCACGCAATCGGATGAAGAGGGCCTGGTGGCGAAACCAGCCAAACTCGAACGCGCTCCACCCAAATATCCGCCCACCCCCTGGCCGCGCTGACCGCGTCAGCCACTCCTCCGGCGGCGGGGTCGGTGACCAAAGCTCTGCCCGATGCGAGGGGCTCGCCACCGGGAACCAGGACGGCATCCAGCGCGGTCTTGATCAGGAATGCAGGCGCCAGTTCGATTAGGATAAGTGGAAAGACCATCAACAAGGTGAGCACGACCTGCCACCGGTATGGCGAGACGTACTGCCAAAGCAATCGGGTCAGACGTGCGTCGTAGACCTTTCCCAAAGCCTCTTCTTCGTGAAAGGCATCGCTCACGTAGGCTCTCCCGCCGTATCCAGCGAAAGACCCTCGGACGCCTGAGCGACCAAATGGGCACGCCTTTCTTCCTGAGCCTCCTCATCGGCAAGCCGCGCATACAGTCCTTCCTGGGCGAGAAGCGTCGCATGGGTTCCTTGTTCGACGATTTC
>JAQWNI010000064.1 GCA_029268645.1 Myxococcota bacterium
AATATAAGTTTTGGCCTGCCGGGACATCATCAAACATCGCAGCAAAGTCAGTCTCATTTTCTGAAGATACAGTGATCGATTTAGCACCCCCCGGTATCGCTTCACCTATAGGCAAGGATGTCGGTGAAGTGGCTGCTTGAAACACGGCTCCCGTAGCGGTTTGGACACCGTAAAACAGACGGCCCGTGGTGATTGCAGTGGGTGGGCCCGCTAAGCCTTCTACTTCGGAGACAAAAGCAATCTGACTTCCATCGGGCGACCAAGCAGGTTCGTAATTGTCGATGGCACTTTCAGAAATATTTTCCCGATTCTGGCCGTCCGAATCCATCACGAAAATCTGGCTGATGTCCCCAGCAGGAAGTAAAAGATCCGCGAAAGAATAGAAAGCAATTCGACTGCTATCCGGAGACCAAGTGGGCTTACCCCCGAAACGAGGATCGCTGAATAGAGTCCGCTGATTGCTTCCATCTGGATTCATCACGGCGATGCGATAAGAAAATTCACCCGAAGGCACGAAAGCTAACGCTCCGACACGATCGTCTGCGGTCACGGGGCCGATCAAATCGCCATTAAACAGGTACCGATTGATCGTTGTTCCTCCCCCCGTGCTCGTGGCGACCCAGATCTGGTCCTGACTTCGCGCGATCGCGAGGACAGGCGCTCCGGAGTTGAAAGACTCAATGGCCGATCCTGCCAGATCGAAGCGGGTCACCGGACCCACTCCAGAACCCCCGCCCGTCCACACCTCGGTTCCCGTAAAAACCATCGCGCCAACCGGAGTGTTCGAGTTGAAGCTGGCCACAAAATTGCCTTCGAGGTCAAAACGGTTGACTGCGCCTATAGAGGCACTACTGCCGGTCCAGACTTCGTCATTCGTCAAAACCATCGCGCCAATTCCGGCACCCGTTGAGGAAGTCGTGAGCAACTCCCCCGATAACCGATCAAAGCGAGCCACAGTGCCTGGATTGCTGCCCCCGGCCGTCCAGATGGTATTTCCGTCAAACACCATGGCGGAAATCGGCGATCCTGATGGGTCGATCTCATCACAGTTGATTTGACCAGAAGAGGTCGGACTGGCGTCACACCGACGAATCAGCCCTGGGGTCACGCTTGACCCAATCCAAACTTCTCCTCGGACGAGAACCATCGCCCCAATGGGCCAGCCCGTCTCAAAACTAGCGATAGCAACCCCATCTGGCTCATACCGATTGACTGTCCCATTTGACAAAGACGACCCGACCCAAATTTCGGACCCGGTCGAAACGATCGCGGAGACCGGGGCCTGGGTTGTCGGCGAACCGCCAATCGGCTGACCATTCAGGTCCCACCGATTGATGTTTCCGGGCGCGACGGAGGCTCCCAACCAAATCTGTCCGTTTAGAATTCTGGAAGCGAAAGCGATTTCGTTTCCGTTCGGAGACCACGCGGGATCATAATTAAATGCAAAATTATTGGAGATATTCTGTTGATTGCTCCCATCGGCATTCATCACATAGATTGCGGCGTTGTCTTCGGGGAAGTCGGGATTCGGAGTCGGTGGGTCGGCGCCGAGCACCAGTGAGGAGGTGAAAGCAATCCGTTTTCCGTCCGGTGACCAGGCCGGGTCATTGTCAAGCGCATTACTATTCGAGATGTTTCGTTGACCGCTCCCATCCGCATCCATCAAATAAATTTGGCTTCTGGAGTCTCTAAAGGACGAGAAGGCAATCACCTCCCCGCCATCACCGGAGGAACCCGATCCGTCTCCACCGCCACAAGAGAGAAACAAGAGTGTCATCGGAATGATCAACAACAGTCTGTTCAGACGATTCGTCATGCGAATTCTCCTGGTGCGCGAAAAACCAATCGCTGGAAACGATTCTCGAAAGCATACAGAATTCAATGCAGCGGTTTAATATTCGGGGCCGAGAAGGGTTTGGAGCCTGACACCCGAGAATCCTTTCGGTTGTTCGGATGTCCACCCCGACCAGAGAATTGGCATCAGGTCCGGCTCTTGTTCAGGAATCCGCTGCGAGTCGAAAACTTAAGCCCGCATCTAAAAGGTGCGTGCCCATGAACCCAATTAATGATCGCGAGGAGGCGCACTCTCCATGCTGGCCGGGGGCGGCATCAGGATCGGCGCCTTCACTGCTTCGAGTCCGTAGTCTGCACGGAGTTTCGCAACCGGCTCTCTGGCCACAGACCAGAAGTCCCAGTCTTGAAGAGGGTTGAGCCGACAGTTGACCCCCAACTCATAGCCACGCAAAACAGATTCCGGATCGAAGTGACCTGTCCCCGGCGGCAGGATTCCCAGGGTGCTGAACGCTTTCCCGAGATGGAAGTCAAGAATAACTTCGAGCAACAATTCGAATCCAAAACCGTTGTCATAAAGACCCGCTTCGAAGCCGGCCACGTTCATCTCGCCGTTCATATCCGTGTTGAAACCGCCGAGAATATGACAGCAGTCATGACCAATGACGTACTCTCCGAAACCCTTCTTCTCACCCGGGAGCGGGAAGCTCCTGGCCCGGTAGAAGTGATACACGGTATGACCCAGACTACCCTCAGGGTATTCGGCGAGCGCCTGATATTGCGCCGCGACTTTTTGGTCTCCGAGATACTCTTTAAAGGTTCTCCCAAAAGCCTTGATCTGTTCCCATGTCGTCTCGGCGCCAATGAACTCCTTTAGGCTCCGGCGGGTGTAGTCGACCAACAGTCGCTTCAAACGATCGTCCCTCACGCGATGAAGATCGGCGAGGGTATTGCTTTCAATCCCTAGGGCAGAAGCCATTTCATCGACAATCGCCACCTGCTCAGGATCGACCTCCATGTCGAGATAGGGCATCAGAATCAAAAACTGGAGAAGCTCACGGCGTTTGCCAGGGGACTGAATACGCTCGGCCAACTCCTGGGGGCTGCAGTTTTCGAGTTGGCTCAATTCCAGCTCCGCGTGGAGAACATGCTTGCGAACCGAATCAAGCATCTCCGCCGCAATTTCGTCGAGAGGACGACGCCCCTGCAACGTCGCCACGGCGCTCATGCCTTCTAGAAAAACTTTTGCCTCTTCGCCTGACCAGGTTTTTTGCTCCACTTCCCACCCCCTCCTGACCCTCGTTTCCCTTGAGAGTTCGACACCCCGTTAAGACCTCGGAGTATAGATCGACTGGAGCGGGGACTGTACCGCCGGGGTGCCGGCAGAGGGTCGCGCTGGGCCATCTGGAGGCCGATGAGCTGCCTGAGCTTGCGAGGGAGGGTGGAAGGTCTCATCCTCCTGCCCATTCGCGGTGATCGGCATTCGCGTCGCAGCGCCATGATTGAAGGGAGATGAGGTGACCACATTCGGGATCGTCGTGGGGGGAGGACCCGCACCGGGAATCAACGGAGTCATCGGTGCAGCCACCCGAGCGGCCCAGCAGGTCGGGGCCCAAGTCATTGGGATCCGTCAAGGTTTTCGGTGGCTGATGGAGGGCAACCTCGAACACTGCCATGAGATCGACGATGCGGCCGTGGCGGACATCCACCACCGAGGCGGATCCATTCTCGGAACCTCCCGAGCGAACCCAACGCGTAATCCCGATCATCTCAAACGAGTCGTCGAGTCTCTTGAACGCCTAGGCGTCGACCACCTGATCTCGATTGGGGGAGACGACACCTGCTCAAGCGCCCGCAGGGTCGGAGAAGCAGCAGGCGGAAAAATTCGGGTCGCACATGTTCCCAAAACAATCGATAACGACCTGCCTCTTCCCGAAGGAATCCCGACTTTCGGCTATGAGACGGCGCGCTCGGTTGCGTCGACTCTTCTGACGACACTCCTCGAGGACGCCCGAACCACTGAACGCTGGTACATCACGGTCTTGATGGGACGCAACGCGGGCCATCTCGCTCTCGGCGCCGGCCAGTCCTCGGGCGCGACAGCGACGCTGGTCGCCGAGGAATTTGCCGAAGGACCCATTGCCTTGACGACCGTCGCAAGAACCATTGAAGCCACCATCGTCAAGAGGGCCGCTGAAGGACAGCCTCATGGCGTCATCGTGCTCGCCGAGGGGATCGGTGATCGACTCGACCCGAGCGAACTGGCCGAACTCCCTGATCTCCCACGAGACGATCACGGTCACGTTCGACTCGCCGAATTGCCCTTGGGGCGCTTGGTCCGCGATCATGTTCAAAATGGACTCTCGCAGGTTGGAATCAAGACAACAATCGTCGCCAAGGACATTGGGTACGAATTGCGATGCGCTCCGCCCAATGCATTCGATCAAGAATACACCCGCGACCTTGGGGTCGGCGCCGTGGAAACCTTACTCGCCGGCCAGAGCAACGTGATGGTCACAAGGCAAATGGATCAAATCGTGCCGATTCCGTTTGAGGACATTCTCGATGCCGACACCGGCCGCACTCGGGTCAGACTTCTGAATGTTGCAAGCCTGAGCTACCAAACCGCCCGAAAACTCCAGACTCGTCTTGACCTGACCGATTTTGACCATGCAGAACGCACCGCACGACTCAGCGCGGTCACCGGGCTTGATCGAAAGGCCCTCGAAGAGCGATATAGCTAAGCGACCTTGAGCGCCAAAGAGAACGGCCCTATGAGCGCACATACAACCGAATCAGCTGGTTTGAGACAGATCGTCTTGGGCACCGACTTCTCGGAAACGGCCGAACTCGCGACGGATCACGCGGCCCACTTAGCGCGCCGCCACGGTGCTCGGCTCACCGTGGTGCACGGACACACAACTGGCATCTACTGGATCGCACCCTCAAAACCCCTCAGCCTGCCAAGCCAGTACGAAGATCAGATCCTCCGCGAAATTCAGACAAAACTAAAGGACATTGAGGAACGTCTGACCGCTTTGAACGTGTCCGTCGAGACTCGTCTGATCGCCTCAGCCGGTGCAGACGCGGCACTCTATGTCGCTCAATCTGTCGGGGCAGACCTGATTGTTACGGGTACCCGTGGCCATACGGGCTTCAAGCACCTGCTGCTCGGTAGCACCGCGGAGCAAATCGTCCGAGGTGCAAAGGCACCGGTACTGGCCGTTCACCCGGGTGATGACGCCAACGAAAAAAAACCCTTGCACATCGTCCTCCCTACAGATTTTTCCGATGACGCGTTGTCAGCCCTCAAACGAGCAGTCGAGCTTTTCTCTGGGGACCCACCGGCACCCTGCTCGCTCACCCTCGTGCACGTCCTCCACAGCCCATCGCTGATGACACCCGTGCTCAGTGACCCCTCCGTCCGACGTCTCTTTCTGGAGCAAGCCAAAAACGATGCCCGACAAGCCCTCCGCGCTTTGGCTCAACCTTTAGAGGCCGACGGACACCAAGTCGAAAGCCGAGTGCTGGAGGGAGATCCTGGAGACACATTGGCGAAAGTGGCCCGGGAAGTTGACGCGTCGCTCATCGCCATGGGTACACGAGGTTTAACTGGCTGGAAACGCGTCGTGCAGGGAAGTGTAGCGGACCGAACGCTCCGCCACGCCGAATGTCCAGTCTTGACGCTGCCTCGCGAATCCCCTTCCAAGGATTAATCGGACTCCGGGGCCCCCGGGTCTTCGAGCAAGCGCGGATCCACCGAAGTTGCAGTTGAGGATTCGGGCGCTTTTGTAGTTGAAGGGTCCTCATAGAAAAAGGCAACAACCAGGTAGAGGAGCAGCGCGACCAACATGAAAATCGCGACAGCGTAGGTCACGATGCTGCCTCGCTCCGGTTCACGACTCGCCCCCGACACCCTGACTTCGCGACATCTCTGCATTTCTGTCCTGCCTCAGCCTAAAGACCTTTGATCCCGAAACGCTCTCGGACAACCTCAGCCTACCTTTTGCCCTCTGGTCTTGCCTCTCCTGATCCTGAGACCCCCCTGCAGGCTAACCTGCTGCTAGGGTCTAGGGCCGCTCCGCAGGAGGAAAATTTGATGACGTCCAGCGCCGCCCACTATGAGATCCAAAGCCAACGCGTCACGTTTCCTGTTGAAGTTCGCGAGGCCGCATCAGGCTCTGCAGGATTTCTCGTTCCCTCCCATGCCGCCACTCGTCTGATTCCGGATGCTTTCGAGGTGGCTGAATTCCTCCCAGGTCGCGCCCTCTGCACTCTCGTTCTCGTCGACTATCGGGACAACGACCTCGGTGATTACAACGAAATGGCTGTCGGCTTCATGGTCCGTCCCAGGGGCCAGCGCCCGACACTCCCCCGATGGAGCAGTTGGAAAGACATGGTGGGGGGACGTCTCTCTAGTCACATCACCCACATGCCGGTCGACCAAAGCTTCACTCGCGACGCCGGGTCGATCATCTGGGGCTACCCTAAAACCGTTCAGCAGATCGAAATCGACTACCAGGCAGACACGGTCACCGGCCGATTAACCTACGACGGCGATCATGCGTTTACGCTGAGCGTTCCGCGTGGCGGCACACGTGAGGTCAAGGAGAGCGAAATCACCACGCTTTCGATGATCGACGATGTCCCACACCAAACCCGGGCCACTCAAACCCTGAAAGGCATGGGCCTCCGCTTCGGAGGTGCCCGGCTTGAAATCGGAACCGGGACCATCGCCGAAGAGCTGCGTAGCCTAGGCCTGCCCCGACGTTCCATCATGACGACCTGGATTGAGAACATGTCGGCCTCCTTCGGACCGCCGCAGCCCCTTTAAGGAAGCATTCAATGAAATCGAAGATCGGGACCTCCCTCGCTCTTTCTGCCCTCATGATGACAGCGTGTGCTCACAGCCGTGTCCCTACCCAGCTTCAGGGTGAAATTGAACGCTTCGGCACTGAGTATATCGTGACCCAGTGTTCCACCGGAAAGACCTATCAGTTGAAGATGATTCCCCATGCCTTTGTGGCACTCGATCGTAACGTGAGGACCGTGCAAAACGAATCCGGTGGTCCCGTATTCGTCGAACTCGGTGGGAAAATTCTGCCGGCCACATCGGATACAGCCGCCGAGGCGATTTTTGATGTCCACGATCGCTATGCGGTTCGTCAAGGGCGCTGTCCGTAAAGCCCCGCCGCCCCCCGGTGAACCCTTATTCGACGTAACCAAGTGCCCGAAGCTTCTCAAGACGTTCAGGGTCTATCTCGGTTTCCGGCGTCGTGTCCGGCTGGACATCGAGTTCTTCGGCAAGACGTTTGTTCACCTCTACATAGTCGGCCAAAAGCGTTGAAAGGGTGTCGAACTGCCGAGCACTTTGGGCATCAAGAGGATCCGCAATTTCGAGAAGATTTTGGTTCTCATCGGGATCCGAAACCAAATCAAAAAAGGCATATCGGAACCCTTCGGACTCCGGATAACGAATCAATTTGTAACGACCACGCTCGACTCCATAGGTAGGTTGATCGAGCTCCACTCCACCCTTCCGGGTCACTCCGGTGATCTGCCAAGCTTCGCTGAAGATGGGGCGGTCTTCGTCGACTGGAGGCCCCGAAAAAAGCGGGACTAGGCTCTGCCCCTTAACCTGGGGCGGAATGGGTACCCCAAGCAGGTCCAGCACCGTCGGCATGACATCGGCTAGACCCACCGGCTGTTCGATCCGCCGGCCTTGTGGTATGCCCGGCCCCACAAAAATCAAGGGCACCCGCACAGTCTCCCGGTGAAGGTCCGACCCGTGCCCGATGTACGTATGTTCAAAAAAAGCTTCGCCATGATCGGCCAGAATCACCACCACCGTATTCTCAAGAAGGCCGTCTTGGTCTAACGACTCAATCAAAACACGCAGCTGATCATCGGCGTAGCGGATCTCTCGGTCGTAAAGGATCGGGTGATACGGCCCTCTTGGCCGGCGGCCGAATTGGGCAACGACCGAAGGTGGATCCAGACCATCATCCTCAAATAAGTGATCGTAATCGGAGGGAGGCGTGTAGGGGTAATGCACTTGATAGGTCTGTACGAAAACGAACCACGGCAGAGCCTCCATCCGCTCGGAAAATTCGCGGCCAGCCGAAAAGGTGGCTTCTATATGTCCTTCGGGCCGCAGGATCCGCGCCGACAAGTTTTCTTCATAATGATCAAAGCCCCGACCAAAGCCGAGTGCCCTTGTGATAGCTCCGTTCTCCGTGATGGCGGCGGTCATGTAGCCCGAAGCCTGCAACGTCTCTGCGAGAGTCGGAATGCTTTGCGGCAGCGAACGGCCCCCTAAATTCGAAACCACTCCATGAATCGAAGGGGGCGTTGCAGTCAACAATGTCATATGGGAGGGACTCGTCGTGGTCGCTGGTGCGAGGGCGCGTAGGAAAGTCGTTCCCTCAGGCGCCAAAACGTCATCGATAAAGGGACTCGTCTTCCGTGGATAACCATACAGCCCGAGATGATCGGCTCCCAAGGTATCCAAAGACACGATCAAAAGGTTCGGTCGAGGAGGATCACTGGCTCCCTGAGACCTTCGAAAAATAACGGGCTCGGCCCAAAGCCCCGGATCGGCCGCGCCCTCGGGTCCCGACAGCACCTCGGTCTCGAAGTGAAGGACCGCTTCGGATTCGGCCAGACCTCCGAGGTCAACCCAGCGCTGCTGCCAAAGCGAGCCAGCTGGCTTGCCCTCGGTGCCCGAGACCTCACTAAAGAGGCATCGGCAACGTTCTCCTTCGCAGGCCAAGAGCCGCCAAGCCACCGAGGTGTCTGCCGGGGCCGCGGCGATTCGCCCGAGGTCAACGAGCAGCACATCCTCTTCTTCAAAGACGCGCGGTTCAGTCTCCCAAGCGTGGCTTTTCTTCGTCGAGGAGACGTAGGCCGACAATCCAATTTCAATTTGCTCGATGTGTGGATCGATTCCGGTGAAGTCAAAAGGCACGGAGTAAACCAGCTCTTCGGCGTCACCTGTTCCCACTCGATCGGCCGCCACCTCCAGCCATCCCAATTCGATCCACTCGGTTTCTCCTGCTTGACGGTACCGGGGCGCGAAAAGGAGATTCGATTCCAGACTCAGATCCAGACGCGCGGGCACGATCTCGTCATGTCTTCGCTGCCTTGGCGAAATCTCGAGCTCGCGTTCGAAAAGTTTGATCTCTCGAAAGCCGCTGACCGTATCCCGTGGTCGATTCTCAATTGAGTGACGTCGAGTCCGAACGGGCGTAAAAAGCCTCTCCCGGCCCACGTCACGCTCCAAACGGAAGCCCTGCTTCAACTCGAAAGACTCCTGGTTGCCGCAGGTGAGATCAAGCGGTCGATCGGGAGCAGAGTCACAGGCACCCAACGGGAACCAGACCATGATCGCCGCAAGCAGCGGCACCCCCCACGGCAGCCAACGCTCGGGCCTTTCGTTTTTCGTCCACATCCCTCTATGCTAACCGATCAAGAGAACAGACGTCGTCGCGAACGTTTATTCAAGACTCGAAAATCTGGATCGATCGTCCGCATTTAGAAGGAGTCCCCATGGAAAATCAACCCTATCGAATCTTCGGAGTCGAGCTTTCTCCCTACTCGGTCAAGGTGCGATCGTATTTTCGGTACAAGGAAATCCCCCATGAGTGGATCGTGCGCGGCCCTGCCGAAATGGAAACCTTTCAACGCTACGCAAAGCTTCCGCTCATTCCCTTGGTCGTCACACCAGAAGACACAGGGCTTCAGGACTCCACGCCCATCATCGAGGAAATGGAAAAGAGATTTCCGGAACCCTCCATTCACCCGATTGATCCGGTTTCGAGATTCGTCTCTACTCTGATCGAAGAATTCGGAGACGAGTGGGGCAACAAGTGGATGTTTCATTTTAGATGGGCCCGAGAAGTGGACCAATGGTCGGCGGCGAGACGCCTTGGCACAATCATGGCGCCGGGGGTGAGCGGTGACGCTCTTGAAGCCGTCGCCGGGGGCATTCGAGATCGGATGGTGGACCGAGTCTGGTTCGTGGGCTCCTCTACCGAAACGGCTCCGATCATCGAGAGAACTTTCGTGCGCGGACTGGAGATTCTTGGTGAACACCTCGCGAACCGACCCTACCTTTTCGGGTCACGCCCCGCGTTTGGAGATTTTGGCCTATGGGGCCAGCTCTACAATGCGTGGACGGACCCGACCTGCGGCGAATTGATTCGAAACCAAGCTCCCTCCATCGAGGCCTGGGTCGAACGAATGCTGACTCCCAAAATCGAAGGCGAATTTGAGGACTGGGATGCCCTATCGCCCACCCTGACACCCTTTCTTCAGGAACTCATTGGGGCGCACTTTTTGCCATGGTCCGACGCCAATGCCAAAGCCCTCGCTTCTCACCAAGAGCACTTTCAAGTCGAACTCGCTGGACAATCCTACGAGCAGAAGCCTCAGAAATACCATGCACGATCTCTCTCGAAGCTGCGCCAGAGCTACGCGGAATTCCCCGAAAAGGATGTCTTGAATCCCGTCCTTGAGGGAAGCGGGTGTCTCGCCTGGCTCTCTTAACGAAGAGCCTATTCCGGAAGGGCAAACGCCACAACAGAATCTCCGAGACGCGTCTGCATTAAAGGGTGGCCCCCTGCCGCAATGACAACATACTGGCGCCCATCCGGACGAACGCGATAGGTCATCGGCGTGGCTTGACCTCCGGCGGGCAGACGGCCTCGCCAAAGCTCCTCGCCCGTCTCGGAAGAAAAGGCCCGCAAGTAATCATCCATTGCTGCGGCGATAAAAATGAGACCTGTCTCGGTCACAATGGGGCCCCCTTGATTCGGCACCCCAAGCTCGAGGCCCAGAGGGATCGGCGCCAAATCCCGAGTAGTTCCCAGGGGCACTTCAAATCGCTGATCACCGGTTGCCAGATCAATCCCGACCAGTGTTCCCCACGGTGGTTCGACACAGGGGTATCCCCAAGGCGAAACAAGGAATGTTCGCGTCATCGCGAAAGGCGTTCCCATTTGAGGCTCCCAGGCTGGAGGCGGTGTGCCCTTTTCTGCAGCCTCTTGATGCGCGGCCTCAAACTCAGCCCTGGGGATCAGACGAACAACCGTTGCCATTCGAGTCGTATTGGTGACCAGCAGACCTCTCTCAGAATCAATTGCGACGCTTCCCCAATTGGTCCCCCCAAAATAACTGGGATACTGAATCCAACCCTGGACCGAGGGAGGGGTAAAAATCCCTTCGTAACGAAGCGATTCAATTTGATCTCGACAAGCTCCCCGATCCCATGGCGTGAGACCAAAAATTTGCTCCTCGGTAAAAACCGAGGGGTGAATCGGAGCGGGGCGGGTCGGAAAGGGCTGCGTCGGGGAAAGCTGCTCCCCCTGAACGCCTCCCTGCGGTACTGGGCGTTCCTCCACGGCGAATAAAGGTTCGCCTGTACGACGATCCAGAAAAAAGAGATGGCCCATCTTCGTTGCCTGCACGACGGCCGGAATAGAACGACCATCAGGCATTGGAAAATCGAAAAGGCCTGGCTGGCTGGGCACGTCGTAATCCCACACATCGTGGTGCACTGTCTGAAACCGCCAGCGGGCTTCGCCGGTCTCCGCATCCAGTGCCACGATAGAACTCGAGTAATAATCCAGTCCTTCCCGGTCTCCCCCGTAGTAGTCCGGGGCCGTATTGCCTGTGGGCACGAAGACTAGGCCCAGCTTCTCGTCGCCGGCCAAAATCGACCATGCGTTTGCTGTACCTCGGCGATACCGAATGGCCTGCCCCGACTCGTCAACCGTCTCGATGAATCTCTGCCCAGGAGGAAGGGGGTCCCAACTCCAGCGGAGTAAACCCGTGCGCGCGTCATAGGCACGCACCACGCCACCCGGTGCATCGACCCGGATATTGTCGAGAACCAAAGCCCCTGTCACCAATAGATCGCCCATGATCAAGGGCGGCGATGTGACACCGTATTCCCCTGGAAGCCGGTTCCCGATTCCATCACTGAGATCAACGATTCCCGACTCACCGAAGTCCTCACATAAAAGACCCGTCTCAGCATCAAGTGACACCATGCGGGCATCCAGGGTGCCCATAAAAATTCGCGTTCGACATGGAGCGTTCGCAGGCGCCTGAGAATCCATCCAGTAACTGACACCTCGGCACAAAACGAGCGCGGCCCCGGTGGTATCAACCTCAGAATCGTAGACCCACTTTTCCCGACCGGTTTCCGCATCCAACGCGACGACTCGGTTGCGGGGAGTGCAGAGATACAAGGTCTCTCCGACAACAATCGGCGTATTTTGGAAACTCGTTCCGAATAGGGTCTCCTGACCCTCGTCTACGTCGCCTGTGTGGTAAACCCAAGCGACCTCTAAGTCATGCACGTTTTCGGGATTGATCTGGTTGGCCCCCGAATGCCGGGTGCCTGCTATATCGGCCCCATAGTGAAGCCACTGGGCCGGAGCCCCTTGCCGCAGTGGCGGGGAGCCGTCACCACAGCCAATCCAAATCAGGGACACAACGAATATGAGGCGGGGCACTCGAGACACCGGACGCTCCTCCGCTTCGTTCAAATGAAGACTGACAAGATACCCAAGACAGAAGATCCTGAAGCCGTTTTTTAGGGCGACGGCTGCTCGCCTTGGCCATCGGAGCCTTTCAAGACTTCTCTCACGCCTCGCCACAAGACGAGTTGCCCTGCCACGATGACTGTCGGAGTTGTGGCCAAACGATCAATAATCGCGGCGAGCATCGCGGCACCCGGCTCAATCCCCACCATCGCCGCTCCAAAAAGCACACCAGCTTCCCGAAACCCCAGGGCCGCCGGCGTCAAACTCACGAGCATGCTGAGGTCGGTGCATATGGAAACGACCATTACCTGCCCGAATGAAACCTGCACACCGACGATTTCCAAAGCGACTTTCATCCGTACACCCCGCAAGAGAATCCCGGCGGCCTGCAAACCCATAAGTCTGATCAACATAGACGGACGGCCCGCGAGCGATGACCAGGCGGCATGAGCGGCCAACAGATGCCGACGAGGCCATTCGGGGAGAACGCCAAAGAGCCTCACGGGTGCCGCTACTGCCAAAGCGGCCGCCCCGCAGAGGCCCGCAAAAAACCAGAGGGCCTTGGAAACCGGAATCGAATCCGGTTCGCCGTCAATCATCCATCCGGCCAGGAAGCCCATCCCGCCCATCAAGCCCGTGGTCAGCAGAATCATCAGCACCGCGAAAGCCAGATAGACGGTGTACGGAACCCCGTGCTGAACTCTCAAATAGACGGCCGGAGGAGCTAAACCCGAACGCGGAATGATGAGATTCGTATAGCTCTGAAGCAGTGTGAGCATGAAACAAATCGATCGGGCAAGCGGAAAGCCCAAGCCCGACAGCCCCATCCGCATGGCTTCGGCGGAGAGACCGCGACCGACCAAGTAAAGCGCGATAATTCCTACAAAAGGACCCGGAGGCAGATTCGAGAGCTGGCGGAGATCACCCCAATGCCCGCGAACCAGCCAAGCCAACAGGGCCAGAGAAATTCCAGCCAGCGCATAGGCATAAAGGATTCGGCGACCCACCACACCATGCTCCCGCAGATTTGGCAGCTTAGCCATCCCACAATCGGGGAAGCGACCTTCGAACGCTAAGCTGGAGTGGAATTTTCAACACTCTCCTGCCAATCAGATCGGAGACGGACATGATCGATGTCTACTACTGGCCCACCCCCAACGGATGGAAAATCACCATCGCCCTCGAGGAAATGGAGCTTGCCTACAGGATTGTCCCGGTCAACATCGGCCGGGGAGAGCAGTTCGAATCCAACTTCCTCGCGATTAGCCCGAACAATCGAATCCCTGCCATCGTCGATACGGCCCCGGGTGATGGAGACCCGCCGATCTCCATTTTCGAGACCGGAGCCATTCTCATCTATCTCGCCGAGAAATCCGGGCGGTTTTTACCTTCCAGCCCTCGGGCAAGAAGTGAAGTTCTCTCTTGGCTGATGTGGCAAATGGGCGGGCTCGGCCCAATGCTTGGCCAGCATGGTCACTTCCGACTCTATGCCCCAGAAAAAATCAACTACGCGATTCAACGCTACCGACAAGAAGCGCTTCGCCTATTCGGAGTCCTGGACAAGAGGCTCGAAGCGCGGGAGTTCATCTGTGGGGACTACAGCATTGCCGACATGGCCTGTTGGCCCTGGATCATCACCTACAAGAGCCAGCAACTCGACCTCGATCAATTTTCTCACCTGCGTCGTTGGTATGACGCGCTCAAAAAAAGACCGGCCTTACGACGGGGCTACGACGTCGGCCATGACCTCCGAAAAGCGAGCTTCTCGGGGCGCGATGGCAGACCGCCGAAGTCCTAAAGCAAAGAAGTCCTAAACGAAATACGGCCGGGGCGCGGCCGACGCGCTCTAGCGTCGGTGCGCGCTGACCTGGGTCGCGTATCGATTCACGAACTCCTGAAGAAAAGCGAAGGAGTCTCGCGACTCAACGTACTCCTCTCCCGGTTCGGGAACCGTCAAGCCGCGCTGAGCGACCGCCACGGCTCGGGGTAATTCATTAAAGCGATCCCGTAGTAAAATGGCGAGCAGCTCGTAGTTGAGCGGCTCTTCGGGAGAAACTTCAATCGCTTTTTCCAAAGCGGCTCGCGCCTTTCGCTTCCCGCCTCCCATCAATCGCGGCAACTTGTCGTAGATCGTCGCCTGAACCCGGTAAGCTGCCGCACCAGCGAAGCGAGGGTCGAGCTCGACGGCACGGGCGAGGTGCTTCTTGACCTTCGGCAGGCCCACTAGGGTTCGGAAAATTCCGACTTGCTCTGCCCAGAGCGCATAATTGATTGCGCTCAACAAATGACAAGCACCGCAGTCGGAATCCAGCGAAAGGGCTCGATTCGCAGCCCCCAAGCCCTCCTGATAGATGGCTTTCTTTTGGTCAGAATCCGAGTACACCCGAATCCCCAGCCAGTAACACGCCATCGAGTAATGCCACGCCGCTACAGCATCGTCCGGATTCTCTTCCGAGTACGCTTTGAAGATCTCGTAGGCATCCTCGGCGCGAGAAGCGTCGGCTCTTTCTCGGTAGGCCGTCCGGCCCTCGCCCAAAACCCCCTGATCCAAGACCGGGTCAATCGCCAAGGCCTCATCTGCAAAGGCTGGCGTCGCAGGCATTACAAACGCGACAGAAATAAGAAGAACACTGTACTTGAAGCCAGACGCCATGCGCTGCGCGCCCCGCTGAAAAAAACTTCTTTTGACCGCTCGGTGGCCCTTCGCATTTTGATTCAATCGATGCACTCTCAACAGGATACTCCTTGCCCTCGGTCGCCGAACGAACAGGCTTGGCTATTGACCGAGTGATTCGTCTGCGGACACTCCCCCCCTGAGATCGTCCCGACGGCGGCCGCATCGTAGCCCACGATTGAATGCGACTGGGTGCCCGCGGGGTTTTCTTGAGCCTCTTGTAGGCTCACGCGATAAGTACCCTGGGGTCGAATGTTTTGAGAACCCACTGAATGCGATAAGAAAATCAATACCCCCGAGGCACGCTCTTGTTTGCGTTCCCGGCGGGTATCGGCGAATTGGATCTTTATGCGCTCTCGGTCTGACACTTTCGATTTCGCAGCGCCAGAGGCGCGGACCCCACGAATGCAAAAGCGTTCAAGGTCTCCGAGACGCCAACGGATACGCAGAACCCGTGCAACCTGAATCAACCTTGGCGGATGTGATTCCAACCGGCTCGAATGCAACTCGGCGAAAGATCGTCACGGATCGTAATTCTTCCCAACGCTTCAGGGAGAATTAAACGGACTCGATCGTCGATCACTTTTTTGTCATGACGCATGGCTTTTTCGAGGATGACGTCATCAGGCAAAGCACAGGCTGTCTCGAATCCAAAGGTATCCAGAAGTCTCTCAAGCGAATCGAGGAGCGCCACATCGCATAGCCCAGCTTCCACTGACGCCCGCGTGGCCGCCAACATGCCAAGAGCCACGGCTTCCCCATGTAAGACTTTGCCGTACCCAGCAGTGGCTTCGATGGCATGCGCAAAGGTATGTCCAAAATTTAAATGAGCCCGGACGCCATGCTCTTTCTCGTCCTCCATCACAACCTGGGCCTTGATAGATACGTTTCTCTCGATCAATTCGACAATCACCGCATCGTCTAGTTCGAGAATCGATTGAGCATTTTTCTTCATCCATTCAAAAAGCTCTGGTTCACGGATCACCGCATGCTTGACGCATTCCGCGATCCCACAAAGCAATTCGCGATCGGGCAGAGTTCTCAAGACCGTCGGATCGATCAGTACGAGCGCTGGCTGATGGAACGCGCCGATCAAATTCTTACCCTCGGGCACATTGAAGCCTGTCTTGCCCCCCACACTAGAATCCACCATCGCGAGAAGCGTGGTCGGACACTGCACAAAGGGAACGCCGCGCCGATAGGTTGCCGCAGCAAAACCCGCCATATCTCCGACAACGCCCCCCCCCAATGCAATCACCGGGGAACTTCGTTCGAGCCGATCCTCCAGAAAGCCGCGGTAGAGCCTCTCGATCGAGGCGGCATTTTTATTCGACTCGCCGGAGTCAAGGTCCACCCGGGAAACTTGGAATCCGGCCTGCTCCAACGATGCAGTCGTCGGCTGCGCGTACAGTGCCGACACCGTTTGATCGCTGACCAGGGCACAGCGCGCGTGGGGCGCACCCCCCCGGACTCGTTCACCCGCGAGACCAAGCAGACCCGCCTCAATATGGATCGCGTAGCTATTTTGAGGAAGTTCGATGTGGACGCTAGCCATGGGGCAAATGCCTAGCACGAATCGCCGATCGAGTCCTGAATCGGCTGGGGACTACGTGGCCGGCCACGCCGACTGCTCAGCCCCTCAGGAACCGTCGCGCTTCTCAATCCTTGACTGCATTTCGGCGATCAGGCCATCAAACCCTCGGCGAGCCAGAACGGTCTGATACTCGGCGCGGCGCATCGCTACTTCGCTGACGGTCGGCGGACTGTAGACGTCTACAATGCGCCAGCCCTCCGGAGTCCTAAAAACTCGGTAGTCGATAAACAGGTCTGCAGTGCGCCCTGGAAAGTCAAGCTTGGATTGCACGATGACCAGATTGGGACCCGGTTCAAGAAAGCCAAGGGTTCGATATTGCTGACCTTGATATTTCCCCATTGAGCTCGCCAGACTCGAAATGTGGAATTTCTCATAGGTCTTTAACCAGAGCCGCTTCTGCTCAGACGTCAGGGAGCCATAGCCGGAACCATATGTCGCCCGCGCCATCGCGGGGATATCAAAAGAAAATTGAACGATTTTTTCGATGGCGGCGAAACGTTCTGGATAGCTCAGCTGAGGAGATTCTTTGATTACTTCGATCATGCTGGCCTGGAGACGTTTCACAATACCGACCGGCACAGAGACATGACTGGGAAACGAGGGCTCAGGATCCGGCGCCGGGGCAGGCTCGACTTGAGGCGAAGGCGCGTCTTTGGCTTTCTGCACGGGCTCGCTGGAACTTGATTTCGAGGCCGCTTCCTTCTGATCCACCGCCGAAGCTGAACTCGGCGATCGGTTCTGGGCACAGCCCGACGCCCCGAGGGCTAGCGCGAACAAAAGGAGGGGGAAAGCCTTGAGCCCGGTGAGGCGACTCGCGTATCGACTCTGTCGACGCGTCATGATTCTTTGGGACTCCGATTTCAATTGATGGGTCGAGGCGAGTCAGTTTAGCGCGCCCTCGCCTTCGACTCTCGCGGCGCCCCATCGATCCGCACCAGGAAACCCCGAGCCTCTGGGTCACCCGGCGTCAGTTCAATCCATCGGGCCGCCGCATTCCGTGCTTCATCCAACCTCTGATCCTGTAAGTAGAAAATCACCAGTGCGCGGTGAAAAGCGACCGTCCGGGGCTCAACTTGGGCGGCCTTGCGCAAAGCGACCAACGCCCGGGAACGCTTTCCCATGTGCTGATAAGCCAAGCCCAGGTTGTAGTGAACGCGCCCTCGCTCAGGGAGAAGCCGAGCCGCCTGTTCCAGTTCAGGAATCGCCTCGGGAAGCCTTCCCTGGCCCGCGAGGAGCAAACCGAGGGAGTAGTGCAATTCGCCCGAGTTGGAATGATGAACTAGGCCCTCTCTCAGGACCTTTTCGGCTTCATCCCTGCGACCCAGCGCGTCCAATAATCCCGCCAGATTGGCGACCGGAGGCACAAAGCCGGGATCCTGCTCGATCGCGATCCGATACTCCCGAATCGCCTGCTCGGCTCGGCCCTGGGCGGTGTAAAAGAGCGCGAGGTTCATCCGGCCCGGCGGGAGATCCGACTGAGCCCGCTGACCGAGTTCGTAGTCACGCATCGCACGAGCAAGAACGTCCGCCTGACTCGGCGCCAGTGCAGACTGGGGGACGTCGGCCAATGCTCGACCCGCTTCGGCCCGAACACTTCGAACGGGATCATTCAACGCGGGAAGCAAGAGATCAATACGTTCGGAATTCGGAAGCAGCGACAAACCGCTGACCGCTTGCAGCCGAACCTGGGCATCCTCGTCGCCTAACCCGGCAACCAATGCCGGCGTCGACGCAGGCCCAAATGCAGGCAAGAGCGAAAGAGCGGTGGCCCGAACGATGTCCGGCACACCCTTTGAACGGCTCAAATCAATCAGTGGTTCAAGCGCCTCGGGATTGCCCGAACGTCCCTGCCAGAGGGGTTCGGCCCAACTTGCCCCATACATCCGCTTAGGCCCGTACCACTCTCGAATACGCTCCGAAGCCCAGCCGATCGATTGATCGCTGTGGCAGCCATTGCAGGCATTGGGCACACCCATCGTTTGGCTCAGATCCGGTCGAGGAACGTGCATCCCATGATCTCGACGTGGGTCGACGACCATATACGACGTCTCGGGCATGTGGCAGGCGACGCACTCCGCCCCCGCACTGCCCGCCTCGTGATGATGGTGCGTGGGCGAATCGTACAGTCCCACGCGAAGGGTCGGGAAGTTTGGCTCAGCCTGCTCGGTATGGCAGCGTACACAGAGTGCATTGCCTTCGGCTCGTAACGCTAACCGGTGCGGTTCGTGACAGTCGCTGCATCGCACGCCGGCTTGATGCATTCGACTTTGCAAGAAGGAGCCATAGACGTAGACCTCGTCCAGAATTTGCCCATCGGTGTGATACAAACCCGCGTCCAGTACACGAGGGAGATAATCGTCGAGCAACGCTGGGCCCATCGGAGAATCGCCTGCGATCGAGGCCCGCCTCGAGTGGCAGGGAGCACAGCTGTCAATTTCTCCCTGGGCACTCGCTAGCCTATCTCGGTCGACCAAACCTTGATTCTCGCTTGAATCGGCCCTCGATGTCGGAGAGCGGCGAGCCCACGCAATATGCTCGGAGCCAGGGCCATGGCAAGACTGACATCCCACATTGATCGCCGCCCAAGTCGTCCGGTAAGCGTCGGCCTCATCGTCATACGCTTTGACCAGTCCCGTTGAGTGACAGTCAGCGCACATAGCATTCCAGGATTGGTAACGACCTGTCCAATGAAATGCATCACCCCGGGCGGGGGCCTGTTGCGGATCGACATCGAACCAACGTTTCCCGTGGACGTCCCAGGCTGCACCCAACACCTGCAAACGCCCCCCCTCACCCGGCACGAGATACTGCTGAAGAGGGTCGACGCCGAAGCTGTAGAGCACCGGCCATTCGTCCTGAGAGCCATCGGGGAAAGTCACCTCGACTCGGAAGGCACCCTGCTTCTTATAAAAACGAAATAATTCTCCATCTTGCTCGTAAATCACCCCGCCGAAATCACCTAGTACCGTCTCGGTACTCGCCTTGCCCATCGCCCCTGCGTGGTGCGACTCCGACCAGGCCTGCGCCTGTTCGGCGTGACACTGGAGACAGGTCGACTCTTCTACGTAATCCACCCCGCCCCGCCCGGGACCCAATCGCTGCTGGGGAGAGGGGTCCGAGCGGAGCGTTTTTTTGAGAACCTCCGCCGAATCCGCCGGGGCCGAAAGCAGCCAAAACAGCGCGCCGGCTAGAGCCAAAGCGACGCAGCCCAGCCCAAGCCCTTTAAAAGACCAATAATTCACCTGCAAAGAATCACACACCCTGACCGCTTCGCCGACCGCAGCGTGACCTCAACCCGCAAAATAGCTGCGGATCTCATCCACGACGTAATGAACCTGCTCGGTCGAAAGAGAGGGGTGGACGGGTAGAGCCAGACACTCCTTAGCGGCGGCCTCGGCAACGGGTAGCTTCAGAGGGGCGCCCTGTCCTGCCAGGCTCGGCTGAAGATGCAGCGGAACCGGATAGTAGAGACCCGTTCCGATTTGTGCGGCGGTCAAATAGGTTCGCAGAGAATCTCGGTGCTCGGCGGGTACTCTGACCACATAGTGATGATAAACGTGGCGCGCCGGCGCCACTGGGGACAGCGGTCGCCTAACCGGAAGGTCCAAGGCTTCAAAGCGCCCGGCTCCGACCCCAGCGCCGAGATCATCGAGGCATTTGTTGTACGTCGCTGCATGTGTCTGCCGCAAATTCGTCCAACGGGGAAGGTGGCGCAGCTTGACCGACAGAATCGCCGCCTGCATTCCATCCAAACGAGAATTAATTCCAAGCAAGGGGTGCTCGCCGGCGGGCCCTTCTCCGTGGTCCCGAAGTCGCCTCAGTCGTTCAGATCGCTCGGGATCGTTTGTCAGGATTATCCCACCATCTCCGTAGGCCCCAAGGTTCTTCGTCGGATAGAAGCTGAAGCAGCCGTAGTCACCCCGGGTTCCTACCGGCTGACCTGAGTCGTCGCGTGCATCAATGGCTTGAGCCGCATCCTCAATCAGGGTCATTCCGTCTTTTCGCGATAAATCCAATAGCTCATCCATCGGTGCCGAAGCACCGAAGAGGTGAACGGCAATCAAAGCCGCAGCCGGACCATCCCGACCGAGGGCCGACTCAACTTGCTCAGCACCCACACAGAGCGTTTTCGGATCAAGGTCGGCGAAAACAATTTCGGCCCCCAAGCGCTTGACGACCGACGCCGTTGAGAAAAAAGAGAACGCAGGACAAATCACACGATCTCCGGGACCGATTCCCTCTGCCATTAAGGACAACAAGAGAGCATCCGTTCCAGATCCGCAGGCGACCCCATGACCGGCGCCGCAGTAATCCGCCAGAAGTTTCTCGAAGCCTTCCACCTCAGGGCCCCGGACAAAGTCTTGTCGAGCCATCACCCGCGCAACGGCTTCCGAAACTTGAGTTTCGATCTCCGCGTGTTGTGCTCCGAGATCAAACAAGGGCACGGGGCGCGCTGTCACAAAGACAACCCTGGATCCATTCGCGGAAGGCTTCGTATCCGCGGGGTCGCTGGCTGCTCTACTCTCTCATTGCGTACGAATCCCGAACTTCCTAGCAACATCAACCCAGCGCACCCGCTGCCCGCAATTTCGCAATACGGTCGGCATCGTAACCCAGCACCTTCTCCAACACCGAGTCATTGTGCTCACCCACCGTCGGGGCCATGGTGGGCTTCGGAGCTTCTTCGTCAATCACCTTCACAGGAAAAGGCAGCATATCGGCGCCATGCTCTTGGTGGGCGTAAAGCGGGAAGCGATCCTTAAACTGGGCGTCTTCCGCGATGGATTTAGGCGTATTGACGGGCGCAATCGGAAAGTTTTTCTCTTCTCCGAGACAAATCCATTCCTCTGAGGTACGAGCCATGAAGATGTCTCGTAGAATTTTCTGAAGTTCTCGATTGCCGCGAGCATGGTCGGCATACTTCGAGCCGGGCCATTTCTCGAAAAGATCAGACCGGCCCACGCTCTCACAGAAGTTTTTCCAGAAAGCTTGCTCGGAAGCCATGAACAAAACATGGCCATCACTGGATTCATACATCTGGTAGCGAACGCCTTCTTTCATTCCTGCTGTTCCCGGAGCCCGTCTCACATAGTCGTCGGCTTTATTTCCTGTAACAACGTCTTCGGGGCGCTCATAGGCCAGCCACGATTCACTGCGATACCAGTCCATGTAGGCTGCGGCATCAGACTGCGCGATCTCCATCATGCAGCCGGTGCCACTTTCGCGCGCTCGAATCACCCCGGCCAAAATGCCGAGGGCGCCGAACATGGGACCCGAGTGCATCCCAACGGAAGCGTGCTCAGGAATGAAGCAAAAACCATCTTCGTCCGTTGCCGGGTTCACGATCCCCGCCCAGGTATCGAAAGCAATTCCGTGTGAAGGCAAATTTTGATAGGGGCCGGTCATTCCATATCCCGAGATGTTGCAGAAGACGATTTTTGGATTGATCGCCTTCAAATCTTCATAGCCCAGCCCACGGCGCTCAAGTGAACCGGGACGCATTGCTTCCACCACGACATCAGCATCACGCACAAGGTCCTTATAGACCGCCACGCCCTCTTCAGTGCGGAGGTCAAGCGTCAGACTCTTTTTTCCGCGATTGATATGCATGTGGAGCAACGAAATGCCATCAATGATGGGCCAAGTCATTTCGCGAATGTAGTCACCGGCGGGGCTCTCCACCTTGATGACGTCTGCGCCCATATCGGCGAGATGGGTCGTGATGGCCGCGGGACCAAGGAGCGAACTTTCGATCACTCTCAATCCGGAAAGGAGGCCGGCGGGAACAGAAGCGGGGGGAGTCATGGTTTCATGCCTCTTAATAAATGCGGAAAATTGTCTGCTGACTGGGAGCGGCTCGAACCCAGGGCGAACCCTGAAAACGTTGACCCTGAGGTCAGTGGAGAATCGATTCCCAGGGTCACTTCGGCTCAAGTTTCTATATTTGCGTGGATCGTGAGACGGTCGAAAGTACCTTGCGACCCCGGTGCCGACAACCGGGGTGAGAGGCCTCGTCGGCTAGCCCGCACCGAGGTTCTCCCCCAGGACGTTCAGACCACAAGTAGCTACCGTGCTTGATCCCCGTGAGGCCGAATCGGATCCCCAGTTCAGCCCTCTCGGGTTCGACCCTGTGGCCCCCGTGAGGTTTAGTGTGCTTCCCAAATGGACCGTCAGCCCCTTCAGAAGCCGCCGTTTTCAGACTCTTGGACTCAGGGCCGTTTTTTGCATCCTGATCGGAGCCATCGGTCTTTGCGGTGGCTGTGCACGGAATCCCGTCACCGGCCGACCCGAAGCTGTCTTCACCACTGAGAAAGGGGAAATCAAACAGGGCCGAGAAGCGGCGCGTGAAGTCAAAAAGCAAATGGGCACCCTGGATGACCCGGCACTCCAAGCCTATGTCAATCAACTGGGACAGCGTCTCGCCGCGCAGTCTCCCCGAACACAGCTCGACCACGACTTTCTAATTGTACCGATGGCGGAACCGAATGCCTTTGCTCTCCCTGGCGGGCATATCTACGTATCGCGAGGCCTGCTCGCTTACGTGAACAGTGAGGATGAGTTGGCCAATGTCATTGGTCATGAAATTGGCCACGTGGCTGCGCGGCACTCGGTCAGCCGCCAAACTGCTCGAGCCCCCCTGATTCCAGTTCAGATCCTCGCCGGTCTCGGCGGAGCCGCCGCGGGCATGATCTCACCGCAAATCGGACAGATGGTGAGTGGCGTCGGCCAACTGCCCGGCGCCCTCGCAATCGCGGCCTACAGTCGCGACCAGGAGCGGGAAGCAGACCGGCTCGGTCAACAATTCGCAGCTGAGTCAGGCTTCGACCCCATGGCGATGGCGACTTTCATGGATACGCTGGGGCGTGAGGAAGCCCTCGCCGATCAGGACACCGACCGACGATCCTTTCTTCGGAATCATCCGCCGAGCCCCGCCCGGTCGGCAGACGCCGTGGCGTATGCCGAAACCCTCGAAATTTCGAAGGGCCACAAGGCTCCGCTGAGCCGTGAAGCATTCTTAAAAAAGATGGACGGTCTCCCGCTCGGGCCGATGGCGGCGGAAGGCGTCTTTATCGACACGCGGTTTCTCCACGCCGGACTGGGGGTTTCGATTCAGTTTCCCGACGGGTGGGAATTCTTAAACGCCCCCGAAGCTGTCGCGGCTCTCCAACCCAAAGGTCTCGCTCAGATCGTTCTCCAAATCGTCGCCGAAGCCTCCGACCCGCTTGAACAAGCGCTTTTATTCAGCCGAGAAGTCAAACTGGATGGCCCAGTCCAAAGCATTCAAATCAACGGGCTATCAGCCGCCCGCGCAGAGGCCGACTTTGGCCCCCGGCTGAATCGAATGCGCGCTTCGCTGACTTGGATCGCCTACGGCGGTCGGATTTACCAGATCAGCGGTGTTGCGAGCCGAAAGAACTTCTCATCAATGAAGACTCGCTTATTGACTTCAGCCGACTCTTTTCATCCGTTGACCAATCGAGATCGCGCTCAAATCAAACAAGATCGATTACGACTGGTTACGGTTCTCGAGGGAGAAGATCTCACCACCGTGAGCCAGCGGTCTTTCAACCAGTGGGGTCTTGAGGAAACAGCCATCGCGAACGGTCTTGAAGTCAACGATACCCTGACACCGGGTATGCTGATCAAGGTTTCGAACACCGAGCTCTATGTCGGCGAGCCGACTCCCTTATCCACCTCGAATTCAACCTCGTTGGAGAAAAAATGAGTTCCGCAACTCACAGAACACCCGCTTCCTCATTGTTCGGCGCTGCTCTCGATGTCAGCCGAAAGACTGGAGTTCTCGATCCCCGATGGCTGTACAGCATTCTCCAGGCCAGCCGGAAACACGGGACGGGTATTCTCTCAGGCTTTGCCGCCGCCGCAAATCGCCATCCGCATCAAATCGCCCTGATCGATGAGCGCTCTCAATTCACCTACAAGCAAGTCTACGAGCGCTCACTCTCCATCGCCCACGGTCTTCGTGATTTGGGAATTCATCAGGGGGCCCAAGTCGGCATTCTGATCCGAAACCACGCAGGCTTCGTCGAAGCCATGAACGCCGTCGTCGCACTGGGGGCCAATGCTTGCCTGCTCAACACAGGGTTTGCAGGCCCGCAGCTGCGAAACGTCGTCGAGCGAGAGGGCATCTCGGCCCTCATCTTCGACGCCGAATTCGAGGACTCCGTGGCCAATGCACCCGCCTCCTGCACCCGAATCTTGGCGTGGCATGATGGCCAAGCCGCAGAAACCACTCTTTCAAACCTCGCCGGACACTACGCACCTCGCCCGCTTCCGCGTCCCAAACGCCCAGGCATCGCGACCATCCTCACTTCAGGAACAACGGGGACGCCTAAGGGAGCCCGTCGGTCATCGAGTTCCAGCGATGCACAGAGCGCCGTCGGCATCCTCGAAAAGCTTCCTCTCCGAGTCAGGCAAAGAGCCCTAGTCAGTGCTCCGCTTTTCCATTCCTGGGGGTTCACCCAGCTCATGATGGGGAGCCTGCTCGGACATTCATTCATTCTCCAGAGACGGTTCGACCCCGAAAATGCTCTGATCGCTCTAGATCAGCACCGCGCCGAACTCTTCGCAGTGGTACCCGTCATGCTCCAGAGAATTCTGGCACTCGACTCCGACACGCTCGATCGTTTCGAAACGAGTTCACTGATCGGAACCCTTTCGAGTGGTTCCGCGCTGCCCGGTGAACTCGCTCTTCGGTGGATGGATCGTTTTGGCGAGAACCTCTACAACTTCTACGGAAGCACCGAAGCCGCTCAAACCAGCATCGCAACTCCCTCGGACCTCCGTGAGGCACCGGGGACCGCCGGTCAAATTCCGCGAGGAACAACGGTTCAGATTCTTGATGACAAGGGTCAACCCGTTCCACAGGGACAGGTTGGTCGAATCTTTGTCGGAAACGGCAACCAATTTGAAGGCTACACCGGAGGCGGAGGAAAAGAGATGGCCGATGGATTGATGTCGATCGGAGACCTTGGCTGGTTTGACGAAAAGGGTCGCCTCTTCGTCGGGGGCCGAGACGATGACATGATCGTCTCTGGGGGTGAGAATGTTTTCCCCAGAGAAGTCGAAGATCTCCTTTCCGATCGGCCCGAGATTCATGAGGCCGCGGTGATCGGGGTGCCCGATGACGAGTTCGGGCAACGGCTTCGAGGCTTCGTCGTCATGAAGGCAGGGGAAGCATTCGACGAAGAAGAGCTGAAGCGATTTATCCGTGAGCGACTCGCCCGCCACAAGGTCCCACGCGAGATCGTACATGCAAGCGAATTGCCCCGAAATCAGACGGGCAAGGTACTCAAGCGTGTCCTGCGGGACTGGACTCCGCCGGAGTAAGCCGTTCCCAAAATTGCCGTTCGAAATCATCCGCCGCCTGAGCGCGCTTTCGTTTGCCGCCAAGAATTTTCAGTTCGCCTTCCCCCGATCGATATCGGGGCCACACGGACTCGCTCTCAGAAGTCTCTTCAGAGTTCGGCTGACCCCGATGAGCAAAGCTCGTCCAAACATCCTGCATGGCATCAGAGAGCTGGAGAGCATCGGGCGGCCAGACGAAAGCCGCCCGCAGGAGAGGGTGCCGAAGCGTTCCGAATAGGAACGGCAATTCAATCGAATGACACGCACCTACCCGCTCCGTCATCACCGACGGTGCGCGATCAAATCGGTACACCCAGGTTGGTGCATCACGATCCGCATACGCGTCAGCCATTTCAATGGCCGGACGCCTAAAAACACGATCGGATTGAAAAGCCTCCCAAATGTTGATGAGTCCTCGGCGAAGCCCCCGCTCCCGATCGTGTCCATAGTGATCGAGCAGGTCATCGACATCGACTCGGCCTACGAGATCATCCCTTTCGAGAGTCTGAGCTAGATAGTCCCTCAACATGGGCTCATCGAGTTTCCTGCGGCGAGCATCCGCCGCAGTGAACATTTTCCACTCGTCCCGAGTCACGCCGATCAGCATGGGACACCCCCCCGCTTCGCCACGGCGGATCAGGTCGATCGGCGGCCTAGGAAGCAGATCTCCATCCACAGTCGGCTGCCAAGCGAGTGTGCCGATTGGCAGTTTTAGCCGATGCCGCATCGCCTGCTGGGCCTCAAGAAGCACTTCGGCCGGCAAGGTCCGCATTTCATCGACCACGTCCTTACGGTCGGGGTCCAAACCTAACTGAAGGATCAACTCTTCAGCGATGTGACGACCTTCGTGCGGAGCATGGACATGGCGCAATGCGCCGCTTTGAAGAATCACACGATGAAACAATCCTTTGGCCTCGGGCGCGGCCATCAGGTTTCCGATGCTCATTGCCCCAGCGGACTGACCAAAGAGAGTCACGTTTTCCGGGTCGCCGCCGAAAGCCTCGATTTCATCCCGCACCCAGCGCAACGCAGCCAGCTGGTCTCGAACACCGACGTTGGTATCCGTTCCTTCGGAATCGGCCCAGCTCAGATCAAGGTTGCCGAATACCCCCATGCGGTAATTAATTGCGACGACCACGACATCACCTCGGCGAGCCAGCCGGGCTCCGTCATAAATCCAAAAACTACCAGAGCCCGTGGAATAACCGCCTCCGTGAATCCAAATCATGACCGGTCGGCGGCGCCCATCACAACCCGGCGTATACACCTCGGCGTGCAGACAGTCTTCCGCCCAGCCCGCAGCCGGGACCGCACTGTAACTTGGGATGAGACGGGAAAGCATGGCTCCCTGAGGTGCCGCCGGCCCACTCCGCCGCGCAAGCCGTGTACCGGACCATGGCGACACCGCCTCGGGGGCTCGAAAGCGCCTACTTCCCGCACGCGCCGTCGCAAAGGGTACGCCCCGAAAAACTGCTACTCCCTGCCGCTCTTCGCCCTCCAGGCGGCCGCTCTGCGTGATTGTCTTGGTCTTCACGTGGTCCACCGTCCCGCAACGTTCAAGGTTCCCGCGTATCGATCCCGGAGGATAGACGCCGACCCGATCGCTGGCCCGTCTCAGGCAAACGCAAGGGCCTCGCCTTGACTAAAGCTCATCGAGGAGGGTCACCGCCGATTGGGCCAAAGCATCGACCTGCATTCGAAAAACTTCCGTGTTCGCATCACCGTCGCCCATCACGCCTTTACTATATCGGGACAAAACGCCCTCAACGATGGCCGCCAATCTCCAAAACTGAAAAGCTTGGTAGTAGGCGATGCGGCTGGCATCTCGCCCCGTCAAGGATTCGTAACGCTTGACCACTTCGGACCGACTCAAAAAGCCGCCAGCCGACGTCGGGGACATTGCGGCCCCTCTCGCCAAGGGACCGTCCTCCCCGGGCTCTCCCCAGTTATTCAAGAGATATCCGAGATCTGCGAGGGGGTCGCCCAGGGTGCAGAGCTCCCAGTCTAAAACCGCGGCGATATCGCCCTCCTCCGTCGACAGCATGTTGCCGAGTCGATAATCACCGTGGACGATCGTCGCCCCCACCTGCTCGGGCATATTTTCTTGAAGGCCTTCGAAGACGTCATCCATGGCGGCCAATTCGCGAGTCTTGGTCTTTTCCCACTGAGTTCGCCAGCGCTGCAGCTGCCGGGGGATGTAGGCCTCCTTTCGTCCCAAATCTCCCAGACCGACTTCGTCCGGATTGACTGCGTGAAGGGCAGCCAATACCTCAACGACCCGCTCTCCCAACTGAGCTCGTTGCGGTAGGAGGATTCGCTCTGCGGTGATGGTCTCGTCGGAGAGAACAATCCCTTCCACGTAATCCATGACGTAGAAAGGAGCATCGTTGACCTCAATCTCTTCGCACAACCCTAGGGTCGGGGGAACCGGCACATCGGTCCTCTGCAGCGCCGAAATGATCCGATGTTCACGGGCCATATCATGGGCCGTCGCGATCACGGCGCCCGTCGGCGGACGGCGTAAAACAAAACTGGACCCCGCAGAGTCCGTCACGCGAAATGTGAGGTTGGAGTGACCCCCGGTAATCAATTCAAAGTCAAAAGGTGACTGGGCCCCCGCAACGTGGGAATCAAACCACTCACTCACACGAACCTGATTGATCCCTTTGACGCTCATTGTGCTTTTCCTTCTCTTCTATTTTCTAGGATCTGCTGCGCGACTCTCGAAACCGACGTTCGGATGGAAGCCACCGAGTATACAACTGCCACGTCTCGTCGGATCAGCCCATTTTTTCACGACACGCCCCGCTTCCTGGTAACGTGTTAGGGTTGACCTGAGCCGGAAAGCCTTTTCCCTGAAGGGTGGTTCGAACGAGCCAAGGCGGAGCCGCAGCCACCTGGAGTGCGGAGAGTTGAAACAAAAAAGCATGATGTTCAATCCTCGTTCCGGACGCCCCAGTCCGAATCGCCTCCGGTTCCGACAAGGAGCTTGGAAAACCGCTCTGGGCATTGGCCTGCTGATTCTCTGCGCCTGTGGAGGGGGTGGGGGGGGCGCTAAAAGACCGAAACAAGTGCTCCTCGATACGGATTTTGCCGACGCGAAATTGGGAGCTGAAGCCGCCGAGGGGATGGCGGACCAGATGGGCTTGATCGATGACCCCGAGCTACTCGCCTACGTCTCGGCCATCGGAAACCGCATGGTGCCCTTCGCGCCCAAACGCCCCTTCGAATACACCTTTCACATTGTGGACCAAGCCGAGCCCAACGCTTTTGCTTTGCCCGGCGGATACATTTACGTATCCCGTGGGCTGCTGGCCTTAACGAATTCTGAGGACGAACTGGCTGGCGTGATAGGTCACGAAATCACCCATGCCGCCGAGCGCCATACGGCTGGCCGCCAGGAGTTTGGCCGACGGCTCAATCCGCTTTCCATTGGCTACATGCGCGCTGGGCAGCTGGCTGCCTACAGCCGAGATCAAGAGCGTGATGCAGACCGGGGGGGACAAATCCTGGCTGCCCGAGCAGGCTGGAACCCAATGGCGATGGCTCAGTTCCTCCAAGACATGAACGCCATGGAGCGGAACATGATGGGCATGTCCCGATTACCCGGCTTCTTCGATAGCCACCCGCCGACTCCGGAGCGGGCGGCCACGGCGGCCAATCGCGCCCAAACCATTCAATGGATTCCCCGCGCGGGCATCGCGCCGACGCATGCAGCATTTCTGGCCAAGCTCGAGGGGATCGTCATCGGCCACGACCCCCAGGAAGGCATCTTCGAGGGAGAAAGATTCCTGCATCGAGACATGGATTTTAGTCCCCGCTTCCCGGATGGTTGGAGGCCCGTCAACACACGCGATGCAGTCGGTGCCATGGAGCCCTCGGGGCGGGCCTTCGTCGCGCTCAGAATGGTCGGCCCCGGGGACGATCCTCAAGCCGCCGCCCGCCAGTTCATTGAGGGGGAATTGCGCCAAACCCGAGGAAAGGTCCGCCGAGAACAGCCCATGGTGGTCGGCGATTATCCCGCCTACCGGCTCGAAGTCGAGGCGGGAGCCGTCAAGAGCGGAGCCATGATCACGTTTCTCGCGTACAACGGGTTCGTCTATCGCATCGACTTGGTGTCCCGGGCGGCGGATCTCCGAAAATTCGAAGGCCGGGGCCGGGCGGTCGTACGGAGCTTTCGCCCGCTGACCCGAGAAGAAAAGGACGCCTTTGAAATCACTCGCCTTCACGTCGTTCAGGCCGATGCGGGGGAAAACCTCCAAGGCCTCAGCACGCGAACCGACAACGCGCTCCCTCTCGGAACAACCGCTGTCCTCAACGACCTCTTCATCAATTCTGAACTCGACGCGGGCCAGTTGGTCAAAATCGGACGTTCTCGACCCTACAAGCCCGTTTCCCCGCCTGAACAAAGAGTCGACCGCAACCCCGGCCCCATCTGATACAGCCCAACGCGAACCCTTTCCCCTGCCAGCCGTCGTTCAAGTTGAGACGGAAAGGCGCCGATAAAGACGGAAGTCGGCAGCCGGAGAGGAGAACGCCATGAAATTGCAAAAACAATGGGCTTTGGGCGTGCTCGCCTCTTGGCTTCTACTCGGTTTCTCGATGCCCGGAAATGCCTCTCAGTGGAACATTGTCGGATCTCGGCAGCAGGCCATGGGGGGTGCCGGCGTCGCCGACACCCAGGACAGCACCGCCAACTACTGGAACCCCGCCAACCTCGCCTTTCAGCCCGGCTGGGGAATTCATTTGCCCGTGACAGCGGGTGGAAGCATCGAAAACGATGCCCTCACCCGACTCTCGAATCTCTTGGTCGATTACGATGACTTGAACGTGATCGCCAAAGGCGTCATCAAATGCGCACCGTCTTGCTCGCCTGCCCAACTGAACGGACTTGGTCCACAGCAAGTCGAAGGGATCTTTGGACTGTTGTCGGACTTTGCGACTTTCGGCGCCAACGGCGAAGCGGTTCATGTTGAGGCCTCGTTTGGACTCGCGGGACGCTTCAAGAATTTTGGTTTCTCCGCCATGTCGCTCACCGATGGCAGCGTCTTTCCCAACACCGACGTCACGAATATCCGGCTGGTTGAACCCGAAGCAGTGGCGACCTTCCTGGACAAAGGCTGCCCGTCGGGCTGCGGGCCCGCCATGGATCAAGGTCTGGTAAGCCGGATTGACAATTCATCATCAATCATTACCCAGCCCGAAGCCAACGACTTGGTTTATCTGCTCGAAAAAACCGGCGCCGATACCTCTGACCCCGACATTACAAACCTCGCCATCGCCATCGTTTCTGACGAATCCGGCCCCCTCAGCGCGAACACCACCGGGGCTGTGGCGACGGGGCTTTCCGTTCAGGAAATTGCTTTCTCACTCGCTCTCAAAATCCCGGTCCCGTTTATCGGAAAAATGAGCGGAGGCACCCATGACTTCCTCGAAAATTGGGTGCACGAAAAATTCGCGGTTTCCGTGACTCCTAAATACATGCTGGGAATCGCCTTCGCGAAATACTATCCCTATAACGACGCGCCCTCCGCCGGCGACATCGTGACGGACCTGGGCAATCTCGACAACAGCACGCTCAGCAGTGCCTTCGGCCTCGATGTCGGCGTCGCCTATCGACCGACCGACTGGCTCCGAATCGGAGTCATGGCGCGCAACGTGAACTCGCCGAGCTTTAAGGTCGACACGCCTTTCAACGGATCGGGAGAGCCTATTTTGCCTTCATCCGTCGAGTCTCAAGCACAAGTTCGCGGCGGGATTGCCATTTTGCCAATTCGGAACCTGACCCTCGCCGTTGATGCGGACATCACGAACAATCGCCTCATCGCCCTCCCCGAAGCCCGCTCTCGCTTGATTTCCGTTGGCGGGGAATATGTGGTCCCCTTCCATCGGCATTTCGATATAGCATTGCGGGTTGGGACGTACTCCAACGTCTCGGATACCGTCAATCAAGATTGGGCGCTCACCGGAGGTTTGGGCTTGCGCTTTGGCAGTTTCCACATCGATCTGTCGGGAGCAGGCTCGTTTGTGAGCGAAGAGGTTCGGACGGGCAGCACGACCTATCAGAATTTCCCAACGCGCCTGCAGGCGGGTCTCGGCCTCAGCTGGGAGAAGAGCCTCTAGAGCCCAGGTGTTCGGATTGCTCATCTTCGCCGTCGGCTCGAGCCTTGGTCGCGTCGAGCCGGGTCCGAAAAACGAAGGCCCAATGATCGAAGGTGTTGCGAAAAGCAGCAAAATTCTCGACGGGTCCACTTGAATAGGCCAGGGTTGTTCCCGTTGTACCATTCGGAAGAGCAGACCGCCGCTCAACCACCCGAGCCAGAATCTGATTGGAGCCGGATTCCCGAAGCGTGATGACCAAGGTCATCACAGCAGGAGTTCGGATCCAGCGAGACTGGCTTCCCGGCAGCAGGCCCAGTGGAGTCTGCATCACCAGATCGACCAGCGCCGCTTCGACGAGTAACGAACCCGACATCGGCTCTTCGACCCATCGAAATTCCTGACTTCGCCTCAACTCTTGAGTAAATATCTCGGTCAGATCGTTTAGGACCGATGCTTTTTCTTCCGCCGAGAGCACGAAATTTGGCTCAATGGGGAAGCGATTGTTCGTTGTCAGCCCTTGTGTCGTGTTGCGGGGTTTGCTCTTAAAGCTCAGCGTGGGTGGTGCAAAAGCAATCGTTTCATATCTCGAAAAGTCTTCGCCCGGCTTTATCTGCATTTTTTGGAAGCCTGAAAAGTGCACCGGCTCCAATTCCGCTTCAGAAGCCTCGCCTCCTAGCCTGGGGGCAGTCTGCCATCCTGGCCCCATGGAATGACAACTCAAGGCCGTGACCAGCCAGAGGCTCACGAGAAGCCCTCGCGCGCGAAAGCGGCTCACGCGGAACCCTGAAGAATGAGGTCCTTGATCGGGTCTCCTCGTTCGTAACGTTCGAGTAAGCGTTCTGGATCGAATTCGACGCCGATCGGGTTTTTCCGGAACACCCCGCTGAGCATAAAATCATTCGCTTCTTCTAGAGTTTGAAAGTTGTCGATTTGGAGTTCTACACGATTCCCATCGGGGTCTTCGTAATACATCGAGGTCGTTGCCCCGTGATTGATCGTCCAAGCCGGAAGAATACCTTCTCCACGAAGGCGCTTATATGTCTGAAGCAGATCGCCCAATGCGTCGAAGGTATAGGCGAAATGGTCGAGACCGATTGCGTTTTGTGGCTTGTCGACTAAGTCCGGCAACGCGAGCAGCGCGATTCGATGGTGCTCGTCGTCATAAGTGAGGAACGCAGCAAAGTCGCTACTGAAGACCGTTTTGGCTCCGAGCACTCTCGCGTACCAGTCACAGAGGACTGATATCTGGCGAGTCCGAAGAACAACATGGGCAAATTTTCCAGGCCGAATGACGGAAGCGGTATCGAGCGATCTTTTCATCAGTGCTCCCTTTTCTTCCGTTAAATTCTAACCGAAGACGAACTCAACAAAGAGGCCGGTAGGGTTTTCAGTTCAGTCACCCGTTCTTTATCCATTTAGACTAGGAATGATCCCCTTGGCGGCGAAGGCTGGCCTCAATTTCACTCCTCACGAAACCGATGTGGAGCCGGAGTGAGTAGAGCTCCTGGGCGTAGGAAGTCGGCGTGGGCACCTTGGTCACCTCTGAATCAATTCTTTCGACCTCGGCCAAACAGTCGAGCAGGCCCTGACGTGTGAGCGACTCGGTATCCCCAGGCTCTGCGAGGCGAAGTTCCTTGTACCAACGATAAATCCGAGAGCGCACTCTCCAGCGATACGTCGGCGGGAAAATTCTCACGAGGGGCAGCAAAAGAGCGACAAGCGGAATCAACATGACCTTGAGCCGATCAATTTGAGTGGCCGCCCAAAACGGGAGATAGCGTTGAAGAAAGGGAGGGCCGTATTTGAAATAACGCTGGGCGTCCGCATCCAGCGGCACGTCGACCCACCTCTCTGTTGGAAATTCGCCGGGCTCGGCAAAAAGATCTCCGCCGCCATGAATCTGGGCTGACGTCTGAAGGAGGAGGTCGACCAATGCGGGATGAAAGCTTGGAGCAACCACTAGTTCTGCCGCGGTGCTCACGAGTGTCTTGGACTTCGTCGGAAGATTCTTTTGAAGATTGATGGCGCCCTCGGGCAAGCTCACCTTCGAAAGCGACCGGTCCAAACGGGTGTAGGCCTCTGCTCGGGTCATATCAAGCAAGCGGATATCTTCCCGCTCGATCAGAGTACGGATGACGGGAGAATCGACGCTTCCGACTAGAAAAAGAGCGTCTGCTTCGCCTCTTCGCATCGTTTGCGCCGCCTCATCACTCGGATCTGAGAGCAGCGTTGCCTGATCGGCTCCAATGTCGTTCAGCGCCAGGATTGCCAGAGCCAAGGCTCGTGTCCCGCTGCCCTCGGGTCCGACCTGAATTCGTTGGCCTGCGAGGTCACTCAAAAATTCGACGGTCGAAGCGGCGGGCAGAAAAACCCAGAGGGGCTCCAAAAAAATTGAACCCAGTCCGCGCAGTGCTTCCCGTTGCGCATCACGAACAACGCCCGATTGAACAATGGCCACATCGGCCCGGCCTGATTCGAGCAACGCTAGGTTCTCGATTGATCCGTGGGTGTACAGAATCTCTAAATCGATTTCGAATTCCGCTAAGGCGGTTTGGTACTGCTGGGCAAACAGCGAATAGGCGCCTCCGGCTTGACCGGTGGCCAACGTAATTGTGTGCGGCGGAGACGGGGACACGAACCTAGAGGCGAACCAGAAGCCGCCTCCCACGAGGAGCGCGGCCAGAACTAAAATCTTCAGCCAGTCCCAATTCCCTTGAGCCTTCATCCTAACGGTTCTGCCTTTCCATCTTTCATCTCGAATTGTGCGCGAGTTCAGCGGGCATGCAATAGAAAAGACCCGGCGAAGAGCGACCGCCCAACGCGATCAAGGCGCTTCATGGCCGCAGTCCTGAATTCGATCGAGCAGTTCTGATACCCTCGATTCGACCATCAGGGCCACTCGATCTGTCGCGCCCACGAATCCCGCCTCCACCGCCCGATCGAGGAACGCGAGCAGCGCCGTCCAGTATTCCGCCACGTTCAAAACACCACAGGGCTTCGTGTGAACGCCCAGCTGCCCCCAGGTCAGAACTTCAAAAAACTCCTCCAGAGTGCCTAATCCACCCGGAAGAATGACAAACCCATCCGCGAGCTCCGCCATAGCGGCCTTTCGTTCGTGCATCGAACCGACCACCCGAAGCTCGCTCAAACCACGATGCGCCACCTCTCGATCGGCGAGGAAATCCGGAATCACGCCCGTGACTCGACCCCCGGCATTCAAAGCCGCGTCGGCGAGGGTCCCCATCAGGCCAACATCCGCACCCCCGTAAACCAAGTGCAGGCCGCGCCTCGCCATCTCCTCTCCGAGCGCCTGAGCGGCCTCAGTGTATTCGGGCCGAGCACCGAAATTTGAGCCTAGAAAAACACAGAGACTCTGCATGGGCCGCTCAACCTGAGCCCGAACTCTGCGCTCGCAAATGAGAGACTTCGCCCAGGCTGCCCACGCTACAAATGCCCTCCCGAGAAGCCAAAAATCGGTTAATGGACGTGTAGCCGGGATTGAAAAAGAGTTTGAAGCCGAGACCGATCACATGAGACGCCCAAGCATTAATCACACCCCCATGGCAAACGAGGGCAACGCGGCGGCCGGGGTTTTGGGCAATGACTTCTTCGCACGCCGTGACCACACCATGGCGAAATGATTCGAGGTCCAGGCCTTCGGGATAGCCTCGGCGCATGAAATCTCGCCAGGCCTCGTAGTCGCGCTCACGAAGTTCTTCGAGTGGGATGTAGGTATCCGATTCCCGATCATACTCGGCGATCCTCGGCTCGACTTCCGGCTCGAAAGCGAGCCGGCGTGCCAAAGGAGCAGCGGTCTCCTGGGCCCGGCGAAGCGGGCTCACGATAATCCGATCGATGGACTCCTCTGCCAGCCATTCCCCGACCGCCTCCGCCTGAGCAAGGCCCACCGGAGAGAGCGGCGGATCCGCTGGCGCTCCGTCCTCAGAGACTCGGCTGACTGGAAGACCGTGTCGAATCAAAATTAATTCCATGAGACAGAGTGTAGCTCTACGCCCGCAAGGGCAGCGCAAAAGAGTTGCGTCCAGCATAATGGGGTGACGAACACGAAGCCTGCAGAAAGAACGGAGCACACAGCGCATGCGGAATCGAACTTCCTTCTTTCGATCCGGCCCCGCATTGGGCCTGTGGGCAGTCCTCTCGGTGGGCTGTGCGAACACCGGAAAGCCAGTGGCGGAAACGCCAAGCACGGTCACAGAACCCAGTCAGGCAGCGCCTAACCCATCGGAGCGCCCTTCTCCCGTTCTGGAGGCGGCCACCCCACCCCCCGCTCGAGCCCCTGCCCCGCCGCCCCCATCACAGCCCAAGTCTCCTGTACCGGTTCAAGTGGCCGTGGTGTCACCCCCGCCCACCTCCGTCCGAGAGCGATTTCCCGAGGTCACCCTGGCGCAGTTCACCACAGGAGTTGAAAATCGAGAACCGATGGATGCAGTTTCTTTCGTGGGCAACGATGTAGGCGAAATCTACTTCTACTCCGATCTGAGCGATTTGTCGGGCGCCACGGTCATCCACCGCTGGGAGTACGACGGCGAAGTCGTCGCCGAAGTTCCTTTTGAAGTGACCACGGACCGATGGCAGGTGTGGTCCAACAAATCTCTATCCGCGGACCAGCTCGGTGACTGGACGGTTTCGGTGGTGGCGCCGGACGGAGAAATCTTGGCGGTAGAGACATTCAGCTATCAGCGTGCTCGCTGAGGAGACGATTCACGGCCGCCCGCGGCCGGCTGAACCCGCTCATTTCGCTTGCGCAGTCCGTCGACGAGAAGATCGACCAAACCCCGCAAGGGAGGCGAGAGTGCTGGCAGCGGATCAGTGGGGTCTGCGCCTAAGCCTGCTGCGAGCCCGCCGATCAGGGTAGAGCGCAGAACCGTCGCGAGGAGCTTAGGCTCGACGTCCCCCCGGATCTCGTCGCGGTCGCGCGCCTGCTCGAGCAGGCGCAGACTTGAGGCCTCGCGCGCCACGCGCCCCCGAGCCTGCCCGGCGAGGTCCGCGCACAGGCTCGATCGTGCGGCCGCCCGGCAGAGCACTGGTTCGGTTTCGGCCAGCTCTGCAAGGCGGCGGGCGACTTGCCTCAAGACCCGCCTCAAAGCCACGCCTTCAGCATGTTGGCGAAGCGCAGCTTCGAAAAGCGCTTCGAGCTGGTCGTCGAGCCATTCCCGAAAGACCGACTCTTTGCTCTGAAAGTAATTAAAGAATGTGGCTGGGCTGATCCCCGAACCCGCAGCGATGTCTTGAACGCGACAACCCGACACGCCCGACCTTTGAACCAATGCGATCGCATTCGCAGTAATTTCGCGGCGCTGGCGCTGCTGCTTTTCTGCGCGGTGGCCCATATCGATTAAATAATATCACATCTATAATTATATATTATAGAAATATATATA
>JAQWNI010000065.1 GCA_029268645.1 Myxococcota bacterium
ATACGATGTGCACCTCCACTTCAAAAGGGACAAGAACACAGAAACGCTACTCGGAGACCCCGCGTGGCATCGAGAACAGGTGGCCCGATTCATCGGGCTTTGAGGACCCTATGACCGATACGCCCCAACTTGAGCAGGTTCTCGATTTTGCAGGAAAATCCGTCTTAGTGACCGGCGGGGGCAAGGGCGTGGGGCGCGGCATTGCGCTTCGCTTTCTAGCCGCAGGCGCCGATGTCACCATCTGCGGTCGCAACGAACCGGAGACGGCGGTCGAGAGCCGAGGTCGGCAAGCATCCTTTGTCAAAGCCGACGTTCGCGATGTCGAGCAGGGCCAGCGGCTTATCACCACCGCAGTCGAGCGTTTCGGGCGCCTGGACGTGTTGGTTAACAATGCGGGCGGAGCACCTGAAGCCGAGGCGGCAACCGTTTCCCCTCGCTTTTCGGAGGCCATTCTCCGACTGAACCTGATCGCCCCGCTGAACTTATGCCAACAGGCCAATGTCATCATGCAGAACCAAAAGGAAGGGGGCACGATTATCAATATCGCCAGTGTCAGTGCCATCCGCCCTTCCCCGGGAACAGCAGCCTACGGGGCCGCCAAGGCAGGACTGCTTTCGTTGACCAGCAGCTTGGCCGTGGAGTGGGCCCCCAGAGTGCGTATCAACGCCGTTACCGCCGGCATGATCCGAACCGAGCAGGCTCACCTCCACTACGGGGATGAACAGGGGATCGCCGCGGTGGCCGCCACTGTTCCCGCCGGTCGGCTCGGCGAACCTGAGGACGTGGGCGACGCTTGTTTGTTCCTCGCCTCCCCCCTGTCTCGCTACATGAGCGGCGCCAACATCCTGCTGCACGGGGGCGGGGAAAAACCCGCCTTTCTCGGGGCTGCTCAGCCTTCTCGCCCCTGACTTTGGGCCGGGCCTGCCACCGCTTTAGCCCAACCCGCCCCAAGCCCACGAAGCCAATGCGATCCCTGCGGCACTCACCCCCCCCACGGTCACGGCGGCCACGAGCCCGACGCCCAGTGGCCTCCAGCCCAGCCCCCGGAGCCGAGCCAAATGTGTCCCGAGACCGACCGCGGCCATCGCAGCCGTCAGGCACCAAGTCGAAAGAGTCGAAATGAAAGCGATGAAACCCTGCCATTGCTCCACAGAGAACAGTCCAGCGAAAGGGATGTCCCCTAAGTCACCGAGCGTTCGAAGCCCGACCATAGCCAGAAACCCCAAAACAAAGGTAGGGACCAGTGTGCGAAGAGGCGGGGCCCCCTTTCCGGCTTGACCTTCGTGGCCCTGGTGCACCAACGCCATCATGGGAATCACGGCGATCATAAAGAGATTGCGAACCAACTTCGTGACTGTGGCGGTATCCAGAACACTGGGCGCGTCGTACTGCTGGCTGTAGAGCAAGCCTGCCCCGGCGACTTGGGCGGTATCGTGGATTGCTGTCCCAAGAAAGAGGCCGGCCTCCAGGGCGCCCCCTCCAAAGAAAAGGTGAGCAATAAAAGGATGAATCACCAAGGCCACCAAGCCAAAAAGGGTGATGGTCCCTACCGCGTAACTTATTTCATCTTCGTTGGCTTGGATCACTGGACCCGTCGCCACGATGGCGGTATTACCGCAAATCGCCGTCCCCACCGCGATCAGCGTTCCCAGGCGGGCAGGCAACGCCCACCATCGTGAGACACCTTGAACGACGACAATTGCAGTGGCGATACACAGAATGATGAGCGGCAAAGCCATCAAGCCAATCGTCCCAACAGAAACCAAGCCGAGACGAATGCCCAAAAGGGCCACACCAATCCGGAGAATACGCTTGATGCACAGGCGCAAGCCGTCCTCATAAATAGCGGGCAGGCCCAGCGTATTACGTAACAAAAGGCCCATCAAAATAGCCAAAAGAATCGGAGAGAGAGGAAGACTCGAGAAGCCAAACACGCCTGAGCGGACTCCGTCCGAGAGGCTTCGCCCCAACACCGCGATCAGGAGGGCAAGGCACAGCCCCGGGGCGAGGCGTCCGGCAGAGTCGAGGGCCGCGTGCCCCGACGCGCGCCAACTTTCCCGTGCTAGGCGCTCCGCAGGTGTTTCCGCGATGTCGCGAAAATCGGGAATGCCTTCCATGCTGCCCAGGAAGTGCGAGATCTCGGGATTCGCGTAGGGATCGCCCGGCGAAGGGCCTCCGGCTGACATGCCGTCAGGATCGCACAGGGCCTATCTCGTCGCCTTCAGTGCCCATGAAGCAACGGGACAAGCCGGTCTGATTCTTCCAGTCGAGGATTCATTTCTTCCGCCGACCATTGGTGATACGCCGACTCTGAAGGGGTCTGGTAGGCTCAGATCAAGCTCTCCGAAAGGAAAACGACATGGCACTGGCCCATCCCGACTTACCGCTCAAGGTTTCCCGCATTTCCGGATCTCTAGGGGCGGAAATTCGAGGCATTCGGCTTTCCCAAGTCACGCTCGACCAAGCCCAGAGCATTCAAGGGCTCCTCAACGAGCATCAAGTTCTCTTTTTTCCTGATCAGAACATGGAACCCGACGAGCACATCACATTCGGCCGTCACTTCGGTGAACTCGAATGCCATCCAAACCTCTCTCTCGACACAGAGCGGCCTGAGTTTTTCGAGCTGCGATCAGAGGGAGGAGCTGGCGCGATCGCAGACGAGTGGCATAGCGACCTCTCCTGCGAAGCCCAGCCATCCGTGATGGCCATTCTTCAGATGGTTAAATGTCCAGAGGTCGGCGGCGACACCTTATGGGCCAATATGTACAAGGTCTTTGAAGAACTTTCCCCCCCCATGCAGGCCTTTTGCGAAGGGCTATCGGCCCTGCACGACGCGCACCCTCACGGCCGGCCTGACAGAATGGCGATCCATCCGGTCGTGCGCACTCACCCCGAAACGGGTCGAAAATCATTGTTTGTGAACGAGCATTTTACGCGCCGGATCGTCGAGCTCAGCCACGACGAGAGTGAAGCCCTTCTCCGTTTCCTAACGGGCTGGATCTCCCAGTCTCGTTTCAACGTTCGCTACCGATGGAACGCAGGAACGATTGCGATCTGGGACAACCGCTGCACCCAACACTGCGTCCTGAATGACTTCGAGGGTGAGCGCGTTATCCAGCGTGTCACCGTCATGGGCGATACCCCCGAGGCCGCTTCCGCCTCGTCTTGGAGCCCACATATCAAACCGTTCAGTGCACTCAGCCGCCATGACCGGCAACTGCAAGGTTTCCTGAACAAAGAATAGGCTTCGCCCGATTCTCCGGGGCAACCCCACAACCGACACGTAAAAATGATCAAAACAACACTGAACTACCTAGCCGGATGGGCAGAGGACGACCCGCGCCCCTACTACTCCACCTTCCAGAGGACCGGCCAGCGGCCCTGGCGAAATACCCTTGGTGACCGGAGGACGTTGCCGGTCGAAGACGCTCGCCAGCTCGCCTCTCCGCCCCACCTCGACCGGGAAGGCTTTTCGCTCTGGACATGGGACGGTCCACCGATCGACTTTCCTAAAAGAAGAGCCATCCAAGAAAATTACTACGCGGAAATAGAACGGCTCGTCGCCCGAGCGACGGGCTGCGATCGTGTCGTTGCCTTTGACCACAACCTCCGGTCGAGTGAGGAGAAAGACCCAATCCTTGGAGAGGTTGCTAAACCCGTCCGATTCGTCCACAACGACTACACCCTTAAGTCGGCACCCCAGCGTGTCCGCGACGTGATGCAGGAAGAGGCCTCTTCTCTTCTGGAAGGCCGTTTTGCAATCGTCAACGCATGGAAGCCGATCTCGGGCCCCGTCGAAGAGAGCCCACTCGCCGTCCTTAATGCCCAAGGGCTGAATCGAGATGAAATGATCGAAACGGACCTCCTTTACCCGGACCGCGTTGGTCGAATTTACTCTGTTCGATGGTCGGCAGATCATCGCTGGTACTACTATCCGGAGCAGCAAGAGGATGAGATCCTCTTGCTGAAGTGCTACGACAGCGACCCCTCGGTGGCCTGCTGGACAGCGCATACTGCAATCAAGGACCCTCTCTCACCGTATCAACCCATTCCGCGACGCAGTATCGAAGTCCGAACTTTGGCGTTTTGGAAAAAACAGCCCTGAGACCAAACCAACTTGGAGGAACACAGTGGCGACGATATTCAAAACCCCTCAAGACCTACTCAAGGCGGTGGGTCAACCCCTTGGAGAAAGCGAATGGCTCTCCATCTCCCAGGAAAGAATCAACCAATTCGCCGACGCCACTGGCGACCACCAGTGGATTCATGTGGATCCGGCGCGAGCCCAGGATGGTCCTTTCGGAGCCTGCGTCGCTCATGGCTATCTGACCCAGAGCCTCGTCAACTTTTTCTTGCCGCAGATCGTGGAGGTCCAAGGGATCTCGATGGGGGTCAACTACGGCGCAGACCGTCTTCGTTTCCCTGCGCCGGTCCCCGTTGGTTCAGAGATTCGAGGCTCCGCCGAGCTTCTCGCGGCGGAGGAAACTCGGGACGGGGGCATCCAGGCCACGATCCGCGTGACCGTCGAGATTCGCGAGGCCGAACGACCTGGCTGCGTCATCGATACGATCAGCCGCTACTATCCGGCGGAATGAGCGATTCGGAATTTTTTCAAAAAGAGTTCTCCGTGGGATCTCCCCACCTAAGCAAGCTCTCGTGTCCTTCAAGTCTCATCCTGATCACGGCACTGGCGACCTGCCTAGCCCTGCTCACCGGATGTTCAACTCTGGCACCGCCCGAAAGCATTGCGCCTGGACTGGCAGCCCAGTCATCCGGCTTCAGCCAATCACAGTTCACCGATGTGCTGAATCGCCACGTCAATGGCCAAGGCCAGGTGAACTACGAAGCCTTAGTGATCGACCCTTTGCCCCTCGATGCCTACTATGCGCGACTCGCTGAAGTCAGCCCAGATCGCAATCCAGACATTTTTCCGACCCGCGACGAGGCTCTGGCGTATTGGCTCAATGCCTACAATGCTTCGGCGATTGCTCTGGTGGTCGCCCACTATCCGATTGCCAGTGTAAAGGACGTCCGCCCGGCCGCCCTCTTCTTCCTGCCCAAACTCACCGGCTTCTTCGTCCTTGAGCATGTCGTGCTGGGCGGCGCCAAACTCAATCTGAGATCGCTCGAAGACCGAATCATTCGGAATCGATTCAAAGAACCTCGCATTCACTTCGCGCTAAACAGCGGCGCACGAAGCTCCCCTCGCCTCCGGCGTCGCGCTTTCGAAGCATCTACTCTCTCCCTGCAACTCGAAGCCGCCACTTATTTCTTTATCCGCGAGCCCAGAAACGTCGAAATCAACCCCGACGAAGGGAAAATACGGCTATCCCCGATTTTCAAGCTCTATCGTGACGATTTTTTGGAATGGGTGAAGACCAATCGCCCGGACCAGACCGCAACCCTCCTCACCTACATCGCGCCCTACCTCGACGCAACACAGGCCACTGCCCTCGCCCAATGCCGAGACTGCCGGATCGAGTTCCAGGAATTCGATTGGGGGTTGAACGACCAGCCTGCCAGCGGAACGGATCGCTGAAAGGCAAGCACCGGAAACCGGGCCGGGGGTTTGAGCGCGGCGCGTTGATGGCAATGCCCCACACCCAAAACCCAGTGCTGAACCTTCGCGCCCGTTGACCGATAAGAGATCATACGTTCGCGGCGGAGTGCAAGCCTGTTATGGTTCGCGCGTCCGCCAGGATCCGAGGGGGGAAAGACTCTTGAAGCGTTTGAACATCTGGGTGGGGGTCGTCCTAGGACTGATCGCCCTTGTAGGGCTCGGGACGGCTTCAGCCGATCAGCCGAAGCCACAGACTGAAGCAGAAGCAGAAGCGACACTGTCGAAAGGGCAGAACATCGCTGACGAGCCCGCCCCCGAAACCGAGGCGCAAGCTGAAGAATTCCTGGCGGGAAAAAGCTATGTCGTCCCCGCCTACTTCATTGCCGTGGACGGACTGGTTGCTGTGGAAAATAGCGTAGCGATCGGTGGCGACTCCCACTACGTGAGTGGTGGTTTCGACGTTCGCATCGGTTACCGACAGAACCGCTGGCTGGCCACTGAACTATCAGGCATGTACATCCACAACTATCGCGACACCGAGTATCTGTCCTGGGGGATGAGCCTGAACGAAAAGCTCTACTTCACTAAATCGAGAATCCAGCCCTACATCTCTGTCGGAATGGGATTCGTTCAACTGATCTCGACAAGCGGCAGAGGAACGTTCAGCCCGGAGTTCTCGCTGCGTTTGGCATTGGGACAGAAATCTATACGACCCAGTCGGTCGCGCTGACCTTTGTCATTAATTACCACATGCCTTTCGCATCAGCGGAGTTGAAGGACGAATTCGCAGGCCGCTCAGACGGAACGGATTTCGATTTTGTGACCGCCGGCATCGGGATGATCTTTTACTAGCGACCGAGCTGGCTGCACTCATTTTTTAGCGCAGCAATTCTCCCGCATGAACCTGCAGGGTCTCGCCGGTAATCATGCGGGACCGATTTGAGCAGAAGAACAAAATCGCTTCGGCGACATCTTCATCCGCCGGAATTTCGTCGCCCAGCGGCATCCCCGAAGTAATCTCGTCGATCACCGCTTGCTCGCTCACTTTACGCTCATGGCTTTGCCATTTGACATACATCTGAACGGGCGGCCCCCACATCCAGGTGGGCACCACCATGTTGACGCGAATCCGATCAGGACCCAACTCGTGAACCAGGTGGTACATCGCTGAGAGCAGGGCTCCCTTCGACGACGCATAGGCAATCTGACCATTGTCCGGCGGAAACCACTGACTTCGGGACCCAACCAACACCACAGCCCCTCCGCCACGCGCTCGGAGCTTCGGGACCGCTGCGCGTACGACGTGCAAAGTGCCCACCACGTTGGTCTCGAAGGCCCGCTTCCAATCCTCATCGGGCGTGGTTTCAAGCGTTCCAAATAGAGCGTCGAGGGCCGCCACGTTCACCACGGCATCGAGACCTCCGAATCGGTCGATGGCGTGGTCGGCCAAACTCACGCAGCTCCCCGCGTCGAGAATATCTGTTGGGCAGGCGGAAATCCTTTGCCCCTCAGGATCCAGCTCCTGGGCGATCGCCTCAAGCTTTTCCGCGCTGCGCGCGGCGACCACCACCTTCGCCCCATCTCTGAGAGCCAAGCGCGCAACCTCTCGGCCGAGACCGTCTCCGACTCCTGCCACCAAGATGACTTTGCCATCCAACGTCACGATTTTTTCTCCCCGCTCGTCGCCCGGTGGGCGGCGATGCTTTGAATGAACCCTCGACCCGCGTCAGGCCCGCTGACTCGAGACGGAAACGATTTCGCCGGTCATATATGAGGCGTAATCACTCCCCAGGAAAACCATGACGTTGGACACTTCCCAGGGTTGAGCACCTCGGCCGTAGGCCTCCGCAGCTTCGAGGGCTTCGAGTTGTTCCTTCGGCGTGGTTTTTTCCAAAAACGGATGTGTCGCAAAGCTCGGTGCAACAGCGTTGATCCGGATCCCCTGCTCGGCCACCTCCAGAGCGGAGCAGCGCGTCAGCGCCATCACTCCGGCCTTCGCCGCCGCATAGTGGCTCTGCCCTTTCTGGGCGCGCCAGCCAAGAACGCTGGCATTGTTGACGATCGCGCCTTGTCCGCGATCAATCATGTGGGGAAGAACGGCTCGGGTCATCCGAAAAGCGCTATGAAGTGTGACGTCCATGACACGAAACCAATCCTCATCGAGCATATCCACCACGTCACATGTTCCGCCCAATCCCGCGTTGTTGATCAACACGTCGATATGGCCCAATGAGTCGATCGCCGCCGCCACCAAGGCACGCACCTGATCTTCCGAGGTCACATCGCACAACGCAAAGCCGATCGCCCCCTCGCCCATCTCAGAGAGAGATTGGGCGGCCTCTTCGGTTCGAATCGGGTGGACGTCACTGATGAAGACCCGGGCTCCCTCCTCAAGGCAGCGCCGAGCGGCAGCAAAGCCTATCCCGGCTCCGGCCGCCGCCGTGATCAAGACATTCTTGCCCTCCAGCAGTGCGTGGCCCTGCGGATACGGCGGCGGTAGCTTGCTCATGTGATCTCCCTGGCAATCAATCGGCGTCCGGGACTCAAGCGGGCCTTGGTTCACGGGGCAAACCAAGCGCACGTTCGCTGATGATGTTGCGCTGGATCTGATTTGATCCACCGTAGATGGTATCGGCTCGCGTAAAGAGGAACATGCGCTGCAATGCGCTTAGCTGATAGTCCGCGCCCTCAGTGATTTCCGCTTCGGGCCCCAGCACGTCCATGGCCAACTTCCCGAGCTCGCGATGCCAGCTGGCCCAGAAGATTTTGATAATCGTCGACTCGGGGCCAGGCGTCTGGGCAGACAACATGCGCAGCGCATTGTAGCGCTGGATCCGAAGCCCCATCCACGCTTGGGCGATGCGCTGCCGGATCAGAGGATCTTCAGCCCGACCATTTCGCTTCGCCACTTCGATAATTTCGTCGAGTTCATTCTGGAAGAGCATTTGCTGTCCTAGTGTCGACACCCCCCGCTCGAACAACAAAGTGCCATTTGTGACTTTCCAGCCCCCATTCACTTCGCCGACCACATTTTCAGCCGGTGTTCGCGCGTCGTTAAAGAAGACCTCACTGAATTCAGCATCACCCGTCATCTGAACAATCGGACGGACCTCGACACCTGCTTGGTCCATCGGGCAGAGGATGTAGGAAATGCCG
>JAQWNI010000066.1 GCA_029268645.1 Myxococcota bacterium
GGATGAGTAGGGTGCTGAAGATGATGAGCTGAGCAACGTTGTCAAAACTCAATCCGAGAAATGCACTGAAGTCACCGGATTGAGCCCAGCGGTATCCACGGCGAGGCATCGAGGACCTCCACGGGTCTTGAGGCGGGTTACTTGATTGGGAGAGCGAATCGTGCGGCAGGTGGCTCAAGTATGCGCAACGACACGATCCAAGCATAGGAGGAGGCTTGGAACAAGAGGGCGTAGGCGCAGGGGCGATTTTGCGAAGCCGCCGAGCGCCAGATGGCAGAGTGCTCGGCCATAAAAACGCCCGGCCAGCGGAGCCACTCGGCCAGGCGTCTAGATTTGATCCGATGGAGTCCGGTTAGAAGCCGCGGAGGCTTGCGAACCGATCTCGATGGAAGGCTTCGTTTCCGAGAGCGTACTCCAGTGCCCGGGCTCGTTTCAGGTAAAGGCCTGCGTCGAATTCGTCGGTCATACCGATTCCGCCGTGAATCTGAATCAGCTCGTTGGACATGTGATGGAGAAATTGACCCGCTTTACACTTGGAGAGAGAGCAAAGTTCAGCTGTGTTCTCGTCGCCTTTGTCGAGTGCCTCAAGGGCGGCTTCGACGCACGAGCGAGTCATTTCCATTTCCGTGTACAGGATGGACGCCCGGTGTCCGAGGGCTTGGAAAGAGCCAATCGGCTGCCCGAACTGAATGCGATTCTTGAGATAATCGAGGGTCATGTCGAAGGCCTGTGCGGCCACGCCGAGCATTTCGGCCGCTAAGTGGGCCCGTCCGCAGTCGAGGATTTGCTCGAGCAGGGGGGCGGCCTCGTCGAGCTCTCCCAGCAGAGCGGACCGAGCCACGTGAACTCCAGAGAATTCGATATTCGCATAGCCCCGGCTGTCGGCGGTACGAAGTCGTTTGCGGCTGATTCCGGGCGTGTCGCCTTGAATCACGAATAGGCTCAAGCCATTCGACTCGCCGGGTTGACCCTGGGTGCGGGCGGCCACAATGAAGGCATCGGCGGACAGGCCTTCAGGGACGTGTACCTTCAGGCCGTTGAGAATGAAACCATCGCCGCTGGCTTCTGCTTGGAGCGCGATTTGGTCCGGGGCCGCGTGCCTCGGCGTTTCGTCTACGGCGAGGGCGAATATCTGGCTTCCGTCAGAGAGGCCCGGCAGCCATTCTTTTTTCTGGGCCTCGCTTCCGGCGAGGATAATCGCGCAGGCGCCTGTGCCTGCTGAGGTCAGGAGAGGAGAGGCGGTGAGCTGTCTTCCGAGTTCCTCAAGGACGACTCCGAAGGTGAGATGCCCCATGGCAACGCCACCTTGATCTTCTGGGATCAGAATGCCGGCCCAACCCATTTCCGCAATGGCGGACCAAGTGCCTTTGTCAAAACCCGTCTCAGTGCCACGATCCCGCATCTCGCGAAACTTGGACACCGGAGCTTCTTCGCGAGCCCAGCTCGAGACTTGTTCTTTCAATAGGGCTTGCTCTTCAGTCAGTGCGGCCATGACGTATGTCTCCTTCTCTTTGTACTCAGCCCCGTTGGGTGTTTTCGGGCAGGCCCAGGATGTTTTTGGCAATGATGTTGTTCTGAATCTCGAAAGAACCACCGTAGATCGACATCGCTTTGCCGCTCAGCCAGGTTCGGACCGCGGCCAGTTCATCGGCATTGTATTCCTCGCCTTCCCAACCCAGCCCATGGCTGCCAAGCATTTCAAGGAGAAGCTCTGCTCGGTTTTGAGCGACGCGAGCGGCAGCGTTTTTTAGAATGGATGCGGCGGCGCTCACTTTCGCATTACCGCGGGATTCGGCGACGATTCGAGCGATTGTCAGGGAATGGGCGCGAGCCTCCATCATATGATCGGCCAAGCGACCCCGTAAGTCGCGGTCGGAGAGCTTGCCCTGAGCGTCGAGCCCGACGTATTTCTCGGCCACATCGCGCAGTGACCGCTTTTGGCCGCCCCCCATGCCCGATGAGGAGCCGGTTTGACTCTGTCGTTCGTGCTGGAGAAGTCGCTTCCCAACGGTCCAGCCTCCGTTGAGATCACCTAAGAGGTCGTCTTTTTCAGCGCGGGCATTGTTGAAGAAGGTTTCGCAAAACGGAGAGGCACCCGCGATCAAGCGGATTGGCCGGGTTTCAATTTCGCTTTGGTTCATGTCAATCATGATAAAGCTGATGCCGTCGCGCTTTGGGGCGTCCATGTCGGTACGAACCAGCACGCCGCACCAGTCGGAGACATCGGCTCCCGATGTCCACGTCTTCTGCCCATTCAGTCTCCAGTGATCGCCCATGTCTTCAGCACGGCACTGAAGGGACGCGAGGTCGCTGCCCGCATTGGGTTCGGAGTAACCGAGGGACCAGAATGTGGTGCCCAGGCAAATCTTCGGAATATGTCGCTTCTTCTGTTCTTCTGTTCCGTACTCGAGGATGGTGGGGCCGACCATCGTGATGCCCATTCCCGCCGTCACGATCAGCGGGTTGAATGCCCCGATGGCATCGATTTCCTGGTTAAGGACTTGCGCTTCTAGTTGGGAAAGGCCACCGCCTCCGTATTCCGCAGGCCAAGTTGGGGTGCCCCATCCTTTTTCCCCGAGGCGCTTAATCCAAAGGTCGAGATCGGGGTTTGAGCGATCAACGGATTCCATTCGCAAAACCGCGCCGGCTTGGCCGGCGAGGGATGACGGGAAATGATCGGCGAGCCAGGACTTGACTTCCTCGCGAAAGCTTCCCAGCGCTTCAGATGAATTGGCCATGTTCGTTCCCTTCCTTACCAGGTGGGTTTCGCAAACCCATTTTCGGGACTCCGTGTCTGCAGCCTCGGCAAGCCCCGTGCAGAGATTCGCAGAGCGGGTGCATCGGAACCCCGTAATTGGGTCGGAGATGCCGATCCCGCACTCAGCGGCGCGAAGTATAGAGGGCTTTGGGGCCGGCAGTTGCCCCCCTCGGGATGTCCGAAGGGGACGACCTGTACGAGGACTCGCCGGGAGGCCTTTCCGGATTCGGTCAGGGCACTTGGAGTTCAGAGACCTTGAATTTCATCGTCTTGGCCACGAAGTCGGCTTCTCCGGAGGCGATGTTGAATTTGCCATCCGAGACGTTGTCAAAGGAGTAGAGGCGAAAGATCTTCCCATCTTTTTTGTAGATTCCTTGCAGGGTGGCCGTGACGACGTTTTCCCCTTTTTGAGTCCAGGCAAATCCCGTGAACTCACCCCGGTCTCCACGTCCCTCCTTGTCTGTGAAGATGTAGGAGAGATAGACCCGTCCGTAGGGGCCGGCTTCCCCCGACGCGGACACTTCAAAAGTCTTTCCGTCCACGGTAAAGGTTGAGTCAATTTCGAAAGAGGCGTCGAAGGCCCCTTTTCCGAACTTGATTTCTTGTGCTCCAGCGTGGGTCGCGGTGAAGGCAAAAAGAAGGCTGATCAGGGCAGCAAAAATTTTCATAGCAGGTGCCTTTCGTTTATGGAGTGGACTTTCGTCTAGGGTGACGTCCGCTCATCCGTCGTTCCGAGCAGCCCGTTGCTGTTCCGATGGGTTCGACCGACAGCGAGCGGAAGCCAATCACGCTATCACGTTTAGTCGTTCCGCGTGATTTCAGGGACAGTCTGATAGGTGGTAATCCGCATATAGGGACGGTAAAAAAGAAGCGAGGTGATTCATTTCCATTCCACAATGCACCAACATGTCCCGCCCTAAATCACCACCGTGCTGTCGACTGATTGCCCCGGAGCGGGCCACAAGTCGATTGAACCAGTGATTTCGGGAAAAACCTCTCCATGCGGGAGGTCCCAACCAAAATCGGCTCCGCATGACAGTGTCCGACTCGGGACTCTCCCGGATTTGGTGTATCAGCTGACCGATTTGAATGCGAGGACGCCTCAGGGAAACCTCTCCACAGACGAGGGCCGTCGTTCCGTGGGCGTCGAGCCGCGTCGTCGGGGGGAAGCAATCTTCGGCTGGGCTGAAATTAATCGTGATCCTCTGTCGTTTCCGACCGACGTACTCGGTCACAAAATGCGTGGTGAGATATTTATCGCGATCTGACAGCGTGGGGTCGTCGCTCCGTCTCTCGCGAGTCCCGTTATCGAGGTGAGCCTTCGGATGCCAAAGCTTGTAGCGCTGAGGTTCTCCCGTATGCCATCCCATCCACCATTCGAACATGGTGCCGGTCACCGAGGGCATCTTGGTTTCCACTGCGACGAAAATTTCTCCCGAAGTTCGCTCCGTGTAGCCATTTTCCATAGGAAGTCGACCGGCTTCCAGTAAGCGGTGGGCCTCATCGAGGGGAAGGGCCAGTTCTTCTGCCGCAGGGCCGTGAAGGAGCGCTTCTCGGACTTGGGTTTGAAGGGGAGCCATCGATGGGTTCCAGTGGTGGGCGTACGGTTTGCCCTCAAGGTCGCCATCACGCATTCCGAGATAGAGAGATTTTGGGCTCATGGGTTCCTCGCACTCTTTTCCTTGGCTTTAAGGGTGTTGGCAAGTCACGGAACTCTCCGCGTGGCTGACTCGGAGGGTCCAGCGGATCAGTCTTGCATGAGGCGAAGCAGGAGAGAGCGGATGCTTTCTCTTGCCGCGGCTTTTGAAAGCTTCTCTTGTCCTCGAAGCTCCTCCCAGTACCGATCGGAGAGAATCGAGCGCATGATCGAGATTCGTCGATGACGAGCAGGGGCACTCAGGTGGTCTAGGTGCGCCATCAACGTCTGATGCAGTCCGTCGCGGACCTGACGGCGAACTCGATTTTGCTGTTGTTGAATGACCGGGGAGAAAGGTTCGTAGAGAAGGGCGGCCTGGCGGACAGGTCGAGCCCGTTCAAGCCCTTCAGTCACTCGCTTGACCACGCCTGCGATTCGGGACTCCAAAGAGCCTCCTGTTGGCCAGGGCGGTAGGTTGGCGAAGATGCGCTGCAACTGGATTTGAGCGGCTTCGTCAAAGAGCTTTTCCATGTTTTCGAAGTGTCGGAAGACAGCACGGGTGGAAACCCCTGCGCGCTGAGCGACTTCTCGCGCCGAGGGGCGCAGCACGCCGCTTTCGAGGCAGTCCAGCATGGCCTCCGCGACGGAGGTTCGGGTTTTGAGCGAGCGTGCATGTCGCCCATCGCTTGTTTGTGCACTCGAATCGTGTATTGTCATGCGGAGTGACAATAGCAGAAAAATTGATTCAGCGAGCCCGAAAGATCGGAGAGGGCAAATGAGGCCGTGGATAAAGTGGACGACCGTCGCCGTTGCGGGTTTGGTCTTTGTTTTGGCTGTCCTGTATGTGAATCGGATGGAGCTCGCGCTCGGCGCAATTGGCTTCATGGTGCGGGCGTCGGGCCCGGTGGGTCCCGAGCAAGAAGTGCAGTGGGCTGCCGGCGCGGACTTTGAGAGCGCCAACCCAGGGGATCGACCGCCGAATATCGTCATGATCGTGGCCGACGACTTAGGCTGGAACGATCTGACCGTAGGCGGTGGGGGTGTGGCGGGCGGAACAGTCCCCACGCCGGCGATAGACTCCATCGCCGAGGACGGCGCAAACTTCGTGAACGGATACGCGGCCAACGGGACCTGCGCACCTTCTCGGGCTGCCCTGATGTCGGGACGATACGGAACCCGTTTCGGATTCGAGTTTACGCCCACCCCGCCTGGGATGATGCAAATTGTGCCGATGTTGTCGGAGGGGGATGGTTCACGTTTACGTCCCGCCATTTTCAACGAAGACGTTGAGACAGTGCCCTATGAGGAGATGGGGATGCCGCCGTCGGAAATCACGATTGCCGAGCTTCTCCAGCAGCAGGGATACCACACGGGGCATATCGGCAAGTGGCATTTGGGTCGATCCGGCGGCATGCTGCCTCATGACCAAGGTTTCGATGAGAGTCTGCTGATGTCCAGCGGTCTATATCTGCCGGAAGACGACCCGGATGTGGTCAACTCGAAGCAAGACTTTGACCCGATCGACCGTTTTCTTTGGGCGGCCCTCCGTTTCGCAGCCTCCTTCAACGGGGGCGCGGACTTCGAGCCTGGCGGTTATCTGACGGACTACTACACCGATGAGGCCATTAAATTTATTGAGGCCAACAAAAACCGGCCCTTCTTCCTGTACTTGGCTCACTGGGCTCCGCACACGCCCCTTCAGGCGACCCGTGCCGATTACGAGGCCTTGTCTCATATCGAGAACCATCGGGAGCGGGTCTACGCGGCCATGATTCGGGCCCTCGATCGAAGCGTGGGCCGGGTCCTTGAGGCGATCGAGCGCAATGGATTGGCGGACGAAACGGTCGTTCTCTTTACATCCGACAATGGCGGTGCGGGCTATATCGGCTTGCCCGAGGTGAACGATCCGTTCCGAGGCTGGAAGATCACCCTCTTCGAGGGAGGAATTCATGTTCCTTTTTTCGTCAAGTGGCCTGGCCAGATCCAGCCTGGGACCCGGGTGGAGGATCCGGTTCATCACTTCGATTTCTATGCCACGGCGGCGGCCGCGGCGGGTGCGCCTTTGCCGACGGATCGAGTGGTCGATGGAGTCGACCTTCTGCCTCACGCGCGAGGAGAAGCAGAGTCTCCCCCCCACGATGCGCTTTTCTGGAGAAGTGGGGCCTCGCAGTCAGCTCGAGTAGGGGATTGGAAATTGAATGTCAGCGATCCGCCGGGTCGCGCTTGGCTCTTTGATCTATCGGTTGATCCGAATGAGATGAACGATCTCGCCCAAGAGCGGCCGGATAAGTTGGCCGAGTTGCAGTCCGCTTTGGCGGTCCACAATGCCGAGCAGCCGCCCCCCTTGTGGTCCGCCCAGGTGACGATGCCTATTAACTTGGATAAAGATCTGACTCAGGTGGATGAGCCGGACGATGAATATATTTATTGGTCCAATTGACGATCGCCTGCCCCCGATGCTCTTTGCCGGCCTGATCACGTAAGCTCGCGCCATCAAACCAAAGCAGTCATAGGAGGATGATGTGAAGTCTTTTTCGAGGGTCGCTCGCTCTTCAACCCACGGATTGTGGGTGCTCGGGCTAATGATGCTCATTGCGGTGCCTTTGGGTTGTGACCGGGTCGTTGATCGAGTCGTGAGTGCGGCCTCTGATCGAGCGGCGGGCGGTGTCCGGACGGATTTGCTTGAGAATGGCTCGTTGAATGTCTTCTTATGCGGGACGGGCTCTCCCCTGGCTGACCCGGGCAGTGCGTCGGCTTGCACCCTGGTCGTGGCCGGCGGCAAGGTCTACGTGGTCGATGTCGGCCTAGGCTCTCAAGAGGTGGCACAACTCGCCGGAATGCCGCGGGCTTTGTTGGGCGGTATTTTTTTGACCCATTTTCACTCAGACCATATTGGCGAGTTGGGGGAGTGGGCGATGCAGAGTTGGGTCGCAGGGCGTCAAGATCCGCTGGATATCTACGGGCCTGAAGGTGTGACCCGGGTCGTGAATGGGTTTAAGCAGGCTTATTCGCTGGATGATGTTTACCGGATCGATCATCACGGACTCGAATACCTGCCGAGGAATGCTACTGATTGGATTCCGCACCCGGTCCCCTATGAGAACGGAGTTGGGCAGGTCATTTTGGAAGAAAATGGCTTGACGGTGACAGCGTTCGCAGTCGACCACGAGCCCGTTTCGCCGGCCGTGGGCTATCGCTTTGACTATGAGGGCCGCTCTGTCGTCATCAGCGGAGATACGGACAAGTCGCCGAATCTGGTGCGAAACGCCGAAGGAGCCGACGTCCTCATTCACGAGGTGCTGCTCAAGGAGATCCTTCTCCAAATTAGTCAGATCCAGGCCGATCAGGGCCGGGATCGTCTCTCTAAACTGGCAGCGGATGTCGTGGACTACCACACGAGTCCGGCCGAGGCGGTCGAAATCGCACAAGAGGCCGGTGTGGGGATGTTGATCTTCAATCATTTGGTGCCGCCGGTGCCCGGGATTTTGCGCAACTTTTTGTTTATGCGGGGCGTGGAGCCTGGAGACGTCGAAGTGGTTCTCGGCGAAGATGGCATGTTGATTGAGTTGCCCGGTGGCAGTTCGGAGATTGTCCTCGAGTCTCCCTAGTTTCAAAGCCCGATCAGTTCTCTTTCAGTTCCTTGGCGGCCTGTGCGCGGTAGCTGGCCATGGGCCCAAATTCGGGTTGGCCCGAATATGCGTCACGGACGCTGGCCAAGACTTCCTCGTCGGTCAATCTCGGATCCCATCCTCGGATTTGTGGCTGGGCGACGTGCCAGGGTGTGTCGCAGAATATTTCGATGCTGTTTTCTTCGGGATCCGAGAAGTAGACGGAAATGGCATTGCCGTGGGTCACCGGGGCGACACGCGATACCCGGTCGTCGTCGGTGACCTCTTTGAATACGGCCCGGACTTCGGCGATCGAGGGGACCCGAAAAGCCATGTGGTCAAGGCTGGAGGCTTCGCTCTCATCTCGCGTTGCGGCGAGGGCTAGCTGGTGATGGTCGGTTGAAGAAGTTGTGAGAAAGACGATTTCCGGGCCGTCGGGTCCCAGGGGGCCGCGGTCCGAGATCTGTAATCCGAGGATGTCCCGATAAAACGTCACCATTGCGTCGAGGTCCCGAACGCGCAGAACGCAATGAGACCACTGCAGCTTCATGGCAGGCTCCCCCCAAACTTCGTTTGAACTCGGTCTTCAAGAGGGTCCGTGTTTGGGCCCTGGGACTGCAGCCCACCTGTTCCAGCTTGAAGCGAGGCGGCCAGTATATCCGTGCGAAACCTTTTGGTCTTGTGGGGGTTGAAATGCATGAGGCGCTTCCTTTTCTGAGGTGAATTCTTTCGAAGCGAACCTCGCTTTTTTTAAAGGAGAGAGCAGATGATTTTTCAACGGACCCGAATCGAGGCTGATCGACCCCCTCCCCGTGGAGCGGGCGCGACACTCTGGTGCATCCAAGCATCGGCCCTGTTCTTCGTGCTGGGAGTCTTTGTCCAGTCCGCTGGGGCTGCAACGGCCCAGGATGGAGTGGATGGGGCAGATCTAAGTCAAACATTCGCCGCAGACCCTTCCGCTCCGGAAGGGGTTGGCTCGGACCCAGGCGAGCCGCAGATCGTCAAGCGGCGCTGGTCTGATCGAGATGGCAATCCACCGGGCCCGCGCGGCGGGCAGGGCACCAATTGGGAGAATCCTCCGGGCCCGCGAGGGGGGCCGGGTGCGAGCCCGGATCGGCGTGGTCGTCCCGGCGATCGAGGTTTTCGGGACCGAGACGGTAATCCTCCTGGCCCGCGTGGTGGTCGCGGCACGAATTGGGAGAATGCTCCGGGCCCCCGTGGTGGCCCGGGCGCAAGCCCGGATCGACGCGTTCGTCCCGGCGATCGAGGTTTTCGGGACCGAGACGGCAATCCTCCTGGCCCGCGTGGTGGTCGCGGCACGAATTGGGAGAATCCTCCGGGTCCCCGTGGTGGCCCCGGCGCAAGCCCGGATCGGCGCGTTCGTCCCGGCAATCGAGGTTTTCGGGACCGAGACGGCAACCCGCCGGGCCCTCGCGGCGGGCGCGGTACGAACTGGGAGAATCCTCCGGGGCCCCGTGGCGGTCCCGGGGCCAGTCCTGACCGGCGCATGGGGCGGGGCGCGTATCGGCCCAGGCGCTGAACCGCCTTATCATGGGGATGCGACCCGGATTAAGGCACTTTTCGAACCGGAACGCGCT
>JAQWNI010000067.1 GCA_029268645.1 Myxococcota bacterium
GTGAGAAGGGTCGACGAAGCCATCGTAGTCTGCCCTGAGGCTCAAGAGCGACTGGAGAGAATAGGCCTGCCTGAAGGGCGGTGTACAGTGGTTCGAAATACGCCCGACCCAGCGAGCCTAGTCCGGAACGGTCGGCAGGCACCGATTCTGAAAGAGTGGGAAGACCGCTTTATCGTTTTGTTCTCCGGATTACTGGCCGGAGATCGCGGACTCGATACGGCGATCGAGGCGATGCAACGGCTCGAGGCACAGCGCCCGAGTCGGTTTTGTCTGCTGATCGTAGGAGACGGTCCGGTCCAGGAGAGGCTTGAGGCGCTGACTCGGAAAAAAGGACTGGAGGACTGTATTCGTTTCCTGGGGCGAGTGCCCTACAGCGAACTGGGAGACCTCATCAGTGGCTGCTCGCTGGGGATCTTGCCTTTTCGGCAATGCCCCCACATTGATTCGAGTCTGGCTAATAAGCTTTTCGAGTATATGTCTTTGGGGTTGCCTGTGGTGGCCAGCGATGTCCCGCCTCACCGAAGAGTCATTGAGGATGCCGGGAATGGGCTTCTTTCAGAACCGGGCAGCCCTGAAGCCTTGGCTCGGGCCATTCTTGCCTGTGAGGAAGATCCGAAACAGCTGGCAGAGTTTGCCCGAGCCGGCCAGCGGGCTGTTTTGGAGGGCTACAGTTGGGCCCATGACGGCGAACGCTTGGTAGAGGTTGTCTCACGATTCGCTCCTCAAGCTTGAATTCGTGCAGCGGTGGCATCTTTCATCAAGGACTGGCGCCCAGGCTGTCTCACTAAGGGTAGATGGATCAGAGAGCAGGGAAGGGGGCACTTCCTGCACGCAAAAAGGAAAATCACCTGAAGATGTTTGAGCCGACGATGATCGCGAAGTTGTGGCGATGGCTGGGGCTCGGGCGGATCGATCAGTCCTCGGGCCCCTTGGTGGTGATGTATCACGGGCTAGGGGGAGAGGATGGTCTGATTCCCTCTGAGTTCGATGCGCAATGTTCTCATCTATCAGCCCACTACGAGATTGTTCCTCTCCGCGATGCCGTCGCCGTCCTTGGGCGCCCAGAGGCTAGGCAACTTGCGTCGATCACTTTCGACGATGGGTACTGTGACTTTGCGGAGTTTGCGATCCCGATCCTAAAAAGCCACGGTCTTCACGCAACGCTATTTGTCCCGGCGGGAAAGCTAGGGACCCACAATGAGTGGGATGAGGGTGAAAGAGCGCGGCGTCCCATCCTGGATGAGGTCAGTCTGAGAGCACTCGATCGTGATCACGTGGAGATTGGCGCCCATGGTTGGACGCATTGTCGAATGGCAGGACTGAATCACAGAGAACTCCAGAAGGAGACAGTTCATGCTCGGCGTAAGCTAGAAGAATTGGTCGGCGTAAAGGTGGATCTCTTTGCCTATCCCTATGGGCAACTCGATGATTTTGATGCTTCTGCGGAGATTGCGGTTCGCGAGGCGGGTTTTACAGCGGCGTGTTCGACCCACTACGGTCGGGGCAGCGGTCTAAGAGAGCGCTACCGGCTTCGGCGGATCGGGGTGGAGCCGGGGGACTCACTAGAGGTTTTTGAAGCCAAAATCCGGGGTGATTACGATTGGCAGACCCCAAAGGAACGATTGGGCGCTTGGCTTCGTCGCCGGACAAGGTGAAAAGGATGGCGCCGTTGACCAGAAGGGCGGTCAACCCCGGATTCGTTTGAACGAGAGGGGCTCCCTTGGGCTCATGCTTTTTCCTCGATTGTTTAATTGAGATCGTGTGGAGTTACGTGGGTCGCTGTTCTTATGCCCGACTGAGACCCCGGATTAGGCGAAGTTTTCCGGAGCGCTCTCGGTCCAGTTGGGGAACAACCGTAACTTGGCATCGAAGGCGTTGCTCGGACATTTTTTCGACTCTTTTCGCCAAGGCCTCGCCGTGACGCGTCTGGTATCCGGGCAGAGTCACGACTCGAATCTCGATGGCGTCCGGTGATATCTGACAGAACTGTGCTTGGAGAACAGGAACGCCTGATTCTCGGGCCTCTTCGATCATGTAAAGAAAAAACTCACCGTGGTAGCGGGTTCCATCCGCGGTCTGGACGAAGTCATACGCGCGGCCGAAGACTTTGCGGAATCCCGGGAGTCCCCGCCCACACGCGCAATCTGACGGATGAGGCACGACGCGATCTCCAATTTCGTATCGAATAAGCGGTGTTGCCAGATTGCGGAGGTCCGTCACGATCAGAGCCTGCGCGTCTGGTTCTTGCTCAGTGGGGTCGGGCTTGAGTTCTAAGTACAAATTCTCGGCCATAGCGTGCAAGATGCCTTGCTCACATTCGTAGAGAACGGCCCCGACCTCTCCGCAGCCATACTCGTTATAAACGGGCGCCTGGAACGATTCTCGAACCAGATTGCGGTCGCCTTCTGTGAGCATCTCGGATGTAGTGACTACCGCCTTGATGCCCAGGTCTTGGAGAGGAAGCCCTTCAACCTGGCAGTAGCGAGCAAATTCAGTGAGCATCGAAACGTAGCCATAGGCCCAGTGGGCCTGCTGGTTTTTGAGCTGTGTGTAGTAGCGCTTTAGATCTTCCGGACCAAAGGCGAAAGCGGAGAACCGAGATCGGTTAAGAACCCAGTCGATTGCCCGGTATCGAGCGCGGCTCCGTGCTTGAATGGGGGTGCCCCAGAAGCGTGCCTGGCGGTCTCCGGGCTGAACTCCGTACCATCGGTAGGAGCGCCAAGATGCGGCTTGTTCTGCGGCGGTGGCCCATCGATTTTTTCGGAGTTGCACAGCGAGGCCGGTTGAGCCGCCTGTTGTTTTCCAGCTGGTGGTTCCGGGCGGTCTCGATGACTGAAGATCAGTATTGTGTTCCACTAGGTGCTGTTTTTGGAGAAGCGGAAATTCAGAGAGATGCGATGCGTTCAAATGGCGAGGAGAGAGCCCTTTTTCCTCTGCGATCGTTCGGTAGTAGGCCGTATTCTGAGCCGCATGACGAAGGATGAGGCTGATCCGCTTCTCTTGCTCGGCGCGGTGCTGTTCAGGGCTCCACCATTGGGACTTCTCGTATCGCCGTAGAAGAGAAAAAACCGGTTCACCCCGTGCCCAGGTAGCCGGTCGATAAACGAAATTGCGAGCAATCCAAGGTTGCACGAGCTGTATGAACTCCGTAGGGCGGGCCTCAAAACGGCCCTTGTTCGATGAGGTTTTGCAGTGAATGATCAGCGATTGGACCGATTCCGTTACTCTATCGGCTGTTCTGGAGCTGGCTCAAGGGCGAGACAATCAGTCATTTTGGTGGTTCAGCTGCTTCAAGTTGAGTAGACGAGGTGCCGATTTGAGATTTACAGTTTTTTCGGCAAACTCATCGTAGCTGGGTGACTGAGATCAGAACCATGCTGGCTCTTTTGTAGGGGTTATGCCCCGAAAAGTGAAGGTTGTCCGCTCTCGTTCAAAACCTGGAGAAACGCTGGATAGATGGGCCTTGGGATTGAGAGGCCGACGAGGGTTCGGCGTTCCCAAGTCATTGAGATACCCCGGGCCCAGCCCCCTCGAACGAGGGCAGCCGCGCTTGGGATTGGCCGATCAGAAAATGCGAATGCGGCTCGGTGATTCACGCCGGGCAGGGCCAATCGCCCGTTCTCGGAGTCAAGAAAGGATTCGGCCACTATGTGTGGGATCGGTGGAGTGCTGGCGGCCCCGGGAGTCTCATCCCCCCATCGGAGAGAACTCGAAACCATGCGGGAAGGTCTCCGCCATCGAGGCCCGGACGATTCGGGGATTTTCGAGGAGGGTCGAGCCGGTCTCTGTCATACCCGGCTGGCGGTTCTCGATCTGTCTCCGCAGGCGGCGCAGCCGATGATTTCGAGTAACCGGCGTTATGTCCTGTGCTTTAACGGTGAAATTTACAATTATCGATCACTCAGAGATGAGCTTCGGCAGGCAGGGCTTGCTTTCCGAACCGATGGGGATAGTGAGGTGATTCTCGCCCTGATGGAGTCGGGCGGCCAAGCGGCCTTGACCCGACTCAAAGGGATGTTTGCGATCGCGCTCTACGATCGCGAAAGTCAAAATTTGTTGCTGATGAGAGATCGCTTGGGGATCAAACCTCTCTTTTATCAGATGGATGAGACTGGGCTTCGTTTTGCCTCGGAACCCAAAGCACTGAAAGCAGCGACCGGATCGCCGTCTTCTGCCCGGGTGGGGGAGTACCTCGCTTTTCGTCATGCAGCTGAATCCGAGAGCCTGTTGCCCGAGATTCGGACCCTTCTCCCTGGCCAAGCCCTCCTGACCGATGGACGTAACCTGGAATTCACTCAATGGTGGTCGGCGGGTCGCAGCCCAGACGGGGCCTCTTTGATGACCTCCAGCGTTGTCGAGAATGCTGTTCGGAGGCAATTGGTTTCGGACGTGCCGGTTGGCGTATTCCTGTCTGGAGGTGTTGACTCCGCTCTGGTCACCGCGGCTGCTTCCGATGCGCTGCCGAGTCTGGACACGTTCACAGTCGGGTTTCAGGAAGCGGGTTGGGATGAGTCGGCCCGAAGCCGAGTGGTTTCTGAGGCCTGCGGTACCAAAAGCCACGTGATTCAGCTCACCCCTTCGGAGTACGTGGCCGATCTGGGTCGCGCAATTTGGCATCTCGATTCCCCGTTGAATCACGCGCACTCCGTCCATCTACTCCGTCTCGCTCATTTTGCACGACAGAGAGTGACTGTGGCTTTAACGGGTGAAGGGGGAGATGAATTATTTGGTGGCTACCCTCGCTATCGCCTAGCTCGTCTTGCTTTTTTGCTCAGCGATTTGCCGGGGGTGCATGCCGATTGGCTTCGGCGTCGAGCGGGCCGCTGGGGCCCGCGCGCGAAGCGAGTCTTCGAAGCGGTGAGTCAAGGACCGGTTGCCGCCGCAGCCATCAATTCTGCCTTCCTGCCGATCGAAGAGGCAGCTCGTCTGGCCGGATGCTCCGATGTCGAGTCTGTTCTGGGTCCGAGGCTGAAGATTCTGGAAGAGGTAAAATCCGCCAGTGCTGACCCGATGGCACGGTTGTTGGCACTCGAGCGGCGAACCTATATGGTGTCTCTACTGCAGCGTATGGATCGCATGAGTATGGCGGTGGGGCTTGAATGTCGCGTCCCTTTGATGGACGAGGCAGTTTTCGATCATGCTTCGAGTTTGTCCTCGACGGAACTCGTGACGCTCCGAGACAGTAAGGTTCCGCTTCGGAGGGCTGTGGAGGCTCGCTTTGGGCGGCGCTATGCGCAGCTGCCCAAATCGGGTTTTGGAGTACCCGTCGGCGCCTGGCTTCGAGCCGATACGGCCTTTCGGAATATGACCACGGCCTTGATCCACAGTGATGCAATGAAAAGCCGCGGCTGGTTGGACGTGGTCGAAGCGAAGAGGTACCTGAAAGAGCACTGCGAGGAATTGGCGGACCATTCGGAGGCGCTTTGGGGAATCGTGAATCTCGAGCTGTGGGCACGGATTTGCGTCGACGGTGAAGGACCCGAGGTGACCTCAAACAAAGCGGGCTTCTTTGATGTGTAATAGTGCTTCCAGGTCGCTGGGTTGGGGGCAGGGATGAGCCGGCTGTTGCTTGGACGGGGGCAGGGAGATCCGTCATCTCCGGATACACAAATGCCAGCGAAAGCAGAGCCGCTTGTAGATTCAGGCTCTCCTGCGGCCGTCGCTCAGCGGTCGTTCGTGCGCGGAAGCATCCCCAAGCCTCCGGCCGTCTATCTGTGGGCTGTCATTCTTTTTGTGGTGCTCGAAGTGGCGCGACCACCGGTAATTACCGAACTGAAACTTCAGATTTTGATCGGTGTTGGCCTCCCGGTTTCCTTGGCTTTCAGCAAACTTCGATGGTGGCACCCGATGATGACTGTTTGGGTGTTGATTCTTGCGGAGACTGTGATCCAAGTGCCGGTGTCCTCCAATAATTACACCGCCTACATGTTCTCGAGGGGAGCCTTCGCTGCGGTGGGGATCGCGCTGAGTATTGCGTGGGTGCTGCAAGATCTCCGATCTCTGCGGTGGACTCTTGTCGTATGGATTGTTTCCTTCGGATATGTAGGGATTTACGGGATCACCCATGGTGGACACGGGCCAAGTGGCTTTACGGGGGACGAGAACGATCTTGCGCTTGCCTGTTGCACCGCTTTGCCGCTTGCTTTTTTTGGTTTTGAGCGACTGGAGGGCGCAGTGCGCTGGTGTGCGGGAGCTCTCACGGTCGTCTTTGTTGTGGCGATCATTGTGAGCTTCTCGCGGGGTGGATTTTTGGGACTCGCTGGGGTCGGATTGTTCTGTTTTTACTTTTCCCGATTCAAGGGTCGCAATATTGCACTGGGTTTGGTGGCGATTCTTGTTTTTTTTCTATTTGCTCCCCAGGAGTACATCGATGAAATTAATTCAATTCAGAACACAGATGAGGGAACCGCAGAGACTCGCCGATTTCTGTGGGAAGCGGGATTTAATATGTGGAAGGACAATCCGATCATTGGTGTTGGAGGAGGAGGCTCTCCCTATTTGATTGACCAGTATGTGCCAGAACCCGAGGCCGACGGCGATATGTATCAAGACCGCATATTCAGCGAGCGGGGTTGGGGGGGCAGGGCCTTGCATAGCTTATACTTTCAGCTCTTAGCGGAGTTTGGATTGGTCGGTGTTTTTCTTTACTCTGCTCTCGTCTATCTCCATTTTAGTGGCCTCGGTCGATTACGGGCAGATGTGGCGGGGGCTCTGCCTCCAAGACACCCCTTGAGGCGGTGGACTGAGTTGCTGACCGGTAGCTTGACAGGGTCGATGGTGGGATTCTTGGTACCTGCTTTTTTTCTATCGGTGATGAATTATCCGTACTTCTGGTACCTGAGCGCCTTTGGCTTGGCGGTTGATCGGACGATTCGAATCCAGTTAGCTGCGGAGACTGTGAAAGCACAGCCATGATCCGAGTTCTGGTCACGGATGGTCAAGAGCGGGCTTCGCTTGCGGTGACGAGATCGCTGGGCGCCTGGACTGAAGTTCATGTGATGGCGGACAGGAAAGGGTCGCTGAGTGGCGTCTCTCGCTGGGCGGTTCGAGAGCACCTTGTACCCGACGCTCTGGCTGATTCAGATGGATTCAATGAATCATTGAAAAATGTGGTTCAAGAGTACGCCATCGACGTCATTTTCCCGATGACTGATAGAACCTGCGTATGTCTTTTGCCAATTCGAGACGAATTGCCCGACGTAACAATTGTGGCTCCAGACTTCAAAGTCTATTCGCAGCTCAGCGATAAGGCGCAGCTGATCGATATTGCCTCGCGACATGGAATCGCGGCGCCAGCGGGCGCGCGAGTTTCCTCATTGTCCGAAGCCCTTCATCAGAGCGAGAAGATTTGTTGGCCGGTTGTCTTGAAGCCCCTCACTTCTGTGTCGACAGACTTGAACAGTGGTCCCGTGCAATCTCCCGCGGTTAGAATTGTGAGCGACCCTGAGGCGTTAGCGAAAGCATGGGCTGAGACGAAGTGTTCTGAGGTCCTGATTCAACGTTATGTGGAAGGCTGGGGGGAAGGCGTTTTTGTACTGCGGGTACAGGGCAGAACCTGTGCCATTTTTGCCCACAGGCGGTTGCGGGAGAAGCCTCCGGGAGGAGGCGTGAGCGTTCTCCGGGAGTCCGTTGCAGTCGACGGACGCGTGCTCTCTCGACTTGAGGCGCTCTTAGATGAGGTTGATTTTGAGGGTGTCGCGATGGCGGAGTTCAGGACGGATGGCTCTGAGTACTGGCTGATGGAGTTCAACGTTCGTTTCTGGGGCTCACTACAGCTCGCCATTGATGCCGGTGTAGATTTTCCGCGTTTAGCCCTCGAGGCGTTTAGGAGCAGCTCGGTGGTGGGCGAGAAGGCATCCGGGTTTCGTCTCGGCGTTCGGTCCCGATGGCTCTTGGGTGACTTGGATCACGCCCTCGCACTGGCGAGAGGTCGAGTCGATACGAAGGGTCGAAGAGGGTTGGTGGCGGCCCTGAGAGTCCTATTCCTGCCCACAGGACCGGGGTGTCGGTGGGAAGTTTTGAGGGTGTCGGATTTTCGGCCCTTCTGGGCGGAAGTTAAGCTGTGGCTTGCAGCGGCGCTGCGTCGGGCGCCGAGTGCGGACTGATCGAATACTTGGGAAGGCGTTCGTCGGCTCGGAGCGACTCGATGACATCGCGAAGCGGTGAGAAGTGATGGGTAGCCAAAATGCGCTGGAGTCTCGGCAGCGTCTGATCTAGGTGCCAGTAGTGATTCACCCGAACCGCGGTGCTGACTTCCTGACGCGGTTGATCTGGATCGACTTCCCAAGGGTGTAGGTACAAGACCGTGGGCTCTCGCCGACGATTGAGTCGCTGAAATCCCCAGCGGAAGAGTGATGCCGGAAGGAATCGCAGGTAGGCCCCTCCGGCCCAAGGTAGATTCGTCTTTCCAAAGGGCAGTGTGGTCATCGGGAACTCAATTAGGCTTCCCCCCTCAGGCAAGTGGAGGGTTTGGGGAAGCCGGGGGAAATCAGGAATGCCATACCGATGATGCCGGATGGGGAAGATCGAGGAGTCATACTCGAAGCCCTGTTCGGCCAGCACGTCGAGGGCCCAAAGAGATTTTTCTGTAATTGAATAACTCGGGGCGCGATAACCCAGTACGCGCTGACCGCAGGCGTCCTGAATGGCCGCCTTGGCACGTCTGAGATCCTCCGTAAATCGTTCTCGGCCAATTTCGTACACGAGTTCATGGCCGTAACCATGGCAGGCAATCTCGTGGCCCCGCTCAGCGACTTCTCGAATCAGGGCGGGTTCTCTTTCGGCAACCCATCCCAACACGAAAAAAGTTGTTGAGATGCTGTTTTGCTCGAAGAGATCGAGGAGCCTACGGGTATTGTCAGCAACGCGGCGAGGTTGCTTGTCCCAATCTTTCCGGGCGATACACCCATCAAAATTTGAGACCTGGAAGTAGTCCTCTAGGTCGACGGAGAGTGCATTGAGCTGCATGACTTGACCGCCTTATGAATCAATAGGTGGTTTCACGTCGAGAAGGCCGAGTTTGTCTAAAGAGATCCGTCTTTTCGAATCTCAACCAAGATGCCATAAGGCGGAGACTCTTTCAGCCCCGTGAATAGGGTTCGACTCTGCGCCACGGTTTTCTTTAGTTGGACGGCTCGGCAAGCTGATCCGATGCCGTTTCTGGTTCACAGGCCTCGCAGGAGAACCACGGTCTTCACGGTCTGCCAGAGAATAAGAAGGTTCATCCCCAGTGATCGATACTTCATGTAGTAGAGGTCGTAAGAAAGCTTCTCCGCAAAGCCTTCTATCTCATTGACGTATGAATATCGAACTTGGGCCCAGCCTGTCACCCCAGGCTTGGCCGCCGACCGGAGCCGGAAGTGCGGGTGGTGATTGGCGATCATCTCGACGAATTCGGGGCGCTCGGGCCTTGGACCCACGAGTCCCATGTCGCCCCGGAGGACATTCCAGAGCTGCGGAACTTCGTCAAGCCGTGACTTGCGAAGCACTCGGCCGACCCGAGTGATTCGTGCATCTCTTTGGTTGGCAAATACCGGCCCTGTGTGACGCTCAGCGTCTTGGCGCATCGAACGGAGTTTCATAATCTCGAAGTTGCGGTTGTCTTTTCCGACACGAGTCTGTTGATAGAAAATAGGTCCTGGAGATTCGATTCGAATCGCCGCTGCGCAGATCAGCAGGGCCGGGCTGGCGAGTAATAAGGCGAATGCAGACGCAGTCACGTCGAGTAGACGGATCAGAGCTTCGTCGAGTCGCCGCACAGTGAATCCGTCAGCAAAGATCAGATAACTGGGTCGAAGTTCCGCTAAGTCGATTTTACCGGTGATACGCTCCAGGAAGGAAACACCGGATTCAACCGAGAGGCCCTGCACCTTCCATCTCAGGAGCGCGTCGGCGGGGAAGAATTCGGCGCGGTTGCGCGATGCGACTACGATCTTGTCGACGGCAAACTTATCAACCGCTTTTTCCACGCTGTGAACGGGGCCGAGGATCGGATATCCGGCGAATGTCGCGCCCGTGAAAGTGAAGTCTGCTTCGTCGGACAAGAAGCCGATGATTTCGAATCCTAGGTTTGGGTAATTGCGTACGTTGTCCGCGATGTCTTTGGAGAGTTCACTGGCCCCGATGATCAGCACATTGCGGTTGAGACGCGGATTCGAGGAGAGAAGTCGAAATCCGAGGCGCCCGGCCAAAATGAATACGAATGCAAATCCGGCGACGTGAGAAATCAAGGGAATCGTGCGGGAGGTTGTGCTCAGAGCAAACCCTGTGAAAGTGGCAAGGGCGAAGGCGATGCCGGTGGCCCCGATGAGCGAGGGCAGACTTCGGCGTAGACTACAAATCACCGCTGGCCGGTAGACATCGCAGTAGTACAGCGACAGCAACGTCAACGCGCCGCCGACGCCAATGGACCCGATGTAAGCCTGAATTGTCATCGGTGGGGCCAAGTAGAACCAGGTCGTGACGGCGGCGAGCCCATAGGCCACAGCGTCCAGCGTGAGGACGCCGAGAACGCGGCCGATGAAGGGATTGAGGAGGTAGAATTGCATCGGGGATAAGGGCCTAGGAGACGTCGGGGTGAGGAGCCTTCTATTGGGGCAACGAGGCTTGGCCTCTGGGGGGGTGGGGCGGATGATCGACGATGTACATTTAGTGAGTGTCCGACTAATCCGAAAAGGTGTCGGAACCGAATAGATTCAAGCTCACCTTCATGAGTCGTCGAGGCCGCTCGATGCGCAGATTACCGTGTCGCGGTGAGAATGTGAACTTCTGGGGAATGGTCCGCCGCGTTCCGGAGCGGCAGATGTAGCGCTTAAGAGTCCATAATTGAAGGGGATTTATTACAGTGGTTTTCTCGAATATTGTGCGACAGAAGCTTCGGGTTCCCGAGGGGAATTCCTGCCGGGTCTGGATCCCCTTTCCCAGATACCTTGAGGCGCCTGTTTCCGTTGCCAAGCCCTCCAAGAACTGGGCCTCGGCGTCTGCGCCCGCCTTTTTGGTGCTGGACCTTCCTCGATGAGAGTGGAACGGGTGGAGTCACCGGGGCCGGATTGGCGGGAATTCGTAGCGTATCACCCACGAGCGACTCTGGGTCATGCCGCAGAGTGGATCAGCGTCTTGGAGCAGGGGTACAGCCTGACGACCTGCGCCCTCGTGGCACGCAGAGGCCACGGGGACGACCTAGCGGGAGTTCTTCCGCTTGCGTTGGTTCCCGGCCTGCGAGGCGGACGGGAGCTGGTTTCCCTTCCCTACCTCGATGCGGCGGGAATCCTCGCCGACGGGCCCGAGGCCGAAGAAGCTTTGCGGCGCCACGCTCTAGCCCTGAGCGAAGAGCTAGGGGCTTTTCGGTTAGAGACGCGGGCACTCGCCCCAGAGGGGGCGCCAGTGAACGCCGAGCAGGATCGGGTCGATCTCTACCTGGGGCTCGAGCCTGACGAGGAAAGTCAATGGAGCGCGGTCGGCGCCAAGGTTCGGAATCAGACTCGGAAGGCAGAGAAGCAGGGCTTGTCACTTTTGGAAGCGGAGCAAGCCCGGTTGCTCAAGGGTTTTTACAAGCCATTTGCGATCAATATGCGAGACCTGGGATCGCCCGTCCACGGAAAGAAATTTTTCATGGCGATGGCCGCGGCATTTGGTGCTCGCATGCGAATCATCGTCACACAGCTTGAAGATCAACCGGTTGGCGGGTTGATTGCCATTCAATTCGGAGAAACAGTGACGATTCCTTGGGCGTCAACGCTGCGCAGCGAACGTCGGCGCTGTCCCAACAACCAGATCTATTGGGAAGCCTTGCGTTGGTCGATCAGTCAGGGCGCAAAGGAGGTTGATTTCGGCCGCTCGCCGCGCGAGGGCGGTACCCACCGATTTAAGCTCGGCTGGGGGGCCCAGCCCCGCGAACTTGATTGGCGCCGTTACGGACCCGATGGTCAGGGGTTGCCATTGGGTTCGCTCGGGGGCAATCCGATGTTCGAGCGTGTTTCAGCAGCCTGGTCTCGGCTCCCGGTCGCCACGACGAAGTGGTTAGGGCCGCACGTCAGGCGACGCATTTCAAATTAGGAATTGATGGGTCGTTTAAGGCAGCCGATAAACGCTACCGACAACGGGCGCCGGGCCGAGTGATTCAAAATGCGCTGGACTCAGTACGACAGGGTCCAAGAGTTCCAAGGCGAAGCCCATCACTATCGCCAGCACTAAGGCCGCCACTAATCCGGGAAACAGAATCAACAAGGGGGATGTGACCGGCCCGGATGGAGCCCAAGCGCGATCCAATAAAGTGACCTGAGGTCCTTGCTGTGCTGATTCGAGGGTCTCCGCGAGTTCGGCGTCCTTGACCTTTCGCATGAATTCGAGATGGGTCTCTTGGAGAACAGCAGTCTTCTGTTGAAGGATAGACAGTTCTTCTGTCCGGCGAGGAATCCGGTCGACGCGGGTATCGATTTCAGTAATTTGTTCGCCGATGAGGGATAACCGTTGACGAAGCGTTTCGAGTTCTCTCCCAGTGCTCGCGATCTGGAAACTGTGCGGGGAGAATCCGTTATCTTCTTGAGCCGGCCGAGCCTGAACCGTTCCCTGCATTCGCTCGATCCGGCGTTGCAGCGCGATGACGTTGGGGTGTTCGTCTGTATGGATCGCCATTTCTTGGTCTAGCTGCAAGCGAATCTGAAGCAATTGCTCCTCGGCGCTTGACGCCGTGGTTCCAGCCGTTTCAAACTGCATTAAACGATCTTCGGCGGAGCTCATCTGCTCATTAATGCTCTGGCGCTCGGCTTGTAGTCGCTCGAGTTTTTTGAGCAGGGGTGCGAGATCGCCGGGTAGTTCGCCACGATGTTCTTGATTGAACTCGGTGATTTCACGGCTGGCTGCTGCGACGCGAGTCGCAGCCCGATTGAGTTCACTCCGCAGGAACTCCGTCGTGCGCCGCGCTTGGGCGCTTCGTTTTTCTAGATTGGCCGCGATCAGGATGCTGGCTAGGTCATTCGCGACGTCCGCCGCCGAATCGGGCGATTCCCCCTCATACGAGATGACAAAGATTGCGGTGCTCTCGCTGGGTTTACGCTGATTGATGTTTCTCTGTTGGTCGATCGAGATGTTCGTACGCAGATGCCAAACGAGATCGTTTCTCGCGACCCCTTTGGAGAGCTTCGGGTAAAGGTCGTGCCGGTCGATTAGATCACTTAAGTTGCGCTGGGAGAGCACTTCGCCGATCAAGGCGTTGACATTTGAGAGCGAGTCAAGACCCCGAACTGTGGAGCGGATGAATGACTCCGGGATCTGTTGACTGGAGACCAATACGGTCGAAGTCGCTTGGTAGGTTGGCTCGGTCTTGGTCCAGACCCAGACCGTTACGACTGAAAGCGTGATCATTGAGAGCAGCATCCAAATCCAGCGTCGACGAATCATCCCAGTCGGGTTCTTGGCAAGCTCGATGACTTGGACTTTGAGCGGACTCTCGCCGTCTTCTTCGTAGCCTGTTTCGGTCATCCGGAACTCGCAGGGCTGTCAGCGGGAGAAGGGTTACTTGTCGGGGCAGCTTGATCGGAGTCGGCCTCGGCTTGATAGCCATACTCGTAGTAGTACTTGTCTCGGCTCGGTATCCGAGCCGAGTTCAAAATCTTCCCGTAAAGTGAGTCCGGGGGCAGTATGTCCAGCATTTCTTGGATTCGACGGGTTCGACTTACGCCGGCGCGGGCCACGGCCACGCAGCCATCGATTCGTTTCAGCAACATGCTTGCATCCGGAACGATGAGAGTCGGGGGGGTATCGATCACGATAGTTTGGTAACGAGATCTTAATTCGTCGATCAAGGCGGTAAGGCTGGGGCGAGCCAAGAGCTCATGCGCAGAGGGCTGGGGCTCGATGCTTGGATAAATGTCCAAAAGGGGTGAATTGATCGGTATGCGAATACCTTCGAGGTCGCTGCGGCCCAGTAAAAAACTTTCGATTCCTGCCTCGGCGGTGATCTCCAGGCGGCGGGCGATCGACGGGTTGCGCAAGTCTAGGTCGACCAAAGCCACCGAGCGATTGGAGGTCAGCGAGGCCAGAGCCAGAGCCAGGGTGGCGGCCACAGTCGTCTTGCCCTCATCTCTGAGCGCACTGACAACGGCGAGGGTTTGTGCGGAACGCGTTTCGAGCTGTGAAGTGACCTGGAGGGCCAAGTGGCGATGAAGCTCAACTTGGCCGATTCCGTCGAGGGCGGACTGCGAAAGAATAACGGGGGCCGCTTCAGACTTCAGCTCTGGGGATGGGGCTAGGTTCTCGGCGGCATTCGCGGCCAAAGCGTCCGAAACCGACGTGTCTCGGACGGGCATCGGGGCAGGGGCCGGCGCATTCGGCGCAGCAGGAAAAATGGGTGTTTGGGGATGGGGCTCCGCAGCCACTCGCTCCTCGTGCTCTTCGCGCTGTCGCCGCAGCGCCTCGGCAATCTCGCCCACCTAGTCGCCCGTCCTGATGTCGGAAATGATTCCCGACTGACGGATCGCGCCCATGCCTTTGGCTTTCAGTTCGACGAACGCCGCGTCGATCGGTCGTAGGCCCTTGGAGTAAGCGGACAAGAGGACCCGATCCGCGAGAAGGCTGATCAGGCGGGGGCATCCCCCTGAGAAAGCGAAGAAAGTGGGCTCGATACCTGGCTTGAAAATTTCTTCGTATCGCCCGCCGGCCACCTCAAGGCGGTGGGCGAGATAGGGCTGGATGTCCTCATAGGCCAAAGGCTCCATATGATGTTCAACCGCAATGCGCTGTCGGAGCTGTCGGAGGTTCTGACTGGCGAGCTTATGGAGCAACTCCGGTTGGCCCGTCAAAACGATTTGCATCAACTTTTCAGTGTCTGTTTCGAGGTTTGAGAGGAGTCGTACCTCCTCGAGGGTTTCCTGGTCGAGATTCTGAGCCTCATCGATGATCAGGACTGTGTTGCGACCCGCTCGGAGGCGGTCGAGGAGCAAGCGGTTGAGAGCGATCTGAAAGTCGGCTGCGGAGTCCAGCTGATGCTGGATACCGAATTCAGCAGCGATCAGCTTCAACAGGTCGATGGGAGTCAGCCCCACCGTGTTGAGGATCAAAGCCGTATCTGTTTGCGGCGGAATCTGTCCAAGAGCGGCTCGCAAGAGAGTCGTTTTACCCGTCCCGACCTCTCCTGTCAGGAGCAGAAAACCCTTCTTTCGCGTGATCCCGTATACAAGGGTGGCAAGGCCCTCCTGATGGGTTTCGCTCAGCCAGAGGAATCTGGGGTCTGGAGTGAGCGAGAAAGGTTGTTCTCGAAGGCCAAAAAAACGTTCGTACATCGATGGTTGCTTTCTTACGGGGTCGGAGGGGCCCCGGATCGGGAATCGCCGTCCACGCCACCCCGGCCAAACTGCATCGCTGAAAAATTTCTGACCTCGGTATGTACCCACCGCAACACAAGAAGTGTCAGTCAATCCCGCCGGGGCGCAAGTTCGTCGGACCGGGCTGTCGGTTCCCTCGGGGATTGGGGTGACTTAGCCGGGTCGGACAGCCCTAACCCTGGGTTTGTCTGTCGCTCTCACTTGGCCACTTTTCCTCCAGGATGGGGTCTAAAGCGGCACCGAAGCCCAGCAGCCTTCCCCTGGCAGAGACGTCATCTTCGCCCTCAATGGGCGTACTCACGCGAATGAGAGCACCGTCTGCACGGCCATCCATGAGCCGCCCGAGCATGCGGTCGATATTTTGGTCCAGCCCCCCAAGCATCCCGGTTCGGCGATGAGACCGGTACCAGAAATGAACAAGCCGACGCTGGCCTTCCCGTTCGACACGATATTCCTGAACGCGAAGGCCTGAATAGGGGTCTGCGGTCAGCACCTGGGAATCGGTGATGCCCCAACCGGCCCCGGTATAGCAGCCTCGAGGCGTGTGCTCGGGGCGACCCCCTCGCTCGGTCCCGTAGTACCCGACGTAGAGCCAAACCATTTCCCCGGTGGGTCGACGGTAGGTGCGTTTTAATTGAAAGTCGGCATTCAAGGCTTCTTCGACCTGCAAATCGAGGAGATCATCTTGGCCAATCCACCCTTCGATTTCGTGCGGCGTATTCGCGAGCCCCGTGACTTCGGGTAGAAGCCGGGGCCGCATCTGAAGCCCCCAGGCCAAAGCGCCCACACTGACCAAAGCCAGCCACAGAAGCACGGCCCCTCTTCGATCGCTCATGTGGTTCCTCCGAAATCTTTTTGTCACTCATGCATGGCTGACGGGAGGAACGCTAAAAGATCGCGGCTGCGGTAAATAGACCGGTTCCCGCCGAGAGGATCTGTTGGAACGGGAAGAGGAGGACCTGCAATCCGTAGCCAATCCGGGCCAAGATATTGGGGGGGACGACAATCATGTCCCCCCCTCTAAGCATGATATTACTGCTGAGGTCGCCTTGCTGGATGCTGGCGAGATCGATGGTAAAAGCGCGTGTTGTCTCGCCGTTTGTCCGGACGACTCTGATTTTTCGCTTCGAGCCAAAGATGGTGGTTCCGCCGCGGAGCCCGATGGCCTCGGAGACTCGTGTGTCCGAGGTGAGTGGGAATGTCCCGGGATCTCGAACCTCGCCAAAGACTGTGATTGCAATACTTTGCGAGGAGGCCACCGAAACAGTGGTTTTGGCGTCACGCTTAAATCGGCTGACCCGTTGTTCGATTTCCTCGGCGATCTGTTCAGTGGTGCGGCCCGAGGCTTGGACATCGCCAATGAGGTCAATGGAGATCATTCCGTCAGGACGGACAACCGCCGTGCGCTCGATAACTGGATCGGGAAGGATCGAAATAAAGAGTTGATCCGGAGGCCCGACGCGATAGGTCTGAGCATCCGGGGTTACCGGAGGGGGGGCAAGGGGGGTCGAGCAGGCCGCCATTAGCAGGACGATGGCCGCGAGGACCAGACTTGTCCCGCCTCGACGGCTTGATCTGGAAGGACTCGAAAGTCGGTAGGCTCGCACTGGGTTCTCCCTTCAAAGCACTTGGCACCCCTGAATCGAATAGAAACGGTTCGGGGCGCAGCGATTGGATCACACTGTTCGCGGGGTTCCCATCGAGCCCACGCTTTCGCTCGGGATGTTTAACCGATCAGCGACGATTTCAAACTGATCATTAACAAGGCGGGTCGTAAATCGGATTCTGGCGACCCCGCGAGGTCTGAGTGATTTCGAGATCGGCCGCGCGCTCTGTAAATTTGGATAAATTCGTGGGCTCACGGGCTCCCCCCGATTTGGCCCGGAGCCCCATTTCTCCGAGTCATGATGATTCATATCGGAGGGCTGTCGAACTGGCTTGAGAACTGCCGCATGGGGTAACTACCCCTCGGTGTGTGAGAATCCCCTCCGAGTGAGCGACTTTCGGCTGTACCGGGCTTTGCTAAGGAAGACGTCGATGACGCAGGGCTGGAATCGCCGACCGAATCCGTTGAAGTTCCGACAAATCGCATTCAGCGTCGATCACAGTCGGTGCGTCTCCTGCTTCCGTCAGAATGCGGCCCCAGGGATCGATGATCATTGAGTGTCCGTAGCTCGCCCGATCGACGGAATGTTGGCCGCATTGCGCGGGGGCAAGCACAAAGGCCTGGGCTTCGATGGCACGAGCGCGAAGCAATACCTCCCAATGGTCAATTCCGGTCTGCACCATAAAAGCGCTTGGGACCGTAATGAACTGGGCGCCGAGCATTTCGCCGTGTCTGTAGAGCTCAGGGAACCGCAAGTCGTAACAGATCGATAGACCAATGGATCCAAAAGGGGTCTGAGCGCAGACCGGCTGTCCGCCTGGCGCAAAGTGACGAGATTCCCGGTAGGCATCTTCTCCATCCTGACCCAAGTCGACGTCAAACAGGTGGAGTTTGCGATACCGAGCGATTTCCTGTCCGTCGGGGGAAAAAACGACGCACGTATTGTAGACGCGGTGCTCGCCCTGGATGATTTCTGGAAAGGAGCCCCCTACGAGCCAGACACGATGTTCTTTGGCCAGGGCACCGAGGAAACGGCTGATCGGCCCTCCGGGCCCCTCGGCGCAGGGGAACATTCCTCCCTCGCGGCGCATGTAGGCGAAATTCTCGGGGAGGGCGACCAGAGAAGCGCCTCGTAGGGCGGCTTCCCGAACCGCCTCTTGAGTGGCTTCGAGGTTTCGATCGAGATCATCGGTCGAGCAGCACTGAACAAGGGCCGTTCGCACTGGCCCCTCAGTGACGGAACTGAGTGGGGTCGACCCCCGTCCGGCGAATCACGTCGTAGAAGTCTTTCCGGTCTTTCTTGGCCAATCGTGCGGCTCGGCTGATGTTGCCCGCGCAACGGCGCAAAAGGCTTTCGACATAGCGGGTCTCGAAAGCCCGCTTGGCCTCCTTGAAGGACGGCACTTCTTCTCCTTCCGAGGCCAGCATCAGCGCTTCGGCGGAGATCGAGCCAGTCCCGGCGAGAACCAATGCTTGTCGAATCCTCTCTCGGAGCTCCCGGATATTTCCTGTCCAAGGTTCTTCCACGAGCCAGCGGCGGGCATCGACAGTAAAACCGACGGCGGTGACGCCTCCTTCCTCGGCGAGTTCCGCAAGAAAGTGGGCTGCGAGGGGCAGCACATCCTCTTTCCTTTGAGAAAGTGGCGCGAGTTGAATGCGCTGGGCCGCGGCGGGGTCAAGGCCAAGCTCGGCAGCCGAGCTGCAGGTGGCGATAATTCGCGCCTTGACGGGTCGAGCCTCATTGCTGCCGTCGGGTGAAAAAGACCCGTTGCGTAGGGCGGCCGTGAGTCGCGCCTGGATGCCCGGCGCAAGGCGATCGATTTGTTCGATGAGTAGGGTTCCGCTGGCCGCGCCGTCTAGCGCACCTTGTGAGCCGCCGGTGCCGAGTGGATCGGATTCGGCGGTGGCGCCGAAAAGTTCCCGGGCTTGAAGAGGCTCCGCGATGCCGGCGGCGGCAACCCCGACCAAAGGCCCGCTGGCCCGCTGGCTCCAGCCATGGATCGCTCGGGCAAGATGCCGGCGGCCCGTTCCGGTTTGCCCCTCAATCAACACCGCCGTCGAGGTGCGTGCGATGGCCGAGGCTTGGTCGACGGCTTCCTGGGTTGCCGCGCTGGCCAGAATGATGCGTTGGCTGCGCTTCGAAGCGGTGGCGTGAGCCGCGCCTGCGGCCCGCTGGGCTCCAGAAGCGGACTCTTCCGGAGCGCTTGCCTTGATCCCCGTCGTTCCGGCGGGCGAAGCATGCCCAGCCCCTCCGGGCGATGATGCGCCGCTCGTTGATCTAAAATCCGACATGGCGCAGGTCCCCCGGTTGGTTGCGGTGCAACAAAAGAACTATTTTGATTTCGCACGCTTGTCAAGTGTTTTTGCGGCTTTTCCTGGAGGCGGAATTGATTCCTCGGAACCTTCGATCGATGGGAACTCCCAACATGCCGTTTTTTCGGGTGAAATTTTGACGGATCGACCCCGGGGTCAATTTGGCTCAGATGAGGAAGTTTTCTCCGCCAGTCGGATTCGCCTGCTTCCCAACGCGTTAATCGACCAGATTGCGGCGGGCGAGGTGGTGGAACGCCCCGCGTCAGTGGTCAAAGAATTAGTCGAAAATGCCCTCGATGCCGAGGCCCGAAGAATCCGGATTGAGCTCCGGGAAGGGGGGAATGACTTCATCGCGATCGTGGATGACGGCCATGGAATGACGCCGGAAAACGCAAGGTTGGCCCTGCGTCGTCACGCCACCAGTAAAATTACGAGTCAAGAGGATCTTGAGCGAATCGGAAGTTTTGGGTTTCGAGGGGAAGCGCTTCCCGCCATCGCGTCGGTTTCAAGGCTGCGTTTACTCAGCCGCCCGCGTGAGGCGGACACCGGGCATGAAGTACGGGTCGAAGGCGGCGAAGTGGTGCTGGACCGGGCAGCCGGTTGCCCAGTCGGAACTCGCATTGAGGTGGCCAATCTGTTCGGGCAGATTCCGGCCAGAAGGAAGTTTCTCAAGAAGCCCGCAACCGAATGGGGACATGCGTACGACTGGCTGATGCGATTGGCACTTTCGCTTCCCGGCGTGCATTTTGAAGTCATTCGAGAGGACCGAGAGGCGGCGGTGTGGCCCGCGACCGACGACTCCGGAGCACGTATAGGCGCGGTCCTCGGACACGATGTGGCTTCAAGACTGATTCCGGTGACGTGGGAGGAGCGGGGAGGGCGCATAGAAGCCTGGCTTTCGCCGCCGGACCAGACCCGGGCTAATACGCAAGGGCTTTATCTTTACGTCAATGGTCGCCCGGTTCGGGATCGCCTGGTCCGGCATGCAGTGCTCGAAGCCTATCGCGACTGGCTGCCGCGGGGCCGCTATCCGGTGGTTGTTTTGGAGATCACACTGGATCCCGCAGAGGTGGACGTGAACGTGCATCCAGCGAAGTGGGAAGTCCGTTTCGCTGAGCCACGTATGATTCATTCGCTGGTGCGTCACGCGGTCCGCGAAGCGATGAGTGGCCGGACCCATTTGATTGCCCCGAGTCCCGATCGGTCTCGGGCTCTCACGGCAGACTCTGTCGCTGAGCCACTTGCCTCCGCACCGGAATCGACCCGGTTCGTGGACGACGCTGTCGTCACATCGGGTAAGTCGCCGTCGGCCGGAGCGGGCGATTGGCTTTTTGCCGGGGAGCGCGGTGGGACGCTTGGGGAGGAGGGGCCGAATGCGATCAAGGGGTCCGCTGACCCCCTGGAGGGTGAAAGGGCGCTTTCCTCGCTGCCGCTGCTCGGACAGATGCTGGCGAGTTATCTCCTGCTAGAGGCCGAGGATGGCCTCATCCTAGTGGATCAACATGCGGCCCATGAACGCGTTCTGTACGAGCGCCTTCGGGAAAATTGGCTCGAGGGAGCGGTCCCGAAACAGGGACTCCTGATCGCTTTGACGATTGAACTCGACCCGCTGGCGGTGACGGCTTTGGGCGAAGACGCGGCGCTGGTGGAGGCACTTGGCTTTGAGGTTGAACGTTTCGGGGAGGCTGCGGTTGTTGTACGGGCAATCCCCGCCCTGCTTTCTGGCCAAGATCCGGCACGGCTGGTGGGGGATCTGGCCCAAGAGCTCTCGGCGAGCGAGGCCGGGGCCGGGGCGGCCTCGGGCGACGGACCTGACCGCGCCAGTACGCGATTGCTCCCCGCGATGGATCGATTGTTTGCGACGCTGGCGTGCCATAGTGCGCGACGATTCGGAGATCACCTTCCCATAGAGGAGCAGCGAGCCATTTTGGAAGGTCTTGACTCGATCCCGTGGGCGCAGAGCTGCCCGCATGGCCGGCCCGTGGCCCGGCGGATCTCAAGGTCTGAAATCGAGCGGCGTTTCGGTCGAAGTTGAATTGTGTTGACCCAGTCTCGGATGGACCTAAGCTCCCGCGCCCGATGACTTCTCTCTCCGAAACTTCCGATCGGCCTGATTCTGGGCGCCCGAAGGTCGTGGTCGTCACTGGACCGACCGGCGCGGGTAAAACGGAGTTGGCCATACGTCTGGCCGAGGAGTTTAAGGGCGAAATTATCAACGCCGATTCGATGCAAGTCTATCGGTATATGGACATTGGGACGGCCAAGCCCTCTCTTGAAGAAAGAGCACGGGTTCCCCACCACCTTTTTGACGTGGTCGCTCCTGACGTGGAATACAGCGCGGGACGTTTCGCGGCTGAGGGAAGGGCGGTGGCCGACGATATTCTTGCTCGGGGCCGAACCGTTTTGCTGACCGGGGGCACGGGACTCTATATCCGAGCTTTTTTGAGTGGCCTCGTCGGGACAGGTCCGGCGCTCAGTGCTCTTCGAGAGCGTCTTGAAAAGGCCCATGAGAAGGCGGTGGGAGAAGGCGATCCGGGTCGTCTTCATCGGCGGCTTTCAGAGTTAGACCCCGATGCGGCCGGTTCGATTCACCCAAATGATGTGCGCCGAACGGTCCGCGCAATGGAAATCATCGAGCAGTCAGGATCCGCAGCGTCTGATTTGAGGGATCAGCACGGTTTCGAGGATCGGCCGTATCAGGGCCTGCAGATTGCGTTGGATCCGGGTCGTAAAACTTTGGCAACCCGCATTGATGAACGTTGCGAGGCCATGATCGATGCCGGGCTCCTCCAAGAGGTACGGCATTTGCGTGAAATGGGATTTGGGCCGGAACTGCGCTCGATGCAGAGCATTGGCTATCGGCATATGCAGCCCGTCGTCGACGGATTGGACACCTTGGCGAATGCCGCGGTCTCCATGCAGGCGGATACCCGACGCTTGGCGAGGCGGCAGCGAACTTGGCTAAGAGCGGTAGAGGGAGTGGTGTGGGTCGACCCCACCGAAGCCGACGCTGTGGTTCGTCCGCGGGTGGCCGAATTCCTCTCCGGGCCTTAAGCGAGGCCCCTCAGAGGTCAGCGCGGGTGTAGTTGATGCCCCATTTAGGTTGAATGGCAAAAGGGGCCACGAGGGGGTTTTTGTACACCCAAGGGTTTTCGATCCACATCAAGGGGTTGTCGAGATCGATCAGGGCTCCTGCGTCATCGACTGGATCGAATAGGGTATCGACGTCGGGTTCGAACGGAAAAAGAAAAATTCCGGGCGGAAATTCAAGAGCGCCAGTTGCGCAGCGAATAAATCCTGATCCGAAGTCGAGCCCGGTCAGCCAGAAGATTCCCGGGACCGCGTAGACGAGGCGAACCGCGGTGCTGTCGTCGACTTCCTTCAAATTGCGCGCCACTGTCATCGTGGCGGTGATCGGAGAGAGAATCATATCAAGGGGGCCGCCGATGATATTGCTAAAGCTGCGGCGCAGTGTCTCGGGGGAAGCGTATGCATTGGGAGCCGCACCACTGATCGAGAGAGCCAAGGCCCCAACGATGCCCCATCGCTGGAGTGTTCTTCGGAGCCGCGACCTCGATTCGCTTGATTTGGAGACTCTTACTTGGGCGGGCGGGTTGACCCGGCGAGTCTGTGTCTTCACGGAGTCTCCGTCTCCTCCCGTCATCGGGAAGATCAAACCTAGAGGGGTTTGAGGCAGATTGTCAAGCGGATGCCTGGGAGCGTGACTCCCCGCCGGACCCTCCCGGCGCCGAGGGGCGGGGCGGCTGGCCACAAGCCGGTATGCTGCACGCCCATGTCAAGTTCCGCAGCGATTCCTATCGTGGCCATTGTTGGTCGACCTAACGTCGGAAAATCCACCCTATTTAATCGATTCGCGGGTCGTCGCCGAGCGCTCGTGGCGGATAGTCCCGGCCTGACTCGGGACCGGATCGTCGAAGAACTCGAACTCGCCGGGAGGCGCGTGTTGCTCGTCGATACGGCAGGTCTGGACCCCGATGCAGAGAAGGGCTTGGAGGCAGCCGTCCAAGCCCAGGCCGAGTCCGCTCTGCGCGACGCGGATGCGATTTTCTTTGTCGTTGACGGCAAGGCCGGCTTACTGCCCGAGGATGAGTCGATTGCCCGGACACTTCGAAAAACTCGAAAGCCGATCTTGGTCGCGGTCAACAAGATCGACCAGCCGCAGCATCATGCCGACCGGGTGCTCGAGTTCCACAGTCTTGGCTTTGAGGCGATTGAGGGGGTTTCGGGGGAACACGGGGGAGGTGCTTTCGATGCGCTTGAGGCTCTGATCGAGAAGCTGCCCCCAGAGAAGGCGAGTGCGGAGGAGCCCGGCGAGGCGGCGGAGTTGCGGATCGCCGTCGTTGGTCGACCCAACGTCGGAAAGAGCTCTTTGACCAATCGCGTTCTTGGCCAGGAGCGAGTGGTCGTCTCGGCGGAAGCGGGAACCACCCGGGACGCCATCGACGTTCACTTCAGCGTGGAAGACCAGGCTTACGTCTTTGTCGACACCGCCGGCCTTCGTCGGCCTGGGCGCCGAAGCGGAACCGGCGAGCGCGTCGGCGCGTTAATGACTGTTCGGGCCCTAGAGCGGGCTCAAGTGGCACTACTGGTGCTCGATTGCGATCAAGGCCCCACCGATCAGGATGCCCATGTGGGGCGCATGATTCAGGACCTAGGCCGAGCGGTGGTGGTTGTCGCCAACAAATGGGACCGTGTCCCCGCTGAAGGCCGCCCAGAAATGAAAGAGCAAATCGAGCATTCGCTTCGATTTATGGTGGATGCTCCGGTTGTGACCCTCTCGGCCCTGACGGGCTCGGGTCTCAGGAAGCTGCTCCCGGCGGTGGGCCGGGTGGCGCGTGCAGCGGCCCAAAGAATCGCGACTGCGGATCTGAACCGTTGGCTTCAGGACGCTGTGGCTCGAAATCCACCGGGTATGACACGGCACGGCAAGGGAAGGGCCCCGATTAAGTTCCAGTACGGCTCCCAGGTCGGGGTTCACCCGCCCACCTTCGTCCTGTTCTGCACCGACTCAGATAGCCTGCCTGCAGCCTATCCCCGTTTTTTAGAAAACCAGCTCCGGGCGCAATTCGGGTTCGAAGGAACGCCTCTTAAGATTCTGATCCGGAATCGGGCCCGCAAGGACACGTAGCCGGCCCTTTAGGTTGGCCTCGAAGTTGAGAGCCGCTTGGATACAATGCCGCGACAGTCGGTCCGTCTATTTTTCAGGCATGCGACCGAAGAAGGGACCCAGGCTGATGGCCAACAAGAAAAAGAAACGAAATGAGCCGGATTCGGCAGCCGAGACGCTGGATGCGATTGAGGGGTGGGGCGATCGCGTGGCCGAAAAGATTACCCAGAATCCGGTTCCGATTCTCGTCGGTGCTGTCGTTATTCTGTTCATCGCAGCCATTTGGGGCCTAGCCGGCGACTATGCCGATTCCGGCACGGAGGCATCGGCCTCGGCTTTAGCCAAGGTTCAGGGTGTGTATCGCGCCAGCATGGGGGCCACCCCCGGCAGCTTGGAGTTGCCGGAGCCTGCCAATCCCGAGACGGCCCGGCGCGTCCGGAGCGAGGCCATTCAGGGCTATGAGCAGGTTGCGGTTGAGTATTCCGGAACACCAGCCGCGGCGATTGCCATGCTGGAGGCCGGCAAGCTCGAGGGACAGCTGGGCAATCGTGACGCGGAGCTCGCTTTATACGAACGGGGCCTAAATGAGGCCGAGCTGGAATCGGGCCTCCGGGCATTTTTGCGCGTGCGCCAAGCAGCGGCTCAGGAGGCGGCGGGCCACTATGGCGCCGCCGCGGAAAGCTACGAAGCGGCTGCACAGGTGCCCACGAATCCACTCAAGTACGACATGCTCTCGGAAGCCGCGCGGTGTTGGTCGCAGGCCGGGAATTCTGATCGCGCTCGGATGATCTATCAGCAGATTCAAGTCGAAGCACCAGACTTTATGATGCCGCCGTACACTGAGGCACGCCTGAGAGAGCTGCGGCCAATCGGCGATTCGCCGGATTCCGCCACAGATCCCGGCGAAGGCGGCTGAGCAGCGATCCCAGGCCCCAGGCTCCCTGGGAGCTAAGTCGCCCAGCGAGCGCGTCCAGAGCGCGGCGTGTGGTCTCAGGGCCCCGCGTGAGCCCGGTTTGAGGGCTTCCGGGGTGCTCATTTAGGCCGGGTTTAATCTTTATCCATAATGTCCGATAACATATATTATGTTAAATAATGGATTGTGCGAAACGACCTTTAGAGCAAAGATCGAAATAACTCGAAGATCCGTGCACTTACGAGGTTCCTGTCCAACCGAGCACGGCCCCCCCCGCCTGAAGGATCCGTGTGCTATCACGCGTTCATTCGATCAGCGCGAGGACGACCGTTGGCATCGCTGGGGAGCAATCTCGAGTCAATTCGGAGGACTTTTGCCAAGCACGGGCAAGAGCACGTTTTTGATTTCTGGGACCAACTCGACGCCTCGGGTCAACAAAGGCTCTTCGACCAGCTGAGCCAACTTGCTCCGAATCTCCCGGCTTGGATCGAGGGCCGTAAGCGGGCCATCGACGGACTCTCCAAGGTGCAGAACTCTCGACTTGAGCTGGTTCCGGTCGAGGTCCTTCCTGAATTCGGAGGCGATGCCGAAATTCGGGATTCTGCCCGCGAGGCCGGAGAAGCCCTTTTGGCTGCAGGACGCGTCGGTCTTCTAGTCGTCGCTGGAGGTCAAGGGACTCGGCTCGGATTCGAGGGCCCCAAGGGGGCATTCCCTGTGGGCCCGGTCAGCGATCGCAGTCTTTTCGGCCTTCAGGCCCAAAAAATTCGGGGTTTATCGCGTCGGCTGGGCCGGTCGGTTTCGTGGTACGTGATGACAAGCCCAGCCACGGACTTTGAGACACGGGCCCTCTTCCGCGCTGAAAATTTCTTCGGCCTCGACCCGTCGGATGTGATGTTTTTCAGTCAGGCCCAGGTGCCCTGCTGTGATTTTGAGGGAAATCTTATTCTGGAGGCGCCCGATACTCTGGCCGAGTCGCCCAACGGCCACGGTGGATCCCTGCTCGCACTGGTCGAATCGGGGGCGCTCGATGACATGGCGAGAAGAGGGATTGATCGAATTTTTTACTATCAGGTCGACAATCCCCTGATTCGGATTGCGGACCCGGTTCTGATGGGTCTTCATGAACTCCAGGGATCCGAGATGTCGTGCAAGGTCGTCCGAAAGCGCGACCCGGATGAAAAAGTAGGCGTCGTGGCGAGAGTCGACGGTCAGATCGGCATTGTCGAATATACGGAGATCCAGGAGCCCGAGAAGAGCCAGACCGACGAGGCGGGACAGCTGGTCTTCTGGCCAGGCAATATTGCAATCCACGCCTTCTCCACCGACTTCGTGCGCCGAGTGGCGGAGGAAGCGGACGCCCTACTCCCTTACCACGCATCGGCCAAGAAGATCCTGCAGGTCAATTCTCAGGGGCAGACCGTGGCGCCGAGCGAGCCCAATGGCTACAAGCTGGAACGGTTCGTGTTCGACGCTTTGCCGGGGGCGGCCCATGTATCGGTCTTAGAGGTCCGTCCCAAGGAGGAGTTCGCGCCGATCAAGAATGCAAAAGGAAAGGACTCGCCCGCCTCGGTGCGGGGTGAGCTCGACCGACAGTATCGAGCGTGGCTTCAGGATGCGGACATCTCGGTGCCCGCGGGGATTAAGGTGATCGAGATCGACCATGCCCATGTGGACTCGGCGGAAGAGGCCAAGGCGCTGGGGATCGATCGGTTGGAAGAGGCTACATCCATGATCCGAGGATCAACAGGAATGAGAGTATGACGACTGCAAAGAAGAAGACCGCCTCCCGGGCAGCCGCAGCAAAGAAAAAGGCGGCCGTTGCCAAGAAAAAAGCCTCGGCGAAAAAGAAGGCGGCCGTCGCAAAAAAGAAAGCCGCCGTCGTCAAGAAGAAGGCCGCGGCGGCCAAAAAAAAGGCCGCGGTCGCGAAGAAGAAAGCCGCCGCTAAAAAGAAAGCGGCTGCTCTGAAAGCGAAAGAGCTCGCCGCGAAGAAGAAAGCCGCCGCCAAGAAAAAGGCTGAGGAAACGGCCCGTAAGAAAGCGGCGGCCAAGAAGAAAGCCGAGGAAGTCGCGGCCCGCAAAGCCGAAGCAGCCCGACTGGCGGCAGAGAAAAAGAAAGCCGATGAAGTCAGGCGCGCAAAGGAAAAGGCTGAGTCGGAACGTTTGGCTGCGGAAAAAAAGCGCGACAAGCTTCGCGCCAAGGCTCCCCCGCCCTCCGGTCCAAAGCACCCCAAGCTGGGATACAAATGGATCTGTTTCGCCTGTAGCGCGAAGTTCTACGATCTATCCAAACCTGAGCCGGTGTGCCCGAAATGCGGCGAAGACCAACGCGACCGCCCCATCGAATCAGGTGGGGGCTCCTCGTCCAGGCGTTCTGCGGCGAAGGCTCCGGTCGAGCCGGTCTTTGTCGAAGAGGAGGAAACACAAGCCGAATCGGCCAATACCGACGAAGAGTTCACTGACAGCGATGGCTTGGCGGAGGATGCTGAGCCGGAACTCGATGACGCGATCTTTACGCCGGTCGAGCCCAAGGAAAACGACCAGGTGGCGAGCGTTGATCCGGAGGAAATTCTTAGCTGACGTCATGGGTTCGGATTGTGGGTGACGGCAATTCGGAAGGCTCAGTTCATCAGTTTTCGCAGCGACAGGGTCCAGCGGTCGAGGGGGTGATCCCGAAGGGCGAGCTCACGCTCGATTTGCGCGAGGCTCGCTGTGTCGCCGGCCCACTCCGCTTGCAGAGCCCTTCGCTCCGAGGACCGGCTCGATTGGGCCTCGAACGTCGCGACACGACCGGCTAGCCCAGAGGCGGAGCTCGGACGCACTGGGGTCTTCTCATCGTGGCGCCGAAGCCGGGCTTCACTCTCCTGAGCAGCGCTCTTGTAGGCTGCCTGGAGACGTAAGAGGTCTTCTCTTTTATATTGTTGGAAGTTCCGGGTCTGTTCTTCGCCGGTTTCTTTTCCGCTGGGTGGGGTCTGAGCGCTCCAGGCCATCCAGGCACCGCTGGCCAGCAGCAGCCCGACCAGGAGTGTGCGCAGGCTGAATCCCTGCTGATGACGTCGAGAACCCGATGGGTTCGGACGGCGCGAGGACGCTTGATGCGGCTCGGCGGGACGGGCCTTATGTCCGATGGGCCGGAGGTTGCTTGAGGAACTGCTCCAGTTCGTCGCGTCGAGGCAGGCCGTCCTGGGCACCCAGCGCGCCACAGGCGAGCGCTGCCACAGCATGGGCCTGACGCAGCACCCCTTCCCCGCTTTCGCCCTGTAACAAGGCCCAAATGAATCCGGCATGAAAAGCATCCCCCGCTCCCGTCGTATCCGCCGGCTCGATCGCATAGGCGGGCACGTGGAAGACATCATCACCACTCTGGGCCCAAGCGCCCTGCTCCCCGCACGTGACCACCGCGAGTCGTGCCCCGGCTCGAGCCAGTCGGTCTAGCCCGGCCCGAAGCGAACCCGTCCCTCCCCACTTTTCGGCGAACCCGCGCGACACCACAGGGAAATCGGTCTCGGCCAGAAGTTTTTCAGCGCCGGGCCAGACCGAGTCTGCATCGAGGGTCACAGGAAGATTGGCTTGGTGGGCCGTGCGGGCCGCCCAGAGCGCCGCATCAGGGTCACTTGCATCGAGGTGAAGCAGGCGGCCCCGCTCGATTTCCCGGGCTTCCAGCGAACCTGGAGACAAGTTGAGGCGTGGATCACGATCCTCGAGGACAGTGCGTTCTCCATCGGATGCCCGAACCAAAATGGTGGCGGAACGCGTGCGGGCTCCGGCAATCCGTCGGACACCCTCAAGATCCAGGCCCGCCCGCACCAGGGGCCCGAGGGCCACTTGCGCTCCAGCATCGGTCCCAACGGCCCCGAGGTATGCGGCCCGTAGTCCAAGGCGGACGCAGCCGAGCAGAGCGCTGGCGACCTGCCCGCCCGCGCGTTGCTCCGAACGAAGCAGAGCCGCTTTCTGTCCAGGGCTGGGCCAATGAGACACCACACAAAGATGATCGACCGATATTTCCCCTAGACCCACGACATCCGTTGCTCGAGAATCCCGGATCTGCGGCCAAAGGGACTGCTGCAGAATCGACATGGGCCTCCTTGGGTATTTCTTCGCTCAGCTTCGCGCGGGGTTCAATATAAAACGCGATAGGCGTGGAGGCTGCGCAGCACGCGGCGGACGTAGCTCCGGGTCTGGTCGTAAGGAATGGATTCAACCCATTCGTCGTCGTCGTCCTCTTGTGTCAGTGGCCAGCTGGAGACCGCCTCGGGACCGGCGTTGTAACTCGCGATCGCTGCGGAAAGTCGCCCGTTGAAACGTTGGCTCAGCTGTCCGAGATAGTGAGACCCAAGGTCGATATTGGTGCGCGGCTGAAAGAGATCATCTGCCTCGAATTTCTTCCAGCCCTTCGAAATCGCGAGTCTTTGTCCTGTCGGGGTCATGATCTGCAAGAGGCCTCGTGCGCCGACCGGGGAAACGACTCGCGGGCGGTATCCGCTCTCTTCGCGCATCACGGCAAACACCAGAGCGGGGTCAACGCCCCCCCTTGCGCCGTGGCGTCGGTCACCCAATTTGAATAGGCGGTTGGCCATGCATACCACCAAAGGTCTTCGTGTTGACGAATCGGCCCACGGGCGAGGGTCGCGGTGTAAGGCTCCACGACGATGCGCTGGGCTCGATTGTAGTCCTGGGCTGCCGTCGCGAGTTGTGCAAGCGCCATGCGGTCCTCAAGGCTTCGGGCTTGACGGGCGAGAATGCGAATCTCCTCTTGCGCTTCTTGCAGAAGGCCGGCTTGAATCAGGATTCTGGGTCTCGCCAAAGCAGCAGAGGTCAACCTTCGTGCTCGGTTTCGAGGAGCCGGCCGATCGAGTCGTTCCGGAATATCGTGGCCAATCCGGCTGCGCGCCCTCCAGCCGTAGTAGGACAGAGGATAGTCCCGAGCGATCTCGGAGAATTCGGTCAAACTCCGGGCATCGCCCCGATGTTCCAGGGCTCGAGCATGCCAGTAGCGAGGTCGCAGCTGACCGATGGGGTCTCCCTCTTTCTGGCGAACCAGCTGGTCAAAGTAGAGATTGGCGCGCTCGTAGTCCCCGGCCCGATACGCCCCCCAGCCCAGTCTCCAGGCTGCGGCATCACTGAGTCCTGCTCGCTGGCCACTTCGCGCGACTTGTCGATAGTGGGCTTCGGCTCGTGCATTGTGACCGCGTCCATCTAAGAGCAGTCCAGCCAGGAAACGCGCCCGAATGCCCTGGCGATTGACGTTTGAATCTGCGAGTCGCTCGAATTCCTCAATGGCTTCAAAAACCTGCCCCGACCGCGCCATCGAACGGGCCCGCCAAATCGGCACATCTTCTGTCTGTGGGAGAACAGCGAAGGCTTCGGTGGCTTCTGGGTACCGACGCAGCCGAAAAAGTGTCCGGGCAATTTGTCGCTCATTGCGACGGCTCTCGCCCCCTCGGAGTCCGAGGGTTCGAGCGTTCTGAAAGGCCGCCAGCGCCTCTTCGTTTTGTCGGGCGCGGAAGAGATGATCGCCGCGCCGCCTCCAGTCAGTGCCACTCCGGAGAGGCTCCCCGAGATAATCCTCGATCACCTCGAGGCGATGCTCGGCTACTCGGGCTTGTTCAGACGCAGGATGCGCATACCAGATCAGCTTGTAGGTTGTCGCCGCCTCCGGGGTGAGTCCCTGCTCTTCTTCTGACATCGCAATGGCAAGGAGGACGCGGGCGCGGAGCGAATCATCCCGACTGTGATCCAGCGCGGCCCGCCAAGCGGCATGCGCTCCCTCAGTATTTCCCGTGTCATACAATGCGCGACCGAGGAGTTCGTGGATCCGGGGACGGAGTCGAGAGTCGGGTTGACGGAGGAGCGCGCTACGGGCCACACCGACCGCCGCTTCTGAGTGTCCGGATTCAACCAGCACTTCGACCTGCATCAGAGCCGCGTAGTCTCCCACGGTCGGATGTCTTTGGGCGACTTGGGCGAGTATCCAGACCGCGTGGCTTCGGTCGCCTTCAGCGATCGCCTCGCGGGCAGCGCGCAAACTCTTCGCTGGATTTGTCAGGAGAGGCCGGGTTCGTTCTCGGAGAACGCGGTCGGCTTCGGGCGAGTGCCGAGCGCCGCCGAGGTCAAGATCCGGCTTCGAGCGGCCCCAGCTGGTCGACGGCGGCATCGCTCCGACAAAAACGCAGAGCCAGATGGCCAGTGTTGCCGTGAACCGGCCCGGAGAGGTCCTGGGTTTCCGCGTGAGTCTGTTGGTATGCATGAGAAAAACTCGAGGTCTAGGTGAGCAGAAAACCAAGGATCGAGGAGGGTGCTCGACAGAGGCCTCAGAGAAAAGCCCCAGAGCCAAGTTTGTAGTCCCCCCTGCCCTCAGTTAGGTTTCGCGTCCTGGGGGAATCTTTTCGTCATGTTTTGGCTTCGGCGTGAGTGGGGCGCATGCTGGGCAGCCTTTTTGCTCTTGGCATGTAGTCAGGGGGACATGCCTGCGGGGACCGCCCACCAGGCTGAAGCGGCGATTGATCCCCCCGTCGCGGAGGGAGAAGCCATTGCCGTCGCGGAACCGGAGCCTGCTGAGGCGCCGACACCCGAAGGCGTGCGAGGGCTCTGGGTGCTGGCCGAGGGCAGCCAACGGGTCCTCGAAGATGCTGACGAAATCGTGCGACTCGTCGAGGAAGCGCTGGCCCTCGGAGCCACGGATCTCTTTGTCCAGGTCTATCGCGGTGGCCGCGCGTGGTACAACGCCGACTTGGCCGATGCCTCTCCCTACCGGACGCTTGTGGCTCAGAACGATCAAGACACTCTGTACCTGTTGCTGCAGCAAGCCCACGCGGCGGGCATACGGGTCCATGGTTGGGTCAATGTCCTTTCGCTCAGCACCAATACAGCGGCGCCCATTCTTCAGGACCTTGGACCGGAGGCCGTCCTGGTGGACCGCTTTGGGCGATCGGTCCTCGACTACCCGAACTTGGAACTCCCGGCTCCAGATCGTCAGTGGTACCGCATGGGGACCAGAGGGGTGTATCTGGATGCCGGGGCTCCCGGTGTGCGAGAACGCCTCGTGGACGTCTTTGCAGAGCTGATTGATCGTTATCCCAGTCTTGACGGACTCCACCTCGACTATATCCGTCATCCCGGGGCCCTCCCCTTTGTGCCCGGCTCCCGTTTCGGCGTAGGCTTGGACTTCGGTTACGGCCAAGCCACTCAAGAAAGATTTCGGCGTGAAACTGGCCTACGAGGCCCCTATCGCGATCCCGAGTCACCCGATCCGACTCAATTGGTCAACACCACCGCATGGGACGACTGGCGCCGCGCTCAGGTGACTGCTTTGGTCAAAGCGATTCATAAGACCACCAAGGCACAGAAACCGAATTTGATCTTGTCGGCCGCGGTCAACAGCTACACCGATCGGGCGTACTTGAGCCTGGCTCAGGATTGGCTTCGCTGGCTTGAGGAGGATTTGATCGACTGGGCTATTCCCATGGCCTATACCCGGGACGACCGCCTCCTGCGTTATCAATTGGAGGACTTCGCCCATCGACCTCACGGCGACCGGATCGTGCCAGGGCTCGGGGTTTGGCTTTTTGCCCGGGAACCCGAGCGGGCTCTAGCACAGGTAAAAATTGCTCAAGACGCAGGCCTCCCCGGAGAGGTCTTGTTTTCCTACGACTCAATTCTCGATGCGCCGGCGCTGCAAGCCGCCTTAGAGCGCAGCATCGAGCCTGACCTGAGCCCATGAGCGCGTTGCAGACGCCCGAGGATTGGGCCCAGTACACCTTCGAACTGCCCGAGGAGCTGATCGCGCAAAAGCCTCTCGCAGAGCGGGATGACGCACGACTGATGCGGGTTGATCGCCGGGACGGTTCCGTGGTCGATCCCGAACACCGCTCTGCGGTTCGGGATCTGCCGCAGCTCCTTCGTGAGGGAGATCTGTTGGTGATGAATCGCACTCGCGTGCTGCGCGCTCGGCTGCGGGGTCGAAAAGTCACCGGTGGAACCGCCGAGGCTCTAATCCTTCGGCCCGAAGGCGGTGCACAATGCTACCGAGCTTTGGTTCGAACAAACGGAAGGCTGCGTAAAGGACTCGAACTTATTTTTGAGGGCCGTGGACACACTCTCGAGGCCTGTATTGTCGCGATTCACCCCGAGGAGGGCGTGACCCTACGGATGGAGGGCACAGTCTCTCCCTACGATCTGGGTGAGGCCCCTCTCCCCCCGTATATCCGGCGAGGCGCCCCTAAGCCTGAGGATGAAGACCGCTACCAGACCGTCTACGCCTCAGCGCCCGGGGCTGTGGCCGCGCCGACGGCTGGCCTGCATTTCACCCAGGACTTGTTGACGCGGCTCGAGCGGGCTGGAATCTCGCGAACCGATGTGGTGCTGCACGTCGGTCTAGGGACATTTCAGCCTCTTCGGCCAGAGGACTTGGCCCGAGATCGGCTTCACCAGGAATGGTTCGAACTACCGGAGAGCACCGCTACCGCAATTGAACGCACCTGGGCCGTGGGAGGCCGAGTGATCGCCGTTGGGACCACCAGTACTCGGGTCCTCGAAACCCAGGCTTTGGGCCGTGGCCGAGTCCAACCCGGTCAAGGAAACACGGATCTCTTTCTTCACCCGGGCCGACCGCCGCAAGTCGTTGATGGGCTCATGACGAACTTTCATCTTCCCGGGTCTTCTTTGCTGATGCTGGTGGCCTCGCTGATTGGAAGAGACCCTCTTCTGGCTGTCTATCGGCACGCGATTGAATCGGGATATCGGTTCTACTCGTATGGCGACGCCATGCTAATCCTCTGAGTCCATTGAAAGCAGGGGCCCGTCGTGGCACGCCGGCAAGAAAGGCCACTGTGAAGGCCAGCGGATTTTTACTCCGAATTGAGCACACCGAGGGCGAGGCCCGAACCGGCACCCTCACCACACCCCACGGCCGTGTGTCGACACCCGCCTTCATGCCCGTGGCCACCTTCGGAGCAGTCCGAGGGATTTCCGCGGCGGAGCTTCAATCGGTTGGGGCTCAGATTCTCCTTTCCAACACTTACCACCTTCATGAGCGGCCCGGCGAAGAAACCGTGAAAACCCTGGGCGGTCTGCATGGTTTTACCGGTTGGTCTGGACCCTGGCTGACAGACAGTGGTGGCTACCAGGTGACTTCCCTCGCCGACCGGATGATGATTGATGAGGACGGCGTGATTTTTGCTTCGCCGCTTGACGGGAAAAAACGAAGACTTTCACCCGAAGGCGTGATTGGGATCCAAGAGTCTCTCGGCAGCGACATCGCCATGGTGCTCGACGAGTGTTTGCCTTCTGTGGCGAAGTTGGGTCCCGAGGAAAATCGGGCACGGATGGAAGCCGCGATGATGCGTAGCCTTCGCTGGGCCGAGCGCGCGGCCCGGGCCCGCCAGCGCGAAGAACAGGCGGTCTTCGGCATCGTGCAGGGGGGAACCGACGAGACCCTCCGCGGCCGCTCCGCTGAAGCGCTGACGGCCCTCGGATTTGATGGGGCGGCCCACGGCGGACTGGGCCTCGGCGAGAGCCGGCAGGAGCGAGTGAAGGCCGTTCGCATTGCGCACTCGGTTTTGCCTCCGGAGCAACCGCGGTATTTGATGGGGCTCGGTCGCCCCATCGATTTAATGGATGGCGTCGCTTGCGGGGTAGACCTTTTTGACTGCGTCGTGCCGACAAGAAACGGTCGCCACGGACTTCTTTTTACGAGTGAGGGAATCCTCAGCCTGAAGAATGCGGGTTACCGCAGTGACGAAAACACGATTGACCCAGCCTGTGATTGCCCCGCCTGTACAAGCCACTCGAGGGGCTACCTCAGGCATCTGTTTAAGTGTGGAGAAGCCCTGGCTGGGCGATTGGCGGCTCTTCACAACCTCCGTTTTTATCTATCGCTTCTCGAGCAGTCGCGAGAGGCCATCTCAGAGGGCCGCTTCGCCGAATTTCGCAGCGAGATGGAGCCCCGACTGGACCGTCGTCTGACGGTCTGAGTTCGCAGCCAGATTTACGCTGGGCGCCGGGTGCACAGATTCCCGTCCCGCTGGAATCGCGCCCCGATGAGGCTTCAGTCCCATGGGTGTTGGGCCGATACCCCCCCTTGCAAGCGCCCGCGGCCCCAGCCCGGGGAAACCCTTTCGAGCTTATGGAGTCTTTCTCAATATGCGAATTCAGAGCCGCGTGATCGCCGGCCTTGGTCTGGCCCTGGTTGTTCTTTCGGGATGCGCGTTTGGCGAATTCCGGCCGGATGACCCATTTAAACGCCAATTTAGCCTCGAAGACCAGCACAAGGCCTACACGGACTTCGTGCGTTGGTCGAAGTTCCAGGAGGCCTCCTCTTTTGTTCATGTCGAGGAGCGAACCGCTTTCCTCGATGAAATGCCCGAGTTCGACGAGGTTCGTTTCACCGATTGGGATGCCAAACCCTGGGAATTTGAAGACGCAGAGACAAAAGACAAGGCGATCATCAAGGTGACCTATCGCGGATACTCGATGCGAACGCCCTTTGAAGTCAAGTTCACCGAGGTCCAAACATGGGAACGAGAGGGTCGGGGCAATGCCTGGAGCGTACGCCCTGAATTCCACGATCTCGATCGGCTCGCCTCCAACTGACGTACCCTCGAATAAAGGGCAGCGGGCTGACTGAGCCGGTTCGCGTCGCCGAATTTGATCCCTGCTTCGGATCCGGACCCAAATCCGGAAGCCCCCAAGGCGCTTGGCGCACCTCAGGGGCCCCGGTCGGTCTGGGCGGCTTAGTAGCCGAGCGGCGGAACCATTCCCGTGTCGTCGCGTTGGCTGGATTCGTTTCGCTGGATGGAAATGATGCGATCGCCCTGTCGAACCACCGTCTCGTGGGCAGTGGCCATGCTTGAACTCAGCTTGACTCGCCGTTGTTCGATCAGGATGGGCTCGCTCTCGGCACTCACGGGACTGCCGACAGGAAGAGAAATTCCGCCATTTCCGTAGCGACTGGACCCGGTGATCACCGATACAGGCAATTCAGCGAGGGCGACGTTCGCTGGGGCCCTACGATTCACCCGCGGAGCCGGCGCAGGCGCCGCCGTGGCAGTCTCGGGCCTGTCCCCAACGGCGGTGAATCGGGGGTATCCGTTCAGACTTTCCAACGTTTCCACTTGCGCCGTACCCTGATACCGGGCCGGAATCCGTTTCTCGTCGTCGGTGAATGCAATGGTCCCATCTTCAGTCGTCCATCGGTAGACTGTGCCCGCTGTGGCCTGCACCGCGAGTAAGGTGAGACTCGCGGTAATGATCGTGAGCGTGACCCTGGTTAAATTAAAAATGCGATGCCGTGTAGCCATGGTGAACCTCCTTGCTTACCGGGATGTGGTCGCAAACCGTCATAAATCGCATTCTGCCGGTGGACTGCATGCTCTCGATCATGCAGGAGGGGCTGGATTGACAGCGGCTACGCTGGGTTGTATCTCTTGCCTCCCAATTTGATGCGGGGTAGAGCAGCCAGGTAGCTCGTCGGGCTCATAACCCGGAGGTCGCAGGTTCGAATCCTGCCCCCGCTACCACTTTTCGAAGAGAAAAAAATACGGTCGGTCGTCTCAAGACGGCCGGCCGTATCGGCTTCGAGGATCAGTCTCAACCCGGAATACGATCGAAGGTCTTGACGCCCTCTGGAACCACATGGAAGGGCTGGGCATCGCACATGTAGATGGCCATGTCCGGTCCGGAAAACTGCTTGGGGTCATCGAGGGTGCCCACCTTCAGAATCACGACACCCGGGATCGTCGGGACCCGGCTCAAGATATGCGTTCCGCAATTCGCACAGAACTCGCGCGAGACCGGCGAATCCAGATCGCTACGAGAGAAGCGGGATGGCTGACCCGTCGTGTATCGAAACCCCTTGTCTCGAAACCCAAAGATCAGATTCGGTCCGCCGCCCGATACGTATTGGCACTCTCGGCAGTAACACTGCCCTTTGATCACCGGATCGCCCGTCACCGCGTATCGAAGCTCGCCGCAATAGCATCGCCCTTCCAGTTCCATACCTGTCTCTCCGTTTAGTCAGTCTTGGGCATCTGGTTGAAACCCTGCTCGACGGCCGTACGTGCCGTGACCGCTACAATTGAGTGCGTTCGCTACTTCGTCGGAAAAGGGTTCGAAATCACCGTCGAACTTGCAAAGATGACGTGTTTCTCGGTTCCATTGGCTCGGTGTTCGTTGGCGGCCAGGTACACTTCACTCGTGACCATCTCGATGAACGTATCTCGGCTCGGGAAGTAGACGAGTTGCACCACGTCCCAATCGACATCTCCCCCCTCCTGCAGCGCGAGATGGTCAACCGAACCCATCCAGATCACCACAGCACCCAGGGTCTCGAGCAGCCCGCTCACGACAGACCCGTATCGCATGTACGCGTCACGGCCCGACCCGTCGCCATCCAACGACTTCTCTCGGTACTTCACGAGATTGACCATGAACACCGGCCCCTTTTTGGGACAGTTCTTGAGGGTCTCGAGTTCGAAGGGGTTCATCTCATGCCTCCTTTCTTGTATTGCCGTCACACCCAGCGTCACGGGTCCGGCTCGAACTGAAACTGACGATGGATCTCGATGATTCCGGGCGTGGCAACGATGACCCAGATCAATGCCGCGATCGCGACCCACTTGAGGGGCAAGAACAGCAGCGCAGCGATCCAGGCGGCGAGAAAGACATAGGTACGCCGAATCGCCGTCCGGGCCCGATCGAACCCCCCACTCCCATCACGATCCAACGATAACGATGTGGGTCGAATGAACCATCCGTTCGCCAGATGGATCCAGAGACTCAGAAGCCAGGGGGGGTCTTTCTCCGTCACGGTCGGGTCGATATCTAGATCCGCATCGCCAGTGGATGCCATTCCCGATTGGATACGAGCCCATGTGTACTGCGGGTCGGGTCGGG